>JAYSTS010000318.1:0-11193 GCA_043719475.1 Gammaproteobacteria bacterium | reverse complement strand
GCTACATCTCGTCCGACACCATGGCCCGGGAATGGCACAACGTCTGGCGCAATTCGTGGCTCCTGGCGTGTGTTGAACAGGACCTGGCACGGCCTGGTGACTTCTATGTCTTCCCGATCGGGACCGAGCAGATACTTCTGACCCGCGAAAACAATGGCAGCATCAACGCCTTCTACAACGTGTGTCAGCATCGGGGCCTGCGACTGGTACATGAATCCTGCGGCAACTCTCGTTTCTTTCGATGTGGTTACCACGCCTGGACCTACGCCAACGATGGATCACTCAAGGCAGCTCCCCATCGCGAACAGTTCCTGCAAGGGCTGGACCTGGAAAGGCGTGGTTTGAAGCCGGTACACGTCGACGTCTGGGACGGCATGGTCTTTGTCCACCTCGGGCAGAATCCAATGCCACTGCGGGACTTTCTCGGTCCTGTCGTCGACGCCCTCGCCGCCTACCGGTTTCGCGAGATGACCGTGGTTGAGGATCAGACCTGTTATCTCAACTGCAACTGGAAGGCTGTCGTCGACAACTTCGGCGAGCTTTACCATGTCGATTTTTTGCATCCGCAACATCGATCGATGGTGGACTGCTGCAACGATACCGTGCACCTGTTTTCGCACGGTCACACGGGTGTGCATGTACCCGGTGCCACCACCAACCCACGCTTTCCGATTCCGGAACAGCCGACGCCCCTGCTCGCAGCCCGTCTCAATGAGGTCGGGTTGCAAGCCGAGGATTTCATCGGCCGAGTTCCGCAGATCCGCGCTGCCGTGCAGGAGGCAAAACGAACTCATGCGAAGAGCCTCGGCTTTGACTATTCCGCATTCGCCGACGAACAGCTCACGGACGCCTGGCAATACAACCTGTTTCCAAACACCGTGATGTCGTTCGGTTCGGACTTCTGCTGGATACTTCGTCCGCGTCCGCACGCAACGGATCCTGGTCGTTGTGAATTCGACAAGCTTTCGCTGGTGCGCCTGCCACCCGGCCAGAACCCGCCAACACGACCAACCCGCGATGTATTCGAATACGATGCCGTGCTGCGAGGCGAGAAGTCGATGACCATCACCATCGATCAGGACGTCGAACTGCTCAAACATGCCCAGAGCGGAATGCAGTCCGCAGGTTTCGACACTGTTTGGCTGTCCGAGGAAGAGGCTCGTGTGCAGCACTTCCACGGCGAATGGAATCGACTGATGTACGAACCCCCGAATCAGCCCTCATGACTTTGGATCTGAACAACTCATGACACGACCTGATCTGCTCGGACGGCCAGCCGATCAGATGACTTACGCCGGCGACCTCACCTTCCTGCGCCGACAACGCACCCGCGACATCAGCGGTGCCGACATCGTGATCTCCGGACTACCGTTTGATGCCGCCACCACATTCCGGCCAGGCGCCCGATTCGGCCCGGCAGCCATCCGCGCCGCATCGGTGCAATTAGCCGAACTCTCATCACGCGCCTTTCCCTTCGATATCGATCCTTTCGCCTCACTCGCAGTCGCAGACTGGGGTGACTGTTACTTCGATGCCGGCCATCCACAACAGGCCGTGGACCGGATTGTTACGCACGCACGATCCATACTCGACCAGGCCAGCATGATGGTGACGTTTGGCGGTGACCACTTCGTGACCTATCCACTTCTCAAGGCGCATGCGGAGAAATTCGGGCCACTGGCGCTGATCCACTTTGATGCCCACGTCGATACCTGGCCGGATGATGGTGATCGACTTGATCATGGCTCCATGTTCTTGCGCGCGAAACGGGAAGGATTGATCGACGTTGAACACTCTGTCCAGATCGGCATTCGCAGCTTCAGTGCTGAGGATGAAGGCTTCACGATTCTGGATGCCCCGTGGATACACGAACACGGTGCGCGTGCCGCACTGGAACGCGTGCTCCACACTGTCGGGAACCGAAAGGCGTATCTCACGTTTGATATCGATTGCCTCGACCCGGCATTCGCGCCAGGTACCGGCACTCCCGTAGCCGGCGGCTTGAGCACCGCCCAGGCGCTGGCCATCCTGCGCTCACTGGGGCCTGTAGACATCATCGGCATGGACGTCGTCGAAGTCGCGCCGGCCTACGATCATGCCGAAATCACGGCACTGGCTGCTGCGACCATCGCCCACGATTTCATCTGCCTGCAGGCGTTGAAACGTCGGAACCTAATGAAGCTCTGAACAAGCAGAGCTTCTTTAGAGCTGCATGGATGCACCACCATTTTATTAACCTTGATTCGACAATAATCGGTAAAGCTTCCGACGCACAGCGCGTCTGACGCAGGGGGGAGGCGTCGGGCGGCCCTCCCTGTTGTAGGAGCGGTCTCCCGACCGCGATGCCGAGTGGAAAATCGCGATCAGGAGATCGCTCCCACAGGCATCGGCATCGAGAGTGTGTGGGAGCGGTCTCCAGACCGCGATGGAGTTCGCGATCGTGAGATCTCCCACAGGGCGCACTTCAGGGGTTTTCTGGCTATGGCTTCGTCGAAAAAATCACCGGCACTGAGCAGAAGTTCGTCTACAACTGTTTATTCAACCGATCCAGCGCCCCCAGCACGCTGCCGACAATGTTTTCGGTTGGTTGCTGACTGTGTTTGCGGGAGTGACGCACCGAAGAAGAACAGCACTGGCGATGGCATCATCCGGTTGGCGCGGGAAACCAAGGGACGCAAAGGTACCGGTGTGACACTAGTGAAGGGTTTGCCGTTATCCGGCGAAGAACTTGAGGCACTTGCGAGCAGGCTCAAGAAGTTGTGTGGCGTCGGCGGAACCGTCCGCGAAGGGGTCATCGAGATTCAGGGTGAGCAGCGGGCGCGCCTGTTACCCGAACTGGAAAAACTTGGCTACAGTGTGAAAATCGCTGGCGCCTGACGCGCAGGGATAACGCACGGATAAAGCAGGGACAGTTCATTGCCGTTGTCCGTCAGTGCGTGCCAACATGTTGAGATCCGATCAGCATGAACAAGGAAGAGGCTTTCAAGATGGATAAAGTCGACCTCCCACAAGGCATTGCACTCACACCCCTGGATGAGAATTTCCGCCGCGACCCTTATGCGGTACTCGGCAAGTTGCGTGAACATGCACCGGTGTTTGAAGATGCGGTGCTCAAGCGATTCATCTATACCCGGCACGATGATGTTCGCGACATCCTGCGTGATCGTGATTTTTGGTCTGACCCTCGCAAGGCCAATCCAGGCACGTTCTCGGCAAACTTTCTGCTCGCCGCCAATCGGCAGGAAGAACCCTCCATGCTGCTGATGGATGAACCAGGCCATCGTCGGTTGCGATCCCTTGTCAGCAGCTCATTCACGCCGACTGCCGTAGAACGATGGAGACCGCGTATTCGCAAGGTGGTCGAGATGGTGCTGGCCGATATCGGCGCGCGCGAATTCAATCTCATCACCGAGTTTGCCGGTCCGGTACCGACTGTTGTCATCGCAGAAATGCTGGGCATCGATCCGGCACGACGCGGCGACTTCAAACAGTGGTCGGATGAAAGCGTCAAAGTCAGCTTCAATCCTTTTGCTCAGCCCGAAGAACGGGCCAGAGGTGATCGCGCCCGCGATCTGCTCGAATCGTTTTTCGCCAAAGAAATTGCAACTCGAAGGCTGAATCTGGGCGATGACCTCATCTCTGACATGATCCGGGCAGAAGAGGGTGGTGATCGGCTGACAGAGAAGGAAATGATCGCGCAATGCAATCTGCTGTTGATCGCAGGCAACGTGACCACCACCGATCTCATCGGCAATGCCGTCAAGGCACTGCTCGACAATCCAGCTGAGCTGGCAAAGCTGCGCGCCAATCCGGATCTCATCGTCAACACCGTCGAAGAGGCGCTCAGGTTTGACTCGCCGGTAGTCAACTCCGGGCGTATTCCTGATCGAGATATCAATCAGGGAGGATGCCCGGTGCATCGGGGTGAGTCGCTCTCGACTTCACTCGCTGCGGCCAATCACGATCCATCGATTTATCCGGAGCCAGGGCGATTCGATATCACTCGAAGTGACACCCATCATCAGTCGTTTGGTGGTGGCAGGCACCTGTGTCTGGGTGCGCATCTGGCGCGGGCCGAAGCGCAAGAAGCCATCATTGGGCTACTCAACCGATTCCCGAATCTGGATCACGGGCCGAGGGGACATGTCTATCATGCGATTCCCAGCTTTCGCGGTATGAGCGAGTTGTGGGTCAAGGCCTGATCCGTCCTACCGCAGATTGAACAGTTGCTTCGCATTCCCGCCCAGTACCAGATTGCGGCGATGTTCTTTCATCGGCGCCAGACTTGCCCGAACCTCATCTGCCGCGTTGATGTGCGAATCGATGTGCGGATAGTCCGAGCCCCAGAGAAAACGATCTTCGCCAACGAGATCACACTGTGAATCGATGGATCGTTCACCTGGATCCATCACAAACCACAGGTTGCGGCGGAAGTACTCGCTCGGCTTGTGTTTGATCGGCGCGAATTTGCCGAACCGCTGATATTTTTCGTCCAGCCGATCCATCACGTACGCCGCGTATCCTGCGCCGGCTTCAACCACCAGGACTTTCAGTTTCGGGAATCGATCAAACAGGCCGTCGCACACCAGACTGGATAAAGCGGGAACCAATTGCATAGGGCCGCCCAGACCAAAGGCAAATAGTGTATTCATCGGCTCGCCGCGATCGTACCAGCCATGATTCGCAAGTCCGACGGCACGCTTGAAGCGAACGATGAGGTGCATGCAGACCGGCAGATCTGCCGCCTGCATTTCGGCCCATAGCGGATCGAAATCCGGGTGCGAAGGGCGCTTGCCCAGAATGCGTTCGGGTGCAATGAACATGCCCTTGAAGCCAAGTTTGAGACAGCGCTTCAGTTCGATGAGTGCAAGCACTGGGTCGTACAGCGGTATGTGCGCGATCGGTACGATACGATCGAGTGCTGGGCTGGCAAAATCCCACTGCCAGTTGTTGTAGGCACGGGCATACGCCATCGCCAATTCAGGATCATCTTCTTTGTCCCATAAAATACCGATGGTGGGGAAGGTGAGACCAGCGCTGACTTGCCAGTCGTCCAGCAGTTTGACCCGCGCATCGGTGAACATCGAGGCGGGCGGACAGGTATCCAGATAAGGAATCGACGCGTCCATGAACAACTCGGAGGCATCATGTTCGACACCACCCAGGCTCGCCAATCGGCCGCGCATCAGGACTTCGTTGTCCACCACCAGTTCTTCACCGTCAGGTGTTTGTCTGATGAAGATGCCACGGTCCCTGAACTTGGGCTCCAGGTAATTTACCCACAGATCCGGTGGTTCCAGCACATGTGAATCGGCATCGACAGTAAACGGGTGTGTCATCGACGATCTCTTTTGTGGAATCGCTCCGACTATGCCAGAAGCCAGGCCTGTCGTACCACCGGGCGGCAAACCGATGAATAAACGAACGGCGTCATGTGCATCAAAGCCTGCTTTGTCGTTGATTCAATGTTTTCCCCTATTCCTATTGTTTCCCTGTTTTCACTACTATGTGCGTCAGGGAAGGCAGCAGTTCATGCAACGGTTGAACTCAATGGTTGAACTCAATGGTTGAACTCAATGGATGCGGTTCACGCGTCCGGCGAGTAACCTGTGGTCATTACCTTTCGATCAGTTCACTGGCCACGCCATTGTCATGCGAGTGACAGGGCGGACCCAAATAATACGCCCTGCGCATCCAACGAAGGAGAGACTCAAGCCCATGAGATACGAAGCGCCCACATCCACGAAGGACGCGGTCAGCCTGCTGTCCAAGGCCAAAGGCAATGCCTTTGTGCTGGCAGGCGGATCCGACTTACTGGTACGTCTGAAGAGCGGAGTGATCGAGCCGGACCTGGTGGTCGATATCAAGCGAATCCCGGCCATGCAGACCATCAGCAAAACTGCCAGCGGTTTCAAGATCGGTGCAGCAGTGTCCTGCGCGCAACTGGGTGAAAACGACGCGTTGAAAAAAGCGTGGCCTGGTGTTGTTGAGGCCGCAAACCTGATTGGTTCAGATCAGATCCAGAGCCGCTGCACGATTGTTGGCAATCTTTGCAATGCCTCACCCGCTGCGGATAGCGTACCGGCCCTGGTCGCTGCCAAAGCCAAGGCAGTGGTGGTCGGACCAAAAGGTCGACGCACGGTTGCGGTTGAAGACGTCGTCACCGGTCCCGGCAAGACCTCGCTGAAAAAGGGCGAAGTGATTGAAGCCATCAGTTTGCCGGCCCGTAAAGGCAAGACGGGTGATGCTTACTTGCGCTTCACACCACGCACCGAGATGGATATTGCGGTCTGCAGCGCTGCGGTCAGTTTGACGCTCGGCCGGGGCGGTGTCGTTGACGATGCGCGCGTCGTGCTGGGCGCAGTGGGACCGACAGTCATCGTTGTCCCTGCAGCCCGCAAGGCCATTATTGGCACCAAGCTCGACGATGCAGCGATCGCTGCACTCGTTGCAGCCTGTGAAGCAGCCTGTCGTCCCATCGATGACAAACGAGGCACTGTAGAGTTTCGAACGGAAGTATCAGGCGTACTGGCCAAGCGGGCCGCGAGAATCGCCTATCAGCGAGCAGGGGGTTAAGCGTCATGTCTGGAGTTCATGTAACAACAACGATCAACGGCGACGCCGTTGAATTTGTCTGTCAGCCCGGTGAAGTGCTGCTGGATGTGCTGCGCAATCGGATCGGCTTGACCGGTGCGAAAGAAGGCTGTGGCACAGGTGACTGTGGTGCCTGCAGCGTCACCGTTGATAACCGCCTCGTCTGCGCCTGCCTGGTGCTGGGCGCCGAAGTTGAAGGCCGTACCGTCACCACGGTGGAAGGTATGGCCAGCGCAGGCAAACTACACGCCCTGCAGTCCAAGTTCATTGAGCATGCTGCGCTGCAGTGCGGCATCTGCACACCCGGATTCCTGGTTTCGGCGAAGGCGCTGCTGGACCGAAATCCAGACCCGACGGAAGTACAAATTCGTTATGCCCTGGCCGGCAACCTGTGCCGATGCACCGGGTACGACAAGATCGTGCGAGCGGTTCAGGCGGCTGCGAAGGAACTGGCCGTTGATGCCACCAAGGCAGCTAAGAAGGCAGCCAAAAAATCCGTGAAGAAGAGCGCATAAGCCTTTGATTACCCGATTTATGCCTGCCCAAGGCGCTATCGAATTCAGGAGAAAGAACAGTGACAACTGATCCGAGTTTTACGAATCAGACCTTCAAGATTATCGGCACGCGGGTGCCTCGCCCGGATGGTCTGGACAAGGTTACCGGGCGTGCGCGGTATGGTGCAGACGCCTCGGCTGCCGGTCAGCTGGTGGGGTTGATCCTCCGCTCGCCACATGCGCATGCACAGATCAAGAAGATTGACACCAGCAAAGCTGAAAAGCTGCCGGGTGTGAAAGCCATCATCACCAGCGCCGATCTGCCCGACATGGTGAAAGGCAAGCGGGACATGCTCGACATCCTCGAAAACTGCATGGCTCGTGGCCGCGCACTTTATGACGGACACGCAGTGGCTGCAGTCGCCGCCATTGATGCGGAAACCGCCAGGCAGGCGCTCAAACTGATCAAGGTGGAATACAAGGTTCTTCCCCATGTCACTGACGTGGACGAGGCGATGCTGGAAAAGGCACCCGTGGTGCAGTCCTGGGTACGCACCACCGGCAACCCTGATTCAAACAAGCCCACCAACGTCTGCCAGGTATCCCAATTCGGACATGGCGACATCGAAGCCGGGTTTGCCGAGGCCGATGTCATCATCGAGCGCAGCTACAAGACCGAGCAGACCCACCAGGGTTATATCGAACCCCATGCCTGCCTCGCGACCGTCGGTCCCGACGGCCAGGGGGAGTTGTGGGTGACGACACAGGGTCACTACACCTTCCGCAATCAGTGTGCACAGTTGCTGGGCATGGATATCGCCAAGCTGAAGGTCACGTCCTCCGAAATTGGTGGTGGTTTTGGTGGTAAGACCCACGTCTGGATGGAGCCTATTGCCCTGGCGCTGTCGCGCAAGGCCAACCGTCCGGTCAAACTGGTGTTGACTCGCGAAGAGGTGTTCCGCGGTACCGGCCCAACGTGTTCGACGTCGATCGATGTGAAGATCGGCGCCAAGCGCGATGGTCGCATCACCGGCGCACTCGCCGTGCTGCGTTACCAGGACGGGGCATTCCCCGGCATCTGGGGCATGCTCGGTGGCATGACGGCCTGGGCTTGTTATGACTTGCCGAACGTCAAGGCCATCGCCTATGACGTGCTGGTCAACCGTCCGAAGGTCGCGGCCTATCGTGCACCTTCCGCGCCGATGGCGGCGTTTGCCGTTGAGAGCACGATGGATCTGGTCGCCCACGAGATTGGCATGGACCCGGTGGACCTCCGATTGCTGAACGCCGCCAAAGAAGGCACCCGCGCATCTTATGGTCCGACGTATGGACCGATCGGTATTCGCGCCACGCTAGAAGCGGTAAAAAATCATCCGCAGATGAAAGCCAAGCTCGGCCCGAACCAGGGTCGCGGCATGGCCTGCGGTTTTTGGTTCAACTTCGGTGGCCAGACCTGCGCCACCATCAACATCGGTGTCGACGGAACGGTCAACGTATCTGTAGGCACGGTTGACGTTGGTGGCTCGCGCGCGTCGCTGTCCCTGATCGCCGCAGAAGAGCTTGGCGTTTCGTATGAGAGTGTGAAGTGTACGATTGCTGACACCGCCTCACTCGGGCACAACGACACCACCGAAGGCAGCCGCGGAACGTTTTCGTCAGGCATGGCCATCATCTTCGCTGCACGCAACGCGGTGAATGAACTGCGTGCCCGTGCGGCCAAGACCTGGGATATCCCGGTTGAGGAAGTCGAATGGAAGGACGGTCAGGCATGCGCCATTGGCATGCAGCACAATAATCTGGAGCCGCTGTCTCTGGCCAAAATTGCGGCCAAGTCCCCACGCACAGGTGGTCCGATTGCCGGTCACAACGAAACCGTTGCCGATGGTGCCGGCGTGTCATTCGCCAGCCACATCTGCGATGTGGAAGTGGATCCGGAAACCGGCGCCACCAAGGTGTTGCGATACACCGTGATCCAGGATGCTGGCAAAGCGATACATCCGGATTACGTCGAAGGTCAGTTCCAGGGTGCGGCTGCGCAGGGTATTGGCTGGGCGCTCAACGAAGAATACGTGTATGGCAAGGATGGCCGGTTGCAGAACCCTGGCTTCCTCGACTATCGCATTCCGGTGTGTTCCGACCTGCCATTCATCGACACGAAGATTCTCGAAATTCCGAACCCCGGACATCCGTACGGGATTCGTGGTGTTGGCGAGACGTCGATCGTGCCGCCGCTGGCCGCAATTGGTAATGCCGTGTCGAATGCCGTTGGTGTGCGCATGAATCATGTGCCGATGTCACCACCGCGCATTCTCAAGGCCATCAAGGCAAAACGGACGGCGGGTTAGTTCGCGGGCAACTGACGTGAAGATTGCAGTGACCGGCTTGTTACGCGGTGCTGTGGGTGGTGCGGCTTCGATCGAGATCGAAGCCGCTACCATTCGAGAATTGATGCGCAAGCTCGCCGAACGATATCCCAAAATCGAAAGCCATCTTGATGCCGGAATCGCCGTTGCCATCAATGGTGAAATTTTCCGCGATAACTGGGGGGAGCCGATCCCTGCTGGTGCGGAGGTGGTGTTGATGCCCAGGATCAATGGCGGCTGAGCCGTGCTCCCGCCTCGCGTGTCCGATGCATGTCCAACTGCCGGATGATCTGGTCTATTCCCTTGTCTTCTACCGCGATAGCTGCTGGGTTACGCTCATCGCTCACTCAGATCATTGGCAAGCCGGACAAAGGTCATGAAAAAGCTGTTTCTCGGATTGTTGTTCGTGGCGCTGCTGATCATGCTCGTTGTGCTGGTGCGTGCCCTCCTGCATACACCTGAAGTGACCGAAGCGACTGCGCTCGTCGAAATCAGTCTCGATGAGCAGGCCATCGCCAGGCGGCTTGCACAGGCCATTCGTTTCCGAACCGTGTCACATCAGCAGCCCGAAGATTTTGAGGCTGATCAGTTCACGGGCTTCATTGACTGGGTCAAGGCCAGTTATCCGGAAGTTGATTCCGGGCTGCAACTGACGATGGCCGGTGAGTACACCATGCTGTACCGATGGGATGGGAGTGATCCGTCGCTGCAGCCGGTGTTGATCACCGGCCACTATGACGTGGTGCCGGTGATCCCTGGCACCGAGACCAAGTGGGAACAGCCTCCCTACGATGGTGTGATCACGGATGGCGTGATCTGGGGTCGAGGCGCACTGGACGACAAGAGCGCAGTGGTCGCGCAGCTCGAAGCGGCGACCGAATTGCTGAAATCAGGATTCAAACCCAAACGCACGATCTACTTCAGCTTCGGCCATGACGAAGAGGTGGGTGGTGGGCGAGGGGCTGCCTCGGTCGTTGAGTTGCTCAAAGGTCAGGATGTTCAGCTGGCCTGGTCACTGGACGAAGGCTCGTTTCTGTTTGACGGCTTGTTGCCGGGTGTTTCGGCTCGCACGGCGACAATCAACGTTGCCGAAAAAGGCAGTCTCACACTACAGATCGTCGCCACCAGTGCAGGTGGGCATTCTTCCATGCCACCGAAGCAGACCGCTGTGGGTGTACTGGCACAGGCGATTACCGCACTCGAAGAGCACCCGGTACCGGGTGGTCTGTCGGGCCTGTCAGGTACGATGTTCGATTCGATCAGTCGTCACATGTCGTTCGGCTACAAGGTGTTGTTTGCCAATCAGTGGCTGTTTGGCGGTGTGCTTGAGGATCAGTTGTCCAACTCGACCTTTGGCAATGCGATGTTACGCACGACAACTGCACCGACGATGCTGTCTGGAAGCGTCAAGACCAACGTTCTGCCGATTGAAGCGATTGCCACCGTCAATTTCCGGATTCATCCGCAGGACACCACACAGAGTGTTCTTGCGCATGTGAAGTCCGTAGTCGAAAACGATCAGGTTACGGTTCGTGGTGATCCGGACAAGGGGCTCGATGCATCGGCTGTATCGGACTGGAATGCAGCGGGATTTGGTATCATCGCCAAGGCGATTCGAGAAACGAATGAAAGTGTCGTGATTGCGCCGGGTCTGATGATTGCGGGCTCGGACAGCCGTCACTATGGTCAGATCGCCGACAATTCCTATCGATTCAATCCGATGGTCGTCACACAATCAGACC
>JAYSTS010000317.1:0-4420 GCA_043719475.1 Gammaproteobacteria bacterium | reverse complement strand
TTCCCGTGCACGCATTCGCGATATCGACAACCCGGTAGCGCGGGAGTTTTTCGATCTAAAGTGGCGGCCGATGCCACACACAATCTTCAGTGCGGCAGTCATATCGCCGCGCAAGAACACCCTGAGACTGATCGAGGCCTGCCATCGATTGCACCAGCAGGGTCAGTCAGTTCAACTACGACTCGCAGGCCCCATCGTCGATGCAGCATACGGCGAGCTGATCAAAGCCTATATCAACACTCACGGCTTGCATCAAAGTGTTCATTTGCTGGGCTCACTGCCCTCAACTGAAGTCCGGGACGAACTGTGCAAGGCCAGCGTCTTCGCGCTGGTTTCCCTGGAAGAAAATTCACCCATGGGTATCGAAGAAGCCATGGCAGTCGGACTACCGGTGGTCAGTTCGAATCGCTGTGGAATGCCCTACATGATCAGACATGGCGTCAGCGGCTTTCTTGTTGATCCTCATGATCCCGATGACATCACAAACGCCTTGCGACGCATACTGAACTGCCATCAGACACGCGATGAACTGGGCGCGTTTGGTCGTCGCATTGCACTGGACCGATTTCATCCCGCTGTCGTGGCTGAACGAACAACAGACTTCTACCGCGAACTGATTTGAATCTCGTCGCCCCCCCCCCAGAAGTTGTCAGACACACAGCGCTGATTGCGCTCGCCATCGGGCTGCTGCTGATCGCTCAGCAGACACTCATTGTGCCCGGCCAATCACGTCTTGCATCGACCGTTCACAATGCCATGCACGTGCCATGGAGTGCCATTGTTACGTTTCTTCTCTGGCGTCTGACCGGCAGGTGGCACTACGCCGTAATCATCGCCCTGGTGATCGGGCTTGGCAGCGAAGCTACCCAACTCTTCACCAGTCGAACCGCGAGCCTGTCAGACGTCCTGTCCGACGTGCTGGGTATTACACTGGCAACCACCATCTATGCCTTGTATCGGCCCTGGCTTTGGCGGACGAAGCTGCTGGCTCTTGTGGGAACCTCGGTCATTACGGGATATACCTTATGGCCGATCGTGATGGTGACCGTGAGCAGCAACTGGCTCATGCAGCACCGACCTGTGATGTTCGATGCGACCGACCTGCGAGGGTATTACCTGGCAGAAATTACCGCCGAGTCCCAACGCATAAGCGATAAACCAGCCGGATTGCGAATCACGATCACGGACCAGCCGTGGTCCGGACTGCATCTGCGAGATCTGCCAGGACCCGAGGTTGTGCTCCAGCATCTGGTTCTCGACCTGACCGTCGAAGGAGATGCCCCGCTTCGACTGGGCACCAGCATGCTCTATTGGGAGACTCCGAAACCGGGCTGGAAGGACCACTGGCTGGATCCTGGACACCAGGAACTTGTCATTCCAGTCGAGAAGCTCGACGGCCGCTATCCCTTTCGATACGGATTGGATCTGTACATCTACGGTTATGGTCAACAGGCTGGCCGCAGTTTCATTCTGCATCGCGTCACCCTGCGTTAGCCTTGATTCGACAATAATCGGCGCAGCTGCAGACGCACAACCCATCGCCGCCCCAACGATTCATCCCGTGCGGATTTTTTGGCATGGACCGTTACAAAAATCGCGATCAGGAGATCGCTCCCACAGAGTCACGGAACCAACGGTTCACGATCGGGAGATCCCACACAGGGGGCTCACACGCTCTGTTGCAGCCAGCCAATCGGCATTGACCTCTGATCGGATCGTCCAGGGCGCTTTTACTCGACGTCTCATTTCTGAATCTGCCCACTGCATCGGTTGTGACCTTACGGTTTGATTTCCACTGCAGTCCCGACCTTCTCTCGAGTCAATCGTTCCGAAGCGCTGAATACCACTGCGCAGCATTTTCGGTTGCGTAATTTTTGTTCAATTAAGGTTAGTTCGATCTCAGCCTGTACAATCCAGTCACTGCAAAAACGGCTGAGACGTCATGACTGGATTCCTCTTGCGCTGCGTCATCACAGGTCTCGGACTCTGGCTGGCGGATAGCCTGTTCGATGGCATCATCATTCATTCCACCGGCACCCTGATTGTGGCTGCAATCGTGCTGGGCATACTGAACGGTGTTGTCAGACCCGTTCTGTTCTTCCTCACCTTGCCGCTCACCATTGTTACGCTGGGCATATTTGTGTTGGTGCTCAACGCATCGATGTTCGGGCTCGCCGCAGCATTTCTTTCCGGCTTCCAGGTTGCCAGCTTCTGGTCAGCCATCGGCGGCGCTCTCGTGGTCAGTTTCATCTCCTGGATGGCTTCATGGTTCATCGGTCCGAAAGGCCGTTATGAAGTTGTCATCAACCGGAAGTAGCCTGCAACGCATGTCCACGTAGCACCCCCGTCAGGTGTAACGGCGCCGCCCTGAAGGGTTCCCTACACGACACGAGTGCGTAAAAAACGTCAGGCGAAGTCTTCCCCTCACGCAAACTAGTTGCCAACCAGATCGTGGTGAGTTCCTTGAAAATCAATGAGGGTTCCCACACAGGATTCTGGACTATCAGGCTCAACGCTCGTTATAAGCAGGAGTTTACAGATGCTCAAGCTCAACGCAGCAGACGCAGCATTTCTCTATTCCGAGACAACCCGAACACCGATGCACATCGCAAGTGTTCAGGTGCTGGAACTTCCGGGAGGCATCGACTGCGACCGATGGATACACTCACTGCGTACCTATATCGGGCAAAGGCTCGCGCGCGTCCCCTATCTGACACGAAAATTGATGGTCACACCTTGGCAGCTTGATCATCCGAACTGGATTCAAACCAGCGACATTGATCTCGCGCGCCACATTCACCGCGTCAACGTGCCAGCGCCAGGCGGCCAACCGGAATTCGAATCCACCATTGCGCGGTTGCACGAACACCCCCTCGACCGAAGCCGCCCTCTCTGGGACATGGCCATCCTGTGCGGCCTGAAGAATGGTCAGGTTGCTGTTTATAACCGCGTTCACCACGCCTGCGTCGATGGCATGGCAGGGCAAGACGCCATACGTCACATGATGGACGAAACGCCTGATGGGGTGTTGACCAGTGTCTCGTTCGATGAACCGGCGTCTTTGGTTAAGGAGGCGCCGTCACCAGCACAGTCGCTGGTATCTGCCTTCGAAAATCTGGCCCGTTCACAAGCCGAATATCTGCACACGCTGCCACGTATGCTGGACGCATGGCAACATCTCCAGCAGCACTGGATGGGTTCTGAAGCACAGTGGAACGGCGGCAATCGCCTTGCGCCGCCGACGCCGCTGAACAAGGCTGTCGGCTCAGCACGGACTTTTGCTGCTGGAAAAATCTCGATGTCCGGTATCAAGACTATCGCCGGTTCAGTCCACGCCACCGTCAATGACGTCGTCCTGACGCTGTGCGGTGGTGCACTGCGCACCTATTTGGGCAGGATGGAAGCACTGCCGAACGAAAGTCTGTTAGCCGGATGCCCGATCAGTTTGCGCAAACCCGGTGACCACAGTGCCAACAATCAGGTCACCATGATGCGGGTTTCTCTCGGCACTCAAATCGCCAACCCGATGGTTCGCCTGCTGCACATCAAGGATGCCAGCAAACACGCCAAACGGCTGACTCTCGATGGACTGGGATTGATCAGACAGGCCGTCGCTGCGCCGGGACTACCGTGGATGATGCAGATGAGTGCATTGGGTAGTGGCTGGCTCGCTTCCACAAATACAGCGGTTCCGACCGCAGTGAACGTCGTGGTTTCCAACGTGCCGGGACCAAAGTCGCCCCTCTACTTCAATGGTGCGAAGATGCTGACTCACTATCCGGTATCCATTCCGGCGCACGGTCTCGGTGTCAACATCACGGTTCAGAGTTACGCGAATACTCTCTTCGTTGGCATCACTGCCTGCGAACGCACATTACCGGACCCGACCAAACTGATGGATGATCTGCAGGCGACTTACCGAGCCTTGTTGAAGATTGCCAGAAAATCTGTCTCCACCGAGCCCGAGGTCTTCGAGCCGGGTCCCACCCTCCCTGATCCGACATCTGAACCCCGCCACGCAGCATAAGCGCACCTGCGCCGCCTGCAAAAAAACTGCTACCGTGGGCAGCTCGAGAAAAGGAGCTGGTCGATGCGTCAAATATTGTTCGTGGTATGCCTTTGGTTGCCCAGCGTTGCCTGGAGCGATTTAAAACTGACCGTCTTCAATTGCGGTGAGCTCCGCTTCGATGATGTGACGGCATTTGGTCTTGCCAACGAAGAGACCGACGTCCGCGAAATGTTCGTGCCTTGTTATCTCATTGAACATCCGCGCGGGCGTCTGTTATGGGATAGCGGCCTGCCGCTGGCCGTCGCCGGCCAGGGCGAGATGGACGTTCCCGGTGGTGGTCGAATGCGCTATGCGACATCGATTATTGACCAGCTCGCTCGTCAAGGACTGAAGCCCGCAGATATCGACCTG
>JAYSTS010000316.1:0-4421 GCA_043719475.1 Gammaproteobacteria bacterium | reverse complement strand
GGTAATTCGCATCACTTCAGAGCCCCTGCCGTAGGCCGGAACAAGACGGATTCCGCAGGCAATATCGGGATCTTGCCAAGGGATCCAACGCGGTTCCGGCCTACGGCAGGGGCTCCCGAAGGGCGAGCCTTACAAGGCGCCTGGCGGCGTTGCGGCTCTTGCCAAAGGCAACGGCCATTGGCGGCGAACCGCGCCTTGCCAGACACCTTGTAAGACTCGCTGAAATGACGCGAATTACCGACTCAGGACACTAGCTGTGCGCCGAAGTCGGGCATGGGTGTCGTCATGATCGCGCCGCCCTTGGCAGGCATGACCGTAAAGGCCATGGACCAGTGAGTACCCCCTTGCCGCGGCAGTATCCGCCCGCGACCCATTGTCTCGCCGTACCAGCTCAACATCAGGACCTGCTCAAGGCATGACGCAACACACTCGTGCACGGGAGCGGAAACCCGCTGCCCTTCACCTGTGATGCGTGCATGGCGCAGCGCAGCGGCTGCAGCGATGCCGGCATAAACTCCAGAGACCATGAAGTTCAGTTCACCAAACGTCTTGAGGGGCGTCGTTTCGGGCGTGCCGGTTGCGGCGACCGCGCCACCAAGCGCTCCTGCCACGAGGTCAGGCGCTACAAAGTCACGCCACGGTCCTGCATCACCGAAAGAGGACACGGCCACATGCACGAGCGCAGGTCGTCGTTTGCAGGCCCCGGTAAAGTCGAGCGCATCTACCGCGAACGCGCCGTCGCAGGTCATCACGATGTCGGCGTGTTCAAGCAGTTGCTGAAGTTGATCACGTTCCGCATCAACCGCGATATCTGTGACCAGAAAGCGCCGGCTCGACGCAAAGAAGGCGTACCAGAGCGAACCTCCACTTACGTCATGAAAAGGTCCGCGGCGCCGGAGTGCATCCCCTTCCAGTGGCTCCGGGCGTACCACGTCGGCGCCAAGATCAGCGAGCAGCTTTGCGCCGTAGATACCGCGTTCATCAGTCAGGTCGAGCACTCGTACACCGGAGAGCGGGCCTGCAGACATCGAATGACTCCTTGCGTTGGGTTGCTGGACGGTTGCCGGTACTATCCTGGCGTCACGAGTTCAATTGCAAGATGGTCAACCCTGAAAAGCGGATCCCCCCGCGCTCGACTGCTGCTCAATTTGAATCCGTGCGAAACTGCGACCATCGATCAACGAGACTCCAATGGTGCATCGCTCCTGGGTATTCAACGCCATCGCCGCGATCAACGCCGACTTCCAGCGCTGCGCCGACACCCACATGATTCGGGTCGATGTTCCGGGTAGCCCAGCCACACCGTTTTATCTCAAGGACGAGTCAACGCATCCCAGCGGCAGCCTCAAACACCGGCTCGCCCGTTCACTTTTTCTCTATGGGCTCTGCAATGGATGGATTCGTGAAGGCACCACTGTCGTTGAAGCGTCTTCTGGCAGCACAGCAGTATCCGAAGCCTACTTTGCGCGCCTACTCGGATTGCCTTTCATCGCAGTCGTCCCGGGCAGCATTTCGCAACAGAAGATCGATCAAATTGAATTTTATGGCGGCCAATGCCATCAGGTGGCCGATGCTGGGGTGATGATCACAGAGAGCGAACGACTTGCTCGAGAATGCGGCGGTCACTTCATGAACCAGTTCACCTTCGCTGAACGTGCAACCGATTGGCGTGGGAACAACAACATCGCCGAGAGTCTGTTTGCACAAATGCGCCTGGAAGCTCAGCCCGCACCCGCATGGGTGGTGGTCGGCGCAGGTACCGGCGGCACATCGGCGACCATCGGGCGTTTCATCCGCTATCACCGACACGCGACACGACTGTGCGTGGTGGATCCCGACGACTCCGCGCTGTTTGATTTTTATCAACATCGACAGCCAGATACAGCGGCCGAAGGTTCACGTATCGAAGGCATCGGTCGTCCTTCCATCCCAGGCTCATTCCTGCCAGACATCGTCGACCGGATGCTGAAGGTTCCGGACCGGTGGAGCATCGCCGCCATGTTGTTCCTGGAAGGTGTACTCGGCCGTCGCTGCGGCGCATCCACCGGTACCAACCTCATCGGCGCCATCGAAATGGCAAGTCACATGAATCAAACCGGTACCACCGGCAGCATCGTGTCGCTGATCTGTGATGCCGGACAGCGATACTCTGGTACGTACTACGATGTAGGCTGGCGGCGTATTCAAAGTCTGGAACCGACCGATGAAGTCGATCGAATCGATCACTTCTATCGCTCTGGTGAGTGGGAGAGTGTCTGCGTGCACAGCTCATTTCGCACAGCCCGATCATGGATCGTTCGCTAACATCTTATCCGCCAAACAAAAAGGCTCTCCCCATGGTTCATTTTGCCTTGGCCCTGCTTCTGCTGGCACCGGTATTCGCAAACGCTGATCTCCTCAAGGATCTTGCCCGCAACGCTGAAATTCTCGGTGTGCAGCTCTCACCAACCGGCGAGTACCTTGGCGTCTTGCGCGAGGATGACGACAAACGAACCGCAGTCTTTTTCAGTTTTCCGGCCATGAAACCGTTGAGTGTCATGCAATTTCCAGGGCGCAACGAAGTCGGGCAGTTCTGGTGGGTCAACAACGAGCGCGTTGTTGCAAGCGTGGTATTCGAGCGTGATCGTTTCGAAGAAGAACTGGGTTGGGGCGAGTTGTACGGCATGAACGTCGACGGCACGAGGGGGGAGCACCTGTTTGGAGTACGTGCCAGTCAGGATGCCAAGGGCGGACTTACCCAGCGCAAAACCAGCGAGTACGGTTCCGCGCAAATCATCGATCAACTCTGGGATGACGAGAAGAACATTCTTGTTTCTATCACCAACTGGAACCTGAGCGGCGGCTATCGACGCGTCGTCGAGTACGCGAAGTTGAACGTCTACAACGGTCGCATCACCGCGCGGCAGGTCGCGCCGGTGCCCGATGCCGAACTCGTCACGGACTCCAAAGGCGAAGTTCGATTCGCGTTTTCCATTAGTGATGAACAGGACCTGGTGATTCACTATCGCAACCCCGAGTCGGGTCGTTGGGGAGAATTCTCCCGCACACCTTATGGAGAGAGTGGCGTCACTCCGGTTGCGACACATGACGACGGTCGCATCTATGTCAGCGCGGAGCAGGACGGGAAGGCGAGTGGCATCTATCTGCTCGATCCAAAGTCACAACAAAGAACACTGGTTCATCAGCATGCTCGGGTCGACAGCTCGCCGCGAATGGACTTTCGGAATCGGCCTTATGGCGTCAGGGTTGATGCAGGACTTCCAGCATTCGTCCCGATCGATGAATCGCATCCAAACAGCCGATTGCTCACCACCCTGAAATCCACTTTTTCTGATCGCTACGTGGGCATCACCAGCACAACCCACGACTTCAGGCGATCAATCGTTGCAGTCATCGACGACAACCACACGCCCGAGTACTACCTGCACAACGCTGATACGAATCAGCTGCAACTGATGTTCGATGCACTTCCCTGGATTGACGACAAGGCCTTGCCAACGACGCAGCCCATCAGCTTCACGACACGCGACGGGATACTCCTCGATGGATATCTCTCCCTCCCACCAGGAAGCGTCGGCAAAAACATGCCCCTGGTGATCGTTCCTCATGGCGGGCCGCACGGTCCACGCGACTACTGGGATTTCAGCTGGGAGACGTTCATTCCAGCTTCGGGTTTCGCCATGTTGCAGGTGAACTATCGAGGCTCCGGTGGGTACGGTTCGGCGTTTGAAAAATCAGGCTTTCGCAAGTGGGCCACGGATATGCAGAACGATCTGACCGATGGCGTGAACTGGGCCGTCAAGGAAGGCATCGCCGACGCCAACCGCGTCTGCATCTTTGGATGGAGCTACGGTGGGTACGCAGCGGTCATGAGTCTCGTTCAAGAGCCTGACCTCTATCGTTGTTCCATCGCAGGCGCTGGTGTTTATGACCAGGAAGGGTTGTATCAAAATGCCGATTTCGCTGATCTGACTCGCTGGGGGCGTCGATACATGGACAAGGTCATCGGCCCAACCCCTGAGGATCGAGTTGCGGCGTCTCCCATTACCTATATCGACAAAATCAAGACACCGCTTCTGCTGATTCACGGTGAAGAGGATGTGCGGGTACCCATAGAGCAAAGCAAGAAACTCATCGATCTGTTTACCAAGGCGGGCAGAACGCCGCCCAGACTCGTCGAGCTGCCAAACGAAGGACACACTCCAAGAAACGCGGCCAACGTCGAAAACTGGTATCGGTCAACAATCGACTTTCTGAATCAACACATTGGCAAAAAAATCTGAGCCATTCGGCGTGAGTGGCACTCTTCGGCAAACGCCCTCTAACCTTAATGGCACTTACTTAGAGGCTGAACCATAACCTGTTTGTCGGGCCTGTTCACGTGCGACGGGGCGAGGGACCTTGAGCCAAGGGAAGGATTT
>JAYSTS010000315.1:0-4422 GCA_043719475.1 Gammaproteobacteria bacterium | reverse complement strand
GCTGGAAGAATCTCATGCATGGCAGTATGGATGAGAATTTCCATGCGTTTGCGGAAACCGTGATCAGCGCTCTGGAAGGGATCGTGTCTTCCAACGCTGGCAAGCGGGTGGCGGTGACCTGTCATGGCGGAGTAATCAATGTCTGGACGGCGCACGTCCTCGGCATGGCGCCTCGGATGTTTTTCAATCCCGATTACACCAGCATTCATCGGTACATGTGCGCTGGGTCAGGTGAGCGAACGATCCGCGTGTTGAATGAGGCAGTACACTTGCGCCCATCGTCACCGCGCGCTTGATGTCCGCGCAACGCAAGCGCTGGTTCTGGCGTGTCCTGTTAGGCTTGCGCAGACAGATTGAGTAATGGAATCGGCAAGGAGACAACCTCATGGCTGGTAACCCCAACTTCCGTTTCAACGGCATCAATCACCTCGCGCTCATGTCATCCGACATGGATCGCACGATCAGGTTTTACCGCGACATCCTTGGTATGCCTCTGGTCAAGACTATCGATTTTCACAACGGGCGCGGTAAGCACTACTTCTTCGACGCCGGTGGTGGTGATTGTGTGGCCTTTTTCGAGTTTGCGAAGTCGCCGTCAAGCGTCGATATGAAGACTCATGCCCGCATGGCATCGACGCCTGGCATGATGAATCACGTGGCGTTTGACGTCTCTGATGAGGACATCGATTGTTATCGGCAACGGCTGGTCGATATGGGTATTGAAGTCACCGAGGTGGTGAACCATGACGATACGGAAGGTGGCGCGAGCCCGGAGATGAACGAGTCAACGTTTGTGCGTTCGATCTATTTTCGCGATCCTGACGGCATACAGCTGGAATTCGCTGCCTGGAGCCGCGCGTTCACGGTTGAAGACGTGAACGCTGAGTATCGACAGTCCGATCAGAACAACTGATTCCCGCTGCGATTTAACCGGCGCTGATATTTACCGCGTCGATCAACTTGTTCTTCACCAGTTCTTTTTCACGCTTGCGCTCGTACTTTTTCGCCGGCGTGTTGATGATCGGAGACAACTCTGCGGCACCAAAACTGCGTTTGTGCACGGTCTTGTTGACGTTGCCGTAGACGGTGTTGCGCTGTCGCGGCGAGCGATTGGCGCTCTTGATGATGCGGGTCATTTCTTCGGGCGATGTTTCCTGGCCGTGCAAGGTACCAGCGGCGCGTGAAATGCTCTCGTTCATCAGCGTACCACCGAGATCGTTGCAACCCGCGTTCAGACAAGCCAGTACACCAGCGTGGCCCATCTTCACCCAGCTGGCCTGGATGTTGTCGATGTGACCGTGCAGCGTAATGCGCGCCACGCTGTGCATGAGCAGTGCTTCGCGGAACGTTGGTCCCTTGCGTGCTTTGCCCTTGAGGTACATGGGTGCTTCCATATGTACGAATGGCAAGGGAACAAACTCGGTAAAGCCACCGGTCTTGCGTTGGAGGTCGCGAATACGCAGCAGGTGCCGCGCCCAGTGCACCGTCTTTTCGACATGCCCGTACATGATGGTTGAGGTGGTTTTGAAACCGACGGAATGAGCGGTCTCCATCACTTCAAGCCACTGAGCGGTGTTGATCTTGTCTGCGCAAATAACGGCACGTACCTCATCGTCGAGGATTTCCGCAGCGGTGCCTGGAAGTGTCCCAAGACCGGCTTCTTTCAGACGTTCAAGATAAGGGGCGAGCGGCATGTTGAGGGTGGCTGCACCCTGCCACACTTCCAGTGGTGAGAAAGCATGGATATGCATATCTGGAACTGCCTGCTTCACGGTATGCAGGATTTCCACGTAGGTATCGCCCGTGTATTCAGGATGGATACCACCCTGCATGCACACTTCGGTCGCACCACGATCCCAGGCTTCAGCGACACGTCGCGCGATCTCTTCAGGATCAAGATTATAAGGTTTGCCGCGCAGGTTTTCGCTGAGCTTGCCCTTTGAAAACGCGCAGAACTGGCACTTGAAATAGCAGATGTTGGTGTAGTTGATGTTGCGGTTGACGGCATAACTCACTGTCTCGCCATTCACTTTGGCGCGTAGCGTATCGGCCATTCTGATGACAGCGGAGAAATCATCACCGCGCGCAGCGAACAACCGCACGACGTCAGTTTCTTCCAGCAGGTCACCTTGCACCGCACGCTCGAGTATGGACTGCAGATCCGCAGACACGTGGCGTGGCTTGTGAATCACCAGGTCAAGAACGTCTTTCGGTGGATCGATCGGATCGCCGGGACACCAGGGATCGATGCGTGGGAAACCCTCGGCATCGATGAGATTGAGGATGGGTTCGTGTAGATCAGGGTGAACCCAGCTGTCGAGGTCGACTGCGTAACGAGGATAGATCGTGAGTCGCTCGGTCAAAAACTTCCCGGCGCTGGCCGTTTCACGTGTCAGCTCGTCCAGATGTGGCCATGGCGCTTCCGGGTTGACGAAGTCCGGTGTCAGCGGGGAAACACCACCCCAATCGTTGATGCCTGCGTGGACGATTTGTGGCAACACACCGGGGCTGAGATTCGGGGGTGCCTGAATGCTCATCGTTGCGCCAAACAGGATGCGTGCAACCGCAATGGTCCACAGCAGTTCGTTGAGGTCCGGCTCTGGCGCGTTGACCATCTTGGTCTCGGCTTTGGCACGGAAATTTTGAACGATGATTTCCTGGATGTGGCCGTATTCCTGATGAATGGCTCGAATGGCGAGTAACGAGTCGATCCGTTCCAGACGCGTTTCGCCAATGCCGATCAGGATGCCGGTGGTGAAGGGCACCTTGGCGATGCCAGCTTGCCGTAGTGTCTCGAGTCGAACCGAAGGGATCTTGTCGGGTGAACCATAATGCGGCATGCCCTTTTCGGTCAGGCGATCGGATGCCGACTCCAGCATGATCCCCATCGACGGAGACACACTTTTCAGTTTGGTCAATTCCTCGGCAGAGAGGTTGCCGGGGTTCAAGTGTGGTAACAAACCGGTTTGTTCGAAAACGGCCTTGGCAGCGGCGAACAGGTAGTCGACGGTTGATGCGTAGCCCATTTCATCCAGGGCTTCTCGGGCGGCTTTGTAACGCAGCTCGGGTTTCTCACCGAGCGTGAACAAGGCTTCCTTGCAACCCAGTTCAGCGCCGCTTTTGGCAACTTCCAGTACTTCATCGATCGTCATGTACGGCGCTTTCACCTTGCGTGGAACCTGCGCAAAGGTGCAGTAGTGGCAGACATCGCGACACAGATGGGTGAGTGGCAGGAAAACTTTGCGTGAATAGGTGATGACGTTGTGGAAACCACGATCTCGCAACTGCGCGGCGACGTTCGCCAGCACACGGGTATCGTCGAAGTCCGCCATCAGGCGAGCGTCTTCATCAGAGGGCAACACGCCGGCAAGCGCCTGCGCGAGCAGGTGATCAAGCATTCGAGGTCCCCGGTTCACTACTCAAAGGACCACCATTATGGTTATTGGCCAAGCGGGCGGCTATACCCGATTTGTCTAAGTACGTACTGGTCTGGGTATTTTTTCCGTCTCTGAGCAGGGCGAGAAGGTCGGCTGGCGTGTCGATATCGAGCGCGAAGCCCTGAATCGGACGGATGCCTGGGATGATACCCCGTGCTCTGGCCGCCTCCGCATGTGGCCTGAAACTCTTGCCGTCAAACAGGAGTGGAATGGCGTCCCCTGGTGAGAGGATCAACCCGTTGGTACCGATTTCTTCATCGTCCGGCATGATCGTGACCGTGATGTGCTGTTCGAGCGCTAGGTCGACATCATCGGCACGCAGCAGCGGAATGTCGGCTGGAACGATGAACACGCCGTCGGCGCCAAGTTGATCGCGCAGATAAGCGGCGGCCTGGGTCAGTGCCTCGGATAGATTGGCGTCTGGCCGTTCTGCGAATCGTTCCGTCCCAAAAGCCTGGGCCAGGGCATCGGCTTCCGTGGTCCGCGAGACAATGAGCGTACCGGCGAGCCGTGTCGATCTGGCCAGGGCCGTGAGGACGTCCCGTGCCATGGCCAGCATGAGTGATCGACGTTCTTCGGCTGACAGGACACTGGCGAGCCGTTGTTTGGCACGCTCCAGACCTTTCAGCGGCACGATGGCCCAAATGGCCGATCGAGGCGCGGCAGCCGGGGAAGAGGCGGGGTGAGCAGACTGACCGGACTGCACTCTTGGCTCCTGTTAGCCTTGATTCGACAATAATCGGTAAAGCTGCAGGCGCACAACGCGCCTGACGCAGGGGGGAGGCGTCGGGCGGCTTTCCCCGGTGTAGCGGTCTCCCGACCGCGATGCCGGGTGGAAGATCGCGATCAGGAGATCTCCCACAGACAGTGGGTATCGCGACTTTGTGGACTCTTGTGGGAGCGGTCTCCTGACCGCGATTGTTGGGATCATCGAAGATCGCGATCAGGAGATCGCTCCCACAAAGTCACGGAACCAACGGTTCGC
>JAYSTS010000314.1:0-11206 GCA_043719475.1 Gammaproteobacteria bacterium | reverse complement strand
TCTCGGTGCCCGGGTCGGCACCTCGAGCCTGCGGCGACAAGCGCAGTTGTTGGCACAACGCGCGGATCTGGTGATTGGTCCCATACGTGGCAACGTTGGCACCCGGCTCGACAAGCTGGCCAACGGGGAGTTTGATGCAATTGTGCTGGCCGCCGCTGGCATTGATCGTCTGGGCGTGGATCTACCCACTCGCTCAACGCTGTCACTGGAAGACAGTTTGCCGGCAGCCGGGCAGGCTGCGCTTGGCGTCGAATGCCTGGTTGGTGCGCATGAGGTTCGGCGTCTGTTGCAACCTCTGAATGACGAGTTGGTGGCCCGATGCGTGGAGACTGAGCGGCTGGTCAGTGCAGGTCTCGGTGCGGACTGCAGCATGCCGGTCGCGGCCTATGCAGAAACAGCCGGATCGGAAATCCGGCTTCGCGCTTTGCTTGCCAGTGCAGATGGGCGGCGAATCTTGCGCGCACAAGCGTCGGGAACCGAGCCTGCGATGATAGCCGATCAGGTTGTTGCCTCGCTGAAGGCCATGGGTGCCGACGACATACTTCGCAGTCTCCGGTGATCGACAGATGAAGACCGTATGACGTTGCCATGAGGGTCTGGGTCACCCGTTCACAGCCTGGCGCCGCACGCATGGCGGATGCCTTGACACAAGCTGGACATGTTCCGGTCATTGGGCCCGTGTTTTCGATTCAGCATCTGGATGTTGAAGTAGAAGGGGAATCATCCGTATGTGTCGTCTTGTCAGGACACGCGATACTTGCTGCGCGCCGACTTTGTCCCTCGCATGGATACCTTGCCATCGGTGGCGCTACAGCTCGAGCGCTGGCCGAGGCCAGCGGTTTGCCCGTTGCCACTCCGGATAGTGCAGATAGTGAAGGCGTCGTGCGCTGGTTGTCCGATAGATTGGTCGAACTGCAAGCTGCACCAGTCGTGATCTTGACAGGAGAGGGTGGGCGAGAGGTGATCGAAACGTTTTTGGCGACTTCCAAGGTCGCGTACCGACGCATCGAAGTTTATCGTCGACAACTCGAACTCCTGGCAGCAGTGCCTTTCAACACGGATGCAATCGAAATCGCCAGCCTGGATGCGTTGCATCAGGTGGACCGATTGTGGTCTTCAGGTGGAGGGTCGCTCGACATCCGTTTGGTGGTAGTGTCCAGTCGGTTGGCACAAGCAGCGCGATCGAAGGGATTCATGAAGGTCACTGTGAGCGCTGGTCCGGAGCCGAGGGCTGTGATCGAAGCGCTTGGTGCGTAGTGTTTCGGATTGTCAGTCAGTTGGAATATTGCTGAGCAGAAGAGGATGACAGAATGATGAGTGAGTCCACTGTGCAGACAGCGAAGGAGCCGACCGGCGGTAGTCCGACCCAGTCGTCTCCGGTGCAATCCCGGTCTCGGTCGGGCGGGTGGATCGTGGGCTTGATGGCCTTCAGCGCGTTGATGACGTGCGGCTATTTGTACTATCGACTGGTTTTCATTGGTCACATTGAACAACTACCCGCGGTGGTGGCGGTACTCAATCAGTCGGTTGATGAACAGATTCGCGCGGCTGGTGCAGGCGTTGAGAGCCGTGTACAGGATGCCCTGACACCGCGGATCGACGCCGTCGAATCCCGTTATCTGTCGCTTGACCAACGATTGATGGCGATGGAAGCGGCTGTAGCTGGCGTAATCGCGTCAGATGTCGAGCGGGCCACTCCTCCAGACGCCGATGACTGGAAAATTGCCGAGGTTGGCTATCTGCTGAGGATCGCCAATCACCGGATTCTAATGGAGCGCAACATCGCAGATGCTCGAGCGCTTCTCGCCAATGCGGATTCACTTCTTGGAGAGCTGGATGACTTTCGCTGGCACGGTGTACGCGAACTGATTGCGGCAGAGCGGATTGCTCTGGACCAAGTCCAGGACATGAAAGATGTGCAGGGTGTCTACCTAGCCCTGGAAGCACTCAAGGCGCCACTCGGCGAGCTGCTGAAAGCACGCCCGAAACTGTCGTCGTCTGGGAAAGATCAGAAGCCGACGGTCGAATCCAGTGTGTGGGATGCTTTGTTGAAAAGACTTGCTGATGTGTTTCGGATCCAGCGAATCGACTCAATGTCCGTCAAGCCGCTGCTTTCAACGGATGAAAGGTACTACATAGAGCAACAACTGAGACTGGCACTTGAACAGGCGCAGCTTGGCGCTTTGCGACGCCAACAAGGGGTGTACGACGCAAGTCTTGGCAACGTCAGGCTCTGGCTCCAACAGGAATTCGAACCCGGTACTTCTGGGCTGGACACCCTGCTCAAGAGTGTCGATGAACTGGCCAGAGTGAAGCTTGAGGAGTCTCTTCCTGACATCAGTGGCTCGTTACGCGCACTGCAGGACGCTGAGAGGAGTTCACCGTGAGTCGGCTGTGGATGGCTTTGATCGTGGTGATCGCAATGGGTGCAGCCATCGGAACGCTGATGTTCAGGGATCCCGGCTATCTCCTCGTCTCCTACGGTGGCACCGCTTTTGAGACCAGTATCTGGATGGCTGTGGTCCTGCTGGTTGGCGCCTATCTGGCACTCCGATGTTTGATCTGGCTGGTACGGAGTATGAGAAGTGGTTTCTCATCAGTTTCGGGCTGGGGTAAACGACGAAGGACAAGAAAGGCGCAGAGCAATACAGCACGCGGACTCCTGCTTTGGGCTGAAGGCGATTGGCGAGAAGCCCAACGAGTACTGTCAGCGGGGGCCGCGGACAGCGAATTTCCATTCATCAATCACTTGTTCGCCGCGCGCAGCGCTCATGCAATGGGTGATGCCAAGGCCAGAGACGGTCACCTAGAGTTGGCGGTAGCAGCCGAGCCGGGTGCTGCATTTGCTATCAATTTGCAGCGGGCTGAGTTTTTCCTTGCAACAGGCGCCTATACAGAAGCATCACAAATATTGAAGTCACTGCGTGCACAAGCGCCGCGACATCCAAAGGTCCTGCTGGATCTCGCGGATTGTTGTGAGCGGACTGGGGAGAGGGAGTTGCAGCTGGAGGTGCTGAGCTCAACAAGTTTGACTGCGCTGATTTCGCCGGAGGAAGTGGCGCGGCGTACCGAAGCGGCGTGGAAACAAACCCTCGTTGGCGATTCCCCAGAGGTTGCCTGGGCTTCGCTTCCGAAGAAATTGCAAAACAATCCAGCGCTGGTCCATTTGGTGGTGGATCGATTGGTGCAGACCCAAGGGTCAGATCGTGCCGAGGAGATCGTCAGAATTGCGTTGAAGCAGGAGTGGTCGCCATCGTTGGTGGAGCTCTACGGCAGGCTTGGCACCAAAGATGTCGCTGCGCAGATTCGTTTTGCTGAATCATGGTTGAAGCAGCATCCAAATGATCCGGATTTGCTGCTCACGCTTGGACGATTGTACCTGCGCAACCAACTCACCGATCAGGCTGAGAATGCCTTCAAGTCAGCGCTGCGTGTGCGCGCTGACAGAGCAGCGCACACGGAACTGGGGCGTCTGCTGGTCGGTCGAGGCGAACTATCTCGTGGAGCCGATCACTTGATGCAGGCGCTATCGACCAGTTGATTTCATCTGGGAGCATAGGCATAGACGTCGCTGTGCAGGCATTGGCCTGTTACTCCCGCTGTCGTGAGCAGGTCAGTGGCTGCATAAACGAAAGTCGGGCTGCCACAGAGAACGACATCGCATGACGATATGCGGGATGCCTGGTCACGTAACCAACGCATCCCGGCATTGTTCGGGTCACGACGCGGATCCGCAAACAGATGGATAGACGCCCAGGGTCCAATTGTCCCCAACGAGCCGCGGGCGTAGAAACCGGCTGGAGAATCGACAGTCCACACCAGTGTTCGTGTGGCTGGATGGTTCAGATGGATTGCCGACGAGAGCAATGAGTGAGCTTGGGCGAAACCGCTGCCCGCGCAGACAAAAAGCAGGTGAGGTTGCGTCAGTGATGCAAGCGTGACTGAACCCTGAGTGCCTTCAAGTTCGATTTCACCACTCGCGATGACATCGTGCATCAGCTCAGAATCATCGTTTCCAGCTACCGGCTGGAAGTGGATTTGTAGATTCGGCAGTGTATGTGGAGCCGATGCAATGGTGAACGGTATGCGCCTGCCGTTTGGATGTCGGACATGAATGTACTGTCCGGCATCAAACGAAAGTGAATCGCCACGCAGCAGTTCGAGATCAACGATCTGGATCGTGCCAGTCCTCAGACCACGGACAGAGGCCTTTGTCAGCTCAACGGCCCTTCATCGAAGCGAAGAACTGATCGTTGGTCTTCGTGTCTTTGAGCTTGGTGAGCATGAACTCGATCGCGGCTACGTCGTCCATTTCATGCAGCAACTTTCGTAGTATCCATACGCGAGCCAACTCCTCTTCCGTCATCAAGAGCTCTTCACGACGGGTGCCGGAGCGTCGGATGTTGATTGCAGGATAAACGCGTTTTTCAGCGATTTTTCGCTCGAGGTGAAGTTCCAGGTTGCCTGTGCCTTTGAATTCTTCGTAGATGACTTCGTCCATCTTCGATCCAGTCTCAACCAGAGCGGTGGCGACGATGGTAAGGCTCCCGCCTTCTTCGATGTTGCGCGCTGCGCCAAAGAATCGTTTTGGTCGCTCAAGCGCATGGGCATCAACACCACCGGTCAATACCTTGCCTGACGAGGGAACGATGGTGTTATAGGCTCGTGCCAGGCGAGTGATCGAATCAAGCAGGATAACGACATCCTTCTGGTGCTCAACGAGACGCTTGGCTTTCTCGATGACCATCTCGGCCACCTGCACGTGGCGTGATGGAGGCTCGTCAAACGTACTTGCAACAACTTCTCCGCGTACGGAGCGCTGCATGTCGGTGACTTCTTCCGGTCTTTCGTCAATCAACAGCACAATCATGACGACTTCAGGATTGTTGGCGGTAATGGACTGCGCAATGTTCTGGAGTACCAGTGTTTTGCCCGCCTTTGGTGGCGAGACGATCAGCGCACGTTGACCTTTGCCGATGGGGGCAATCAGATCGATGACGCGGGCTGTCAGATCTTCTGTGCTGCCGTTGCCGCGCTCCAGCATCATTCGCTTGTTGGCGAAAAGTGGCGTCAGGTTTTCGAACAGGATGTTGTTTTTCTTGCTGTTCGGCTCGCTGTAGTTGACCTCGTCGACTTTCAGCAGCGCAAAATAACGCTCACCGTCTTTTGGCGGACGAATCTTGCCGGAAATGCTGTCCCCGGTACGCAGGTTGAACCTGCGAATCTGGCTGGGTGACACGTAGATATCGTCGGGGCCGGCGAGATACGAACTGTCTGGTGAGCGCAGGAAGCCAAAACCATCCTGCAGAATTTCCAGAACCCCTTCGCCGCTGATCTCGTCCCCGTTCTTGGACTGTTTGCGAACGATGGCTGCGATGACTTCCTGCTTTCGTGAGCGGGCGGTGTTTTCCAGCCCGAGCTCTCTTGCCATTTCGATGAGATCGCCGACCGGCAGGCGTTTGAGGTCTGTGAGATTGGTCATGGTATAGGTTGGCTCTTCCGTGGATGCGGTTCAGGTGCTATCGCCCGGGGACTTGTTGCCGTTGGTTGTAAACGGGAAAGACAGCGAACAAGAGAAAGCTTAGGGCGGGAATCAGATGGTACGTTGACGAGTGTTGGTTATTGACGGATCAACGCTGAGTCCAAGTGTAGTGTTTTGGATTCGAGCGTCAAGGGTGTTTTGGCTGGATCGGCAGATGCTGTGACCGGCGTCCAGGACTTCGAGTTGTCCCGGGTGCCGATCATGGCATTGAACCCGTCGTTGGCCTGGTCGAGACAACAACGAGCGTCGACTTCAGATATTGCTGTCCAGGAACGCCGCCAGTTGGGACTTCGACAGTGCGCCCACTTTGGTAGCTTCAACTTCGCCGTTCTTGAACAGCATCAAGGTTGGAATGCCCCTGATGCCATATCGGGCCGGAGTTTGCTGATTGGCGTCGATGTCCATCTTGCAGACCTTGATCTTGTCGGAGTACTCGCCAGCAATTTCTTCCAGGATGGGCGCAATCATCTTGCAGGGGCCGCACCAAGTCGCCCAGTAGTCGACCAGCACAGGCTTGTCGGACTTCAGGACATCGGATTCAAAACCATCATCGGTGATATGAACGATTCGTTCGGACATTGGCTTTCCCGTCAGCGTTGAACTGTAGATAGTAGGGATGTTATCACCAAATCTGCTACCGAAAACGTGCCGCGATCCCGATGTATAAAGAGCAGTAGCGCTATTCTCGGAACATCAACCGAAATCTATCGATGTAACCGTGGTCGAAAAGTCTCTTTTAGCGACGGCCCCCCAATCAAGCGCAGAGCAGGGTGTTTGGGCGGCGCTCGATCTTGGGTCGAACAACTTCCAGTTGCTGATCGTTCAGCGGATTCGTGACGAAATCGTGGTGATCGATCGACTGAAGGATAAGGTTCAGCTATTGCTGGGACTGACAGCCAATCGCCTGCAACCCATCGCCATTGAGCGCGGCCTTGAAGTTCTCAAGCGATACCAGCAGAGGTTGGAGGAAGTACCGCAGGGAAAATTGCTCGTCGTTGGCACGTTTGCGCTGCGCGTGGCCGAAAATCGCTCGGAATTTCTGGTCCCCGCAAAAGACATTCTCGGCACTCCGATTGATGTGCTCTCGGGGTTCGAGGAAGCCAAACTGATCGATCTGGCGGTCAGCAGGCACGTGGATGATGCACTCGAACGATCAAGACCAGGAAGCGAACGCCTGGTTCTCGATATTGGCGGTGGCAGTACGGAGCTTGCGCTTAGTGAGTGGCGATCCGGCCACCGCCGATTGACTCAGGCAACGTCGCTGCCGCTCGGTTGCGTGGCTCTGATGGATCAGTTCTTTAGTCACTCTGGAGTGATCGGTCGAGCGTATCCTCAAGCGCGCGCGAAGGTGTTGTCGGAGCTGCGCGTCGCCGGTGCCAAATCTGCCAAATCAGCGGATGTCGTTGGGACATCAGGTACTCTTGAGTCGATTATTACGGTGTGCGAAGCGAACGGTTTCAGCCGTGGTGAGGTTACTGCAGATGCACTGCTGCGGGTCGAAAGTGCAATTACCGGCGGGATGTGGATTGCGGATTTCGGCATGCCGGGCCTGCCACCGGAGCGAGTCGATATTTTTCCAGCCGGTGTTGCGATTCTCAGCGCGCTGATGGAGGCGCTGGAGATCAAGCGAATTCGCTTTTGCGACGCAACGTTGCCACATGGGGTGCTCTACGCTGGAATGGGGTTGGAAGCGGATAGCTGTTCTGCGCTCGATGCTGTGTGCGCGCTGGCTCTTCGTTTCGCAGTGGATCCCCGGCAGGGCAATCGAGTCTCACGACAGGCATTGAAGTTGTTCCAGACTCTTCAAGGTGAAGGCGCGGATGAGAGACACACGCAGCTCCTCGAATACGCGGCGAATCTTGTAGAGATTGGCCTGCGAATCAGTGTGCAGGGTTATCACCGGCATGGCGCCTACCTGCTCCAGCACAGTCAGATTCGAGGATTGACGCCAAATGCACACGAAGCGCTGGTGACGTTGGTCCGATGTCATCGGCGAGCGTGGCCCGCGGGCTTGCAGGCAGAGGGCGAGAGACTGGGGTATCCCCGTTTGACGGATGTGCTGATGTCACTGCGTTTGGCAGTCATGCTGGAGCGATCGCATGCCGATTCGCACTCCCCGCTGGATGTGAACCTTGCCTTGTTTGGTCGAGAAGTGGTCCTGAGCTTGCCAGTCGGATGGCTGGAGACACATCCGCTTACCGCAACCGAGCTTGGCCAGGAGCAACAATTCCTGGCGCGTCAGGGTGTCAAGTTCAGTGTTGCATAAGCTCCGCAGCCCGGGGCGCGAAGTACGTCAATACACCACTCGCTCCGGCGCGTTTGCAGCAAATCAGAGATTCCAGAATGACTTTTTCAGCCAGCCATTCTCGCCGAATGGCTTCGGCATGCATCGCGTACTCGCCACTCACCTGGTAGACAAAGGTTGGTACTTCGAAGCGCTCGCGTACTCTGCGGACGATGTCGAGATAGGGCATCCCGGGTTTGACCATCACCATGTCCGCCCCCTCACTGATGTCGAGAGCCACTTCGTGTAGCGCCTCTTCAGCGTTGGCCGGATCCATCTGGTAAGTATCCTTCCCTGCAGAGCCAAGCGTGGTTGAAGAGCCGACGGCATCGCGGAAGGGGCCGTAATAGGCAGAAGCGTATTTGGCGGCGTAGGACATGATGGCAGTGTGGCTGTGACCATGTGCATCCAGCGCGGAGCGGATGGCCCCGACGCGCCCGTCCATCATGTCCGAGGGAGCAATGACGTCGGATCCTGCGCTTGCGCAGACTTGTGCCTGTACCTGCAGTGCCTTCACCGTTGTGTCGTTGTCGATGTGCCCATCTTCCCCGATGACCCCATCGTGACCATGGGAGGTGTAGGGGTCGAGGGCAGCATCAGTGATCACACCCAACTCGGGAACGGCATTTTTGACGGCTCTGATTGCGCGCGGTACCAGCCCATCGGGATTGGCGGCTTCCTCACCCAACGGTGTTCGAAGTGCTTTGATGACGTTGGGGAACAGGGCAATCGCCGGGATTCCCAGGGCATAGGCCCGCTGGGCTTCGGCGCAGAGCAGGTCAATTGAAAGTCTTTCGACGCCGGGCATGGATGACACCGCCTCCCGCTTGCGTTCGCCGTCGATCACGAACATCGGGTAAATAAGGTCCGCCGGAGACAACTCGGTTTCCCGCACCAGGCGCCTGAGGAAAGGGAGTCGTCGATTGCGACGCATGCGAGTTTCAGGAAATCGACGTTGCATGGCTGGATCCATTCATTGGTAGAGCTCAATCTGTTTGCGCAGACGTTTGACGCTGCGTTCCATACATGTCTCATCGCCGAGGAGCTGGCCGAGGAGAGACGCTCCATATAAACCGCAAAGCACCTCTTCAGCAAGCCGAGTTGCACGTTTGGGTTTGACACCGCGAAGGCCAATGAGGCTCGATTCGAGCACGACTTGCCACGCGTTGATCTGTGACTTGATCACGTCTCGAATCGGGCCGGGTGCGGCTTGACCAAGCACTGCGAGGAGACAGGGCCGTTTGCCATTTACCGTATAGCGCAGGAATCCTTCGAGGAAGGCTTCCAGTCGTGCCGCTGCTGGAGAGGGTGTGCGCAGTACATGAAAGGCCTGCTGTTCAGCAGCCTGGATCGCGTGATCGATCAGGACAGCGGCCATTTCCTGTTTACCGCCTGGGAAGTGGTGGTAGAGACTGGCTTTGCTCAGACCTGCACTTGTAGCGAGAGTCGCTATGGAGGCCCCGTCATAGCCATGATCTCGAAAAACCTGCGCCAGCCGATCGCACAGACTGTCCGGGTTTGTGATCTGGGAACGTGCATACATGATTCCATCATGAACGAACGATCGTTCGAATAAAAGTGAATATAATCGGCGGCGTGTCGACTCACAGAATAGATCCATAAAATGCAGGTTGAATGCCGGTTGGGAGCAAGTTCAGGAAACATCGGGATCGGTGGCCATAGAAAGCGGAATCAGGAACACGCAGAAAATAGAATAGGCATTGACTAGCAAACGATCGTTCGGTCGGGGGACGGTGACTGGTCTCCGGAGGATCGGTTCGCGCTGGAACTGTCCTCACCGCGACATTAATCAGGCACACCTGCGAGGTTTTTGCGACTGGAGGCATCTTTGCCCTATGGCTAGATTCGCGAACACTCACATCCCTCCGATCTGGCAACGGCGGTGATCCTCGGTGATCGGGAGGCGTCTGGCCGTCTGTTCCAACTCCTGTCGCCCGCTGTCTTGAGTATTGCGTGGCGCATTCTGGTTAGTCGTTCGGCAGCCGAGTAAATACTTCAGGACGTTTTCATGCAGGTTCTCAGTCGTGCGGCGACCATAGTCCACCCCTCAACGTTGCTGCGCTGGGTGCGAACTGTGGCGATCAATCAATGTCTCCTGCGATTGAGCTCCCCTTGGCCTTCGCGCCTTGAAGGTGAAGATCGAATGGGAGGGATCTCGGATATCGAGAGGATGCTTACACGCCCTGCAGCCAGAAACGCGCATGGTTGTGTGGCTACACGACGTCGAGGGTTATACGCATCGAGAAATAGGCGACCTGATGGGTAAGACGCCGAGTTACTCGAAACCTCAACTGTCTCGAGGCTATGTATTTCTTTTAACCCATTGGCAGAGCCAGAACGAAAAATACACCGAAGAATCCTGATTGTGCATGTCCCGAAGCGTTCAGGAGGATTGCAAGCAGGCGATGTGCGGCTTGCGGTGGATGATCATGAGGCAGCAAATTCCACTGACGCCCAGACTTTTTTATTGACCGGAGAGGCCACGAGGAAAGTTCTGGTTCGACGACACAGGGCGGCGAAATTACCTTGGACACGAACCGTTCCGGCGTCGCCAGCGCCACCCATGGCACCGCCTGTGCCCGTTCCTCCGGCTAACCAGGGCCTTGCTGCAGGAGGTTCTGGAAGGTTACACGACCCATAGCTGCATGCTCCGGGTGATCGACCAGTCCGGTAGCAAGAAGCGTCGCCCCGTAGAGAACGGCCCACCCTCTTGCTCGCAGCAGAAGAGCTGTTGATTCCTCAGGGGTCAGAGAAAAAGAGGTCGTGGCGAGATATTGTTGTATGGCCTTGGTGCGGACGACGGTGTCGTGTATCAGCATCCAGAAACTGGCGAGATCGCTCGCCGGATCACCGACGGTGATATCTCCCCAATCGATAACGGCCACCAACGAGCCGGAGCTGCACAGCACATTGCGGGCGTGAGGATCGCCATGTATCCACACCCGCAGTGGGGAAGGTGGCAGGGCTAGAGCTGTCTGCCAGGTTCCGAGTAGCGTATCGGGAATGGACTCGCCCAGGCGATTCAGTTGTTTGAGTCTGTCATCAAAGCTCGACCGACGGGAGTTGATGTCGACCCCGCGGTAGGGGTTCTCAGGAGCCGCTGGATCTACCCCATGCAGATATCGGCGATGCAGACTTGCCATGAACTCTGCCCACTGCATCGCGCCGTGCCGATCCAGCGGTGATTTATTCGCAGTGGTGGCGGCGAAAAATGGCAGGACACTCCAATGCCAGGGAAAGTGTGGATCAGGCTTACCAATGACGACAGGCGTCGGAATCGATACGTTCAGTCGTGGCTGAAGAAACGGGAGAATCCGCTGCTCATGTCTGAGCAGTTCATCAGCTGATTGCCGACGTGG
>JAYSTS010000313.1:0-4433 GCA_043719475.1 Gammaproteobacteria bacterium | reverse complement strand
GTCACGACTTCACCCAGGAGCTGATCCACGAAGCCCGTTCGCTCGAGACCATCGGCCAGCTCAGCTACGCCGCTGCCTGATCCAGCTCGTTGGCGGCGCGCTAATCGCACTTGGCTTCACACTCTTGCCCTGTCACTCCACTCTTGCCCTGTCACTCCACTACTGAGCCCGCGCCGTAAAACCGTAGTCCACCGGCACTTCGACACCGTTGAGAAAACGTGCATCGTCAGATAACAGGAACGCAACCACGCCTGCAACATCCTCGGGCTGTCCAATCCGTCCACCCGGATAGCTGGCCGCGATCCGGCTCATCCCGGCATCGATTGACGCGACCTTCCCTTCCGCCACCAGTTGCTCGATCGGTAACCGGGCCAGCGGCGTGTCGATTGGCCCGGGATGCACTGAGTTCACACGAATGTGATAACCCGCCTGCGCGAACTCCAGCGCCGCAGCCTTGGTCAGGAGACGTACCGCGCCCTTTGCAGCACAGTACGCACTGAAACCGGGTTGTCCACCCAAACCGTAAATCGAGGAAAAATTCACCACCGATGCACCATGTTCGACGCCGGAATCGATCAAGAGCGGTGTGCAGTATTTGAGACTGAGAAAAACACTGTCCTGGTTGATCGCCTGAATCCGTCGATACTCGGCGAGTGGGGTTTCAAGCAGCGGCTGCATGAGGATGGCACCGGCCACGTTGACCACCCCGTCAAGCGCACCGAACTCTTCCCGCACCACATGGGTTACCGACCGCCACGCGTACTCCTGCGTCACATCGAGAGAGAGATAACGCGCCTTGCAGGTATTGGCTATGGCCGCGCCATGCAGCTCAAGATCCGTCAGAATCAAGGTCGCGCCACGCGCTGACAGCAGCCGGCAGATCGCCTGCCCAATGCCACCACCACTTCCGGTGATCAGAATCCTGCGTCCGGTTAGCGACATTCCCACCCCTTTGATATGCTCCCGGCAACAGAGCATACAAGGAACCGGGGGGCAACCTTGAACGTCTACGCAAATTTTGCAGTTCCTTACCCTAAGCTCGAGGATTGACGATGGCGCTACTGGAACTCGCTGACTGGCTCATCATCTGTGGATTCGGTGGGATCTGGCTCGGAGTCCAGATCGTTGCGAATGGTCGCTTGCCGCGTCAACTCCGCAGCGGACCAACGCCCACCGCACCAAAGGGCTCGCCCGAAGCGTTCGGTCTGTTCTGGATTGATCAGTACGGCTACATCGGTCTGACATTTGCGGTCGGCGGCTTGATCGCCGTGATTGCCGGAGTGATTGCATGAGTGTTCTGGTGAGTGCTTTTTACGCTGGCCTCTGCGGTTTGCTCGCGGTACTGCTTGCCAATCATGTGCTGTACGTACGGTTGCGTTCCGCCAGTCAGCCGAAATGGCGTCCGGACGCCGTGCTTCGTGTGCAGGCGAATTTTGTTGAAAACGTCCCGCTCGCTTTGTTGCTGCTGTTGATGATGGAACTCAATGGAACCAGCCATCTGGTTCTGCACGGGATTGGTTTGAGCCTGATTGCATGCCGGTTGCTCCATGCCTTGGGACTCTCACGTCATGAGGGCGCAAACTACCCGCGATTGATCGGGGCACAGGGTACGTTCCTGCTGCTGTCGGTCATGGCCGTTTCGCTGATTTACGCATACATCATGAGTAGCGGCGCACTCTGATCTCGTTCCAAGACCGGATCACTACAGCGGATAACTACACCGGGCAACTACCCTGGGCAACTACCCTGGGCAACTACTGGAGGTGTTCGTGAACATTCTGGATCTGCTCGCACACGGCGTGCTGGATCTTTCCATACCAGCCCTGATCGGCGTCACGCTGCTGCTGACGCACATCACGGTGCTCAGCGTGACGCTTTATCTGCATCGGTTCTCGGCCCATCGCGCGTTGTGGCTGCACCCTGCCCTCAAACATTTTTTCCGCCTGTGGTTGTGGCTGGGTACCGGCATGACCACGAAGGAGTGGACCGCAGTTCATCGCAAGCATCACGCCGAGTGTGAGACATCGGAAGATCCGCACAGCCCTGTGATCATGGGGCTGTCGACGATTCTCTGGGACCAGGCCAGTGCCTACAAGGTTGCTGCCGCGAAACCCGAGCTGATCGCACGCTATGGCTCTGGCACTCCGGAAGACTGGATCGAAGCCCATGTCTACAAGTACAGCCTGGCCGGTATCGGGCTGATGGCCCTGATTGACCTGGTTATGTTTGGCGTCATCGGTCTCTCCGTCTGGGCGATCCAGATGATTTGGATTCCACTGGTCGGAGGGGTGATCAACGGTATTGGCCACTTCTGGGGTTACCGCAATTTCGAACCACCGGATGCGTCCCGCAACATTCTGCCGATCGGTATTCTCATCGGTGGAGAAGAACTGCATAACAATCATCACACCTATCCAAATTCGGCGAAGTATTCCGCTCGCGCCTGGGAAATCGATATCGGCTGGATGTACATCCGACTATTCACGATGGTGGGACTGGCCCGTCCGTTGAGCACGGGTCCCCTTTTCGAGCGACGAACCACGGCTCATCTCGACAAGGACACGGCAATGGCATTGGTGAATGACCGATTCAATGTCATGGCAACCTACGCACGTACTGTGGTTGCGCCCATCGTTCGGCAGCAGCGATCCGATGCCAACGCCGCATCCAGAAAGATCCTGCGTAGCGCGCATCGTCTGCTCTGCCGTGACGCATCTCTGCTGGATGATCAGGGTCGCGCGCGACTGGCATCGCTGGTTGAACTTCCGGAACTGAAGACCGTCTACGATCTAAGGCTGCGTTTGCAGGAAATCTGGGCCAAGCGCACCGGCAATCTCGAAGAGGTCGTGAGTGCGCTGCGTCAATGGTGTCAGGATGCAGAGGCCAGTGGTGTCGAAACCCTGCGTGCCTTTGTTGACGACATGCAGCGTTATACAGTACCAAAACTAACAAAGGCAGACGCCGCCGCATGAGCACACTTGGTATGAGCCCACATGGTAGGAGCACACTTGATATGAGCACACTTGATATGAGCACACATGACATTCGCGACCTGTCGAGCCTGCGCCAGATCATTGGTCACGCTCGGTCGGGACTTGCAGCCAAGAACCAGCCTCAGCTGAACACAACCGCAATCGACTTTCTCGCCCGCTGTCCGTTCGTCGTGTTATCGACCGCAGATGAGAATGGTCGAGTCGATGCGTCGCCCAAGGGCGATGCACCGGGTTTCATCCTGGTAGAAGACAATCGGACCGTCGTCATCCCTGATCGTCCGGGTAACAAACTGGTCTACGGCCTGGAGAACATTCTCGCCAACCCGCAGGTCGGTTTGCTGTGCATGATTCCCAACACCCAGGAGACGCTCAGGATCAATGGCCGAGCCGAATTGACTGCCGATCCACAATTGTTGACACAACTCGCCGCACGCGGCAAGAACGCGATCATCGCCATTCGGGTGCACATCGACGAGTGTTTTTTCCACTGTGCAAAGGCATTCATCCGCAGTGGTCTGTGGGAACCGGAGAGCTGGGGCGCCAAGGACAGAATATCGTTTGGCAAGCTCTTCGCGGAAATGAACGGCGCTGATGAGACCGTGGCCAAAGCGATCGACCTGTCGATCGAGGAAAACTATCGAACCGGCCTCTGATTCGGCTACGTCTATCCAGACTGCTTTCTGCCAACTTCATTAAGTCGGCATTCAGCAGAATGGGTTATCGTGAGCAGACCATGGCCTGAGGCATGTTCATCATGCTCATGTTAACGCGCTGGTTCTTCAGCTTGATCTTACTGACTGGTTTGATTCCTGCTTTGGCCGTTGAGATCAAGCCGGCCCCCGTCCAGTCCGCCTACACACCGCTTGATAACAAGCAGCTCGAAGAGCTGCTTGGCCCGGTTGCGCTGTATCCCGATGATCTGTTGGCCATTGTTCTGCCTGCGTCCACTTTTCCGTTGCAGATCGTTCAGGCCGCCCGGTTTCGCGCGCGTACGCCGGATGCAAAGCCCGACGAAAAGTGGGATGACAGTGTCGTCGCGCTGCTCAACTATCCTGAAGTCCTGAAAAAACTGAACGACGATCTCGACTGGACCTGGCGTCTGGGTGAAGCCGTCATCAATCAGCAGCCGCAGGTACTGGCCGCCATCACCGGTTTTCGCGAGCGGGCGCAGCTCGCCGGCAATCTGAAGAGTGACGACAAACAGGTCGTCGAGGTCCGCGAGAAAATCGTCTATATCCGCCCGGCCAACGAGCGCGTGATTTATGTACCGTATTACGACCCGTGGGAAGTGACAACCTATCGCACGCAACGGGTCTATCACTATTACCCCGAGCCGTACCCGGTGTACTACTACCCCTACGAATACGGCCATCGTTTTCCGGGCAATACCTTCTGGGGCGTCAGCACCTGGTACAACATCGGCTGGAGCAATCATCATTT
>JAYSTS010000312.1:0-11298 GCA_043719475.1 Gammaproteobacteria bacterium | reverse complement strand
CTCAAACGTATAACCGCATGAGTGCGTGAGTTTCTGGACACGTTTCGCCTCAATTCACTTTTTCTATCGGCGATGTATCGACTGCTTCCACAATCGCGGTCGGAGACCGCTCCTACAAGAGATGTCGCCGGTCGCCAACAAGCTGGGAGCGACCTTAATATCCTGTGGGAGCGATCTCCTGATCGCGATCTTTGACGACACCGACAATCGCGATCAGGAGATCTACCAGAGATGTCGCGAGTCGCTAACAGCGCAAGGATGCAACACCAATATTACAGCGTGCAACGGAGGGGCTCTATGAACAGGACCAAGATGCCGGACTGACAGACTCGCGCCCCTGAGGAAGCCCGTCTTCGACTGCTCGCAACCTTCAGCCGTGAAGGCATAACGTGACCCGACAAAAATGGACGCGCTGCGTGGTCGATCCGGCGCAACAAGCCACTCCACGCCGAGCAATCCACCCGCCGACAACACCCAGTAGCCTACTGGCCACAGCGTGACAGCATTCAAACTGGCACCCGCCAGCCACTGATTCTGATTGGCGGTGCGCGCTTCAATTCCCGCCTGTCCCGAGGCGGTTTCGATGAAGTTGTCGGAGCTGACACGAATGTGGATAAGCGAAAGCTCGGGGCTCGGAAAACTGCTGTCACCGAGTTCGAAGTCACGGCTGGCCGCCACATTCTAGATCCACCCAGTTGCGTCGTTAGTTCTCCAGGGTTTCGACACACCTCATTGATCTGTCGACACAATCGACATAAAGTCCAAATGTGTCGAGAAAAATCAGAAACGTAGACATGACCGCAAAATTGCCAGTTTGGCGACCGGATCAACCCTGGCAAGACCTGCCGCTGCTCCCACCGAAGGTCGATATCGAGACACGCTTGATCCTCAAGCAGTGCATCGGCGCCCGGACGGCTGTAGCTGAACTCAAACAAGCAGCCGAGCTGATTCCAAATCAGGCGGTACTGATCAACACGTTGCCTTTACTGGAGGCGCGGGCGAGCTCAGAAATCGAGAATATCGTTACCACCACCGACCGGCTTTTTCAGCAGCAGCGCGATGGCAAGCGCGCTGACCCGGCCACCAGAGAAGCGCTTCGATATCGTCGCGCGCTGTTCGAAGGGTACCAGTCACTCCTCCAGCGTCCGTTGAATACCGGAACGACAGAAGATATCTGTTCCCAGGTGAAAGGTGTCCAGATGAGCGTGCGAAGGATTCCTGGAACAGCGCTGGCGAGCGAGCAACTAGGCGAGGTGATCTACACACCACCGGTGGGAGAAGCGTTACTCCGGGTTCTGCTCGCCAACTGGGAGCGCTTTATGCACAACCATGTCGAGGTGGACCCTCTGATCCGCATGGCGGTCGGGCACTATCAATTCGAGGCCATTCACCCATTCACAGATGGCAATGGCAGAACCGGACGCATCGTCAACAATCTATTCCTGATTCAGGAGCGTCTGCTGACGATGCCGATTCTGTATCTGAGTCGCTACATCATTGCGCACCAGGAGGAATACTACGATCGGTTGCTGGATGTCACTCGTCATCAAGCGTGGGAACCGTGGATTCTGTATATGTTGCGTGGTGTAGAAGAAACCGCCGTGTGGACAACGGACAAAATCGCGACAATCCAGGATCTTATCGAGAACACCACTGAGCATGTGCGTCGAAATCTACCAAAGATCTACAGTCACGAACTCGTGAGTCTGATTTTCGAACAACCGTACTGTCGTATCGCGAATATCACCGAGGCCGGTCTGGCAAAACGTCAGACCGCATCTCTCTATCTTAAGCAATTAGTGGATGTCGGCGTGCTTACCGAAGCCGCAACGTCAAAGGAAAAGCTGTTTATTCACACGAAGCTGATGCAGTTGCTGACGCGCGAAACCAACGAATTTCAACGCTATCAGTAAATGGTGCGGACCACGGGCAGGCGTGGTTTTGACCAACTCGGATCAGAAATCGTACTCAATTTCCAAAGACAGCGACGTATTCCGAAACCCGTCCTGCCGATCATGCGCAATACCCAGCGATGCACCAACCCCGCCAAGATGTCGGGCTGACAAACTCGCGCCCATGAAGAAGCCCGTCTTCGACTGATCGTACCCTTCAGCGGTGAATGCATAACGTGACCCAACAAACGTGGACGCGCTGCGTGGTCGATCCGCACCAACAAGCCGCTCCACGCCGATCAATCCACCCACGGACCACATCCAGTCGCCCGCTGGCCAGAGCGTGCCACCATTCAGACTGGCACCCGCCAGCCACTGATTCTGATCGGCGGTGCGCACTTCAATGCCCGCCTGTCCCGAGGCGGTTTCGATGAAGTTGTCGGTGCTGACACGAATGTGGGTAAGCGAAAGCTCGGGGCTCAGAAAACTGCTGTCACCGAGTTCGAAGTCGCGGCTGGCCGCCACATTAAAGATCCACTCCGTTGCGTTGATGTTCGCATCGAGCAGGAGCCTGCGCGTGACATCACCCCGAGCGAAGAGAAATACCCGCGCCTGATCCGTTTCATGATCACGCATCGCCACAATGCCGGACAAACGATAGTCGCCAAGGGACAGTCGGCCGAGCACCTGAATATCCGTGGCCTTCGACTCATCCTTCTCCTCGCCGGTCGTGTCGACGTCGTACGTGCTCCGTCCTATCGACACACCACCCGCAAAGGAGTCCGTCAGGTTTCGCTCGATGCCGAATCGCACGTTTTTGGACTCTGAGTCGTAACCGGGCACATTGATGGATGCAGAGCGACTGCTGTCCCCTACCCCACTCGACAGCCATATCAGTGTTGAACGATCTGGTGTGATTGCCTCAAGCGCCTGACCATCGATGGACAATCCAAGAATCGCCAGTAAACAAGCCACATGCAGAAGCAGCCGATGGGGGCCCGATCGAAATCGGTTGGTAACTGGCATGTTCGTAATCCCGGGTCGTCGGATCTGTGCCGAGAAGTTTAGGCCAGCGGGTCGCCATCGGGTGTCTGCACCGCACCATAACCGGCCTGGAAGGTGATCCCCGTCACACTCGTACCGACTTTCCTTTTTTTTTGTACAACGTGTCAACCGATACCGACACCATGCGTTCCTGTCTATGGGAATACCCGGAACACAAGGAAAACAGGATCATGAAATCACTCAAGTTCATCACCGTCGTCACCTTCACGGGCCTGCTGTCCGCTATGTCGGCCAACGCGGAGCCGGGTGATGCCATCAACGAACATCTCGATCGCAAGGGCGATCGAATCGAGGATCGTCTCGACCGCAAAGGCGACATCATCGACAACCGTCTCGATCGTAAAGCTGCCGTTGCCGAAGCCAACGGTCATGAAGCCGCCGCCCGTCATCTGGATCGCAAGGGTGACCGGATCGATAACCGGCTGGATCGTAAGGGTCATCGTGTCGACCGGCACCTTGATCGCAAAGGTGACCGGATCGATCGTCGGCGCTAAACAACGCTCCCCGCTCGGGGTGACACTTTCCCCCAGAAGTGTCACCCCGATTTTCTGATCCCGTTTTTTATCAACAGGGCCTGTCAAGCCGTCCATTCCAACAAGAGGTTCAAGATCATGCAAACGAACTGGTTAAGTAGTTGCCGCCGTAACCTGGCGGTATTTTCCAGCGTCGCACTTCTATCGCTCGCCGGTTGCGGTGGTGGTGGTTCGGCCGCAGCCCCTGCGCCCTCGGGTCAGGCACCGTCTGGCCAGGCGCCTGTCCAGGACAACGGCGAACTGCTCTTTGCCATCACCGACGCCGAAGGTGACTTTGTCTCCTATCTCGTCGACGTGGTGTCAATTGAACTCAAACGCACCAATGGTGACATCGTCAACGTGTTACCAACCCGCACACGGATCGACTTCACTCAACTGGCCGAGCTCACGGAGCTGCTGAGCGTCGCCAGCGTTCCAGTGGGCAACTATGACAAGGTGTCACTGCGTCTGGACTACACCAACGCCGAAGTCATGGTGCAAAACGCCGCTGGCGTGCCAGTGGCTGCGAATCTGAAGGACGTCAACGGCAATGCCGTAACTACTCTGGATGTGGAACTGGAACTCACTGGCAATGACATCATCCGGATCACACCACGAAGCTTGCGGGCCATGAGTCTCGACTTTGATCTCGATGCTTCGAATACGGTCGATCTGTCGACCAACCCACCCACGGTACGGGTCGAACCCGTCCTGCTCGCGACATCGGAGCTTGAAGCCAATCGTGAACACCGTGTTCGTGGATTGCTCGATACCGTCGTACAGGCCGATGGCAAGGTGACGCTCAAGGTACGTCCGTTCCGCCATCGCACGGGCTCGTTTGGTTCCACCACGTTCACCATGACGACGGATGCCGACTACGAAATCGATGGTGACAGCCTGGAAGGCAGCGCAGGTCTCGCCGCGCTTGCTGGCAAGCCGAAGGACACGCCGGTCGTTGCGCACGCGTTTGTTCGTGATGGTGCGCTGCGGGCCGATCGCCTGCTGGCAGGAACCAGCGTGCCCTGGGCGAATGTGGAAGTCGCTCACGGTGTGGTGACTGCACGCGGCAGTGACCGTCTAACGCTCTCCGGTGTGGCAATTTCCACACGGGAAGGACGCTTCGAGTTTCGTCGCAACGTCACTGTGCTGGTCGGTAACGACACGGCGGTGAGTGCACCGGGCCTAACTACCGAGGATCTGGATCAATTGTCAGTATCCGTTGGTCAGCGTGTTGTCGTGAGTGGGAATCTGACCACGGACAACAATCTCGACGCCTCAACGGGTCGCATGCACATGCAGATGAATCGCGTCGCAGGCCAGGTGGTGAGCGCCGATCCTCTGGTCGTTGACCTTGAGTTCCTGAACGGCCGACGTCCTGCGGTGTTCAACTTCGCTGGCACCGGTGTCTCCACTGGCGATGACGCCAACCCTGACCGGTACGAGATCCGAACCGGCAATGGCATCGACGACGATCTGACGGCTGGTGATTTCATTCAGGTGCATGGGCTTGTCAATCGCTTCGGGTTTGCGCCGTGGGACTTCCTGGCACGCAGTGTCACTGAAGTAGACACCGACAATCGGGGCGCTGGCGTCAAGATTGGCTGGCAGGATGGATCAGCCACACCGTTCCTCTCGTCGATGCCGACTCGTCTGGCACTGAACCTCTCGGCGGCGCGCGCTGCACTGGAACTTGGTGGCCGTGGTCGTGACCACGAGTCAGATCTTGAAGAGCTGGCACTGGTCGCACCTGCCGATGGTCGTGGGGTGTACGCAGTGATCAAGCGCGGCGACGACAAGGCCACCCTCTTCCGCGACTTCGGTGCCATGGTCGAGGCCGTCGTCGCTCAGCTTAATACCGGCGCAAAGCTGCACCGAATCACTGCGCAAGGTCGTTATACTGCCGATGACGCAGAACTGGCCACGGTGAGAGCAAGCTTTGTCTTCAAGCGTACACGGACAGGTTCAGGCGGCTAAGGCAGGAACAGCCATAAGTGGAACTGCCCGGGCACATCACGTGCCCGGGTTTGTCACGACGAACCGATGAGCCAGGCAGCCGAATTGAATGTCTTCCTGGCGGGTGTGGAAAAACGGGCCTGGCACATGGCCCGTTACGAAGTGAGGAATGATGATGATGCGCTCGATATCGTGCAGGACACCATGTTCACACTGGCCCGCAAATACGCTGACCGGCCTGTCGACGAGTGGCCTCCCCTCTTTTTCACGATCCTGCGCAGCCGTATCACCGATCACCAGCGACGCGGCACATTCCGCGAACGTTTTTTTGGCTGGGCCCGATCAAAGACTGCAGACGAGGTCGACGACACCATGGCTGACCTTGCCGATGAAGGGGTGGTCGATCCGCTTGATCAGTTGTCGACTGCCTGCGACGTCGAAGCCCTCGATGCAGCCATTGCCAACCTGCCAGAGCGACAGCGACAGGTCTTCCTGCTTCGCCATGTCGAGGCGCTGTCCGTTGCCGATACCGCAGTGGCTATGCAATGTTCGGAGGGCACCGTGAAAACCCATCTGTCTCGTGCGCTGGCAAGTCTGCGCCAACAGCTGGAGAATCCTTCATCATGAACAACGACGACAAAACCGATTCGCTGGACCACCTGGCTCGCGATCTTCGTGCGCGGAACAGCCTGGTGCCTGATGATGTGGCAGATCGACTGCGCGTTATGCGACAGGACGCAGTGGCTGTGATCGACAAGCCTCGACAGAGCGCGAGCTTCTGGATGCCGGCAGGAGTCGCGACCAGTGCTGCTGCTGTATTGGTGACCATCGCCCTGGTACGAGCACCAGGTCCGGCGGTCGAAGGGTTCGAGCCACTACCCGTCAACCTGGCAGCCGATGAATTGGCAGTGATCAATGAAATGGATGTGCTTGAGGACCTCGAGTTCCTGGCCTGGATGGAAGAGGAAGCCTCCAGTGCAGCATCGGGTTGAAGTGATGGCCATCGTGTTGATTGGCTTGTCGGTGTCAATGCGTATCCAGGCAGAGGAAGTTCTGCCTGAACCAGGACTGCTCGAGTATCTGGGGAACCTCGTCGAAGATGACGGCAACTATGTCGATGCTCTGGATATGACGGACTTTCAGGAGAACTTGCAGACGCTCTCGCGTGAGCAGACCGGTAATCCGTCAGACGAAACGATGGCCAGATCTGCCAGGCGAGCCGATGCGGAGCCACCTCTGTCCCCGACTTCCAGCGGGGACCGGCCATGACGGTGCGACCCTCCTTCGGTCTTTGGCTGCGTCTGGGACTGGCGACGATTTGCCTGCTTTCGGCCAGCGTGACTGTACTTGCTGCCGCTTGGGACCAACTCACGGATGAACAGCGCAAGCTGCTGGCGCCGCATCAGCAGGACTGGCCGACCATGACCGAGGATCGGCAGAAGACGCTGACGCTCGGCGCCGATCGCTGGCTGACCATGAATGTGGATCAACGGCGAGCATTCAATGAACGACACGCGCGCTGGCAAACGATGTCAGCCATTGAGCGCAACATTCTCACGCAGCGCCTGCAGAACTATCGCGCCCTGTCGGATTCCCAGCGCCGACAGATCCGCGGACAAATGCACCGGCTGCAAAAGATGTCACCAGAGCGCCGACACGAACTACGCAGTGAGTTCAGAAAACTCGAACCGCAGGAACGCGCTCGCGCACTGCAACGAATGCGCGAGCGGCAGCGGGAACGCGTGAGGGAGCGACGTCACCGTTGAGGTGTTGCCAAAAACCAACAGAAGGAGCGATCTCCGGATCGCGGACGGGAGTCCGCTCCCACAAGTCAGGTGCAACCAATCGTAGATCTCCTGATCGCGATCTTTGTGGACCACCACAATCGCGATCAGGAGACCGCACACACAGCGACCTCATGACCTGTGGGAGCGATCTCCTGATCGCGATCTTCGATGGCCCCGACAATCGCGGTCTGGAGACCGCTCCTACAACACGGGATGTCGCGTGCTCGCAAAAACGCAGTTCAGGCCAAAGCCCGCCGTCTGCGGATACCGCGCATGAGCAGGACCATAGCAGCCACCAGCACCAGGCTGATGACCACCAGTTCCACCGCATAGTTTCTGATCATCCGTGGAATGATGTTGGCGCCGATCTGCCGAGCACTGGCATAACCCTCTGGCACTTCCAGCACGCCCATCTGGATGGCGTATTGCTCATACCGGTCGATCATCGTGTGCAGTCGTTCCGGCTGTGATGGACCCAGGTCCGTGGTTTCTCCGGGATCTGCATCGATATCGAACAGGTGCCAGGCGCCATCACCGAACGGTGCCAGATTACGTACCAGTTTGTGGCGGCCGACGATGAAGGCGGCATTGCCAGAAACCTCGACGCCAAACCCTTCATCATCGCCATAAACAGTTGATGCGGAGCCGGACAACATGGGGACGAGACTGCGTCCAGTCATCCATTTTTCTCCATCCGCGACATTGGCCGGGAGGACCTGCGTGCCGGTGATCTGCAGCAGCGTTGGGGTCACGTCTGTGACGTAGGCGTTGCCGGTCAGGCGTTGCCCGGCCGGAATGCCTGGCCCCGCCATGATCATCGGTACGTGAATACCGCCTTCACTGGCGTAGAACTTGAAGAGCGATCCTGGTGTTGCGGTGGCCAAGGCCCACTCGCGGCCGATGTAACTCATGCTACCCCGCTCGCCCAGCGTGTCGAGTTGGCGGGAGTAACCGTTCCATGACATCCAGCTTGCAAATCCTGGTTGATCCAGCGGTGCGCTGGGTTCTGGTCCATTGTCTGAAGTCACGACAAACACGGTGTTCGCCAACTCGCCAGTGGACGCAAGGTAGCTGACAAGTTTCCCAACGTTCTGGTCAACCGCTTCCAGCATTGCGGCATGTACTGCCATGGATTTGGCAGCAAGAGCCCGGTCATCGGTATCTAGCGTCGACCAGTCGCGCGCGATCTTGGGCATGGGCGGCAAGGTTGCATCCGGTGAAACAAGTCCCATCGACTTCAGACGCGCCATGCGCGATTGCTGCAGTGCATGCCAGCCAGCGTCGTAAACACCGGCATAGTGTTCGGTCAGTTCACGCGGAGCCTGAACCGGGATGTGTACCGCCTGATAGGCGATGTAGGCGAGGAAGGGTTTGCCGGAGGACCTCGATGCCTGCAGATAGCGAAGCATGGTGTCCGTGAGGAAATTCGCCGAATAGAAGTCGTCAGGCAGATCGACCGGGTGATCATCTTCGTACCACGGCGCCTCCCGGTAATAGGGTATATAGGATTTGTCGTCCCAGTTGTCAGCGCCGGAGGCATCGAGAATGAAAGAGCGATCGAACCCATGGTCAACCGGTAATTGCCCAACGCCATCGCCAAGATGCCACTTGCCGGTCATAAAGGTTCGATAACCAGTTTGTCGCAAACGCGTGGCCAAGGTTGTCACACCCGGCTCAAGATGCATGGCGTAACCTGGTTTGCCTGCGTGTTCCGGTGGCAGCACTTCAGGAATGGTGGCGACGCCAGTCTGGTGGTTATCCACGCCAGTCAGCAGCATGGCTCGGGAGGGTGAACACAGCGGCGACGTGCGGTACTGCGTCAGCATCGTGCCTCGTGCAGCCAGCGCATCGATGGCCGGCATGCGGGCTTCGCCACCATAAGACGCGAAATCACTGAAGCCTACGTCATCGAACAGGATCAGTACGACATTGGGCTGTTTCGAACGCATCTCGTCGGGAGCCACATCGATTGGAATTGAATCGGCTGACGAAACAAACGATGCGAAAACCGTTATCGCAGAGATGACGCAGCGTAGCCACAGATGCAGACGACAATTCATGGAAACACCTTACTGGCCATGTGCAGAACTCCGCAATATCGTCAGGGGTAGTTTTCGATCAGATTAGTATCGGGACTGCCTCAAACTCAACCGAAACGGCCCGGCCCATAAATCTCGTGGCACCAGGGTCCATCACCGCGCTGTCTGGAACCTCTTTAGGAGCTGATTCACCGTTCTCAGCGGCGCCGTGATTCGCCACGATCTGGTGCGCTTGAGGCCTTCGATGCCAGCTTGCACAGCATCATTGGCATTGCTCAGCATATGCAGCTCATAGGCAATCGCAGCCAGGGCTCTGTCTCGATCTGATGGTACGGCCGATGAACGTCCTGCAGACTCATCCGCAACGAATGAGACGAACGCTTCAGCGTTTCGAGGATTCGCACCATGCAAATTCCCCAGATTTTCCGCTACATCGATGAAAGCAAGTGTCTGAAACTCGCAAGTCACTGCAAGGATTGGCGACTCTGGATGCAGATCAAGCCCCTTCGGTCCGCCTTCATCAGGAAATAGATGGCCTTGACCGAATTGTGATTTGCCTATGACCTCCCATGTCGCCACCGGGTGCAGCACGCCATACCAACCCATATCAGGGCGCTGGAACACCTGTACATATGGCGCCCCTGCATCGGCCACCAGAAGAAAGCGGCCGCAACTGCTGAACGTCAGACCATGTGGATAGTTGACCTGTCGCAAAATGGCCGAAGGGTCGGACTGCGCATTTAGCGACGACGAATTCGGGTAGACACCCACCCAACCGCACGCAGCCTGGCTGACCGCTATCCACTCATGATCGTGGCTTATGCCGATCCCGTCCGGGATATCAAACCACTTCTGCAACAGAACCTGACTACAAATCGGGCGATACCCGGCGGTCGTATCCAGTCGATGTCTGGTGACCGTGTTGCTGAAATTGTTGCAGATCAGCACATCACACGATTCAGTAAACCGGGAGACGACCACCGAGCCTGGTCCATCCAGACCAACGACACCGTCGGCTGCCAACTCCCTGACCGGCTGGACTTCACAATCTGCGACATCTGTATTGAGGTCAGGGATCCGAAACACGGGCACGCCACCCCCGCGGTTCGCAGCGATAATCGTGTCATCGTCCAGGAATTCCAGGCCATGAACCTTCTTGAGTGCAGGGGAAGAGATCACAACACCACTATCAATAACGATCGTCTTCCCATCCACCGCGCTACGAAGTTCGACACTCAGGACGGTGATCTGGTTACGTAAATACCCGGCGATTGCAATTCGCCGGCCACTGGGAGAAAAACGCAGGTCTTCTGTGCGGCCCAATCCTGCAATGACGGACCTGACCACGGGTGTTGCCTGGATCCGAAGCGCGCCGGATTTCTGTACTGCCTCAACTACCACCAGCGCACCATCCAATCAGAAATAAAGACAACCATACTTACATTGTGGCTCGCTGACCCGCAATCCACTTGTAAGTACAGCCGTATGAAAAAGGAGATATCGCACCGCTAATCGTGTGTTCTGGCAGACATTCGCGCCTACCAGGAATGAGTCCAGAAAGTCACCAGACTTGAACGCGGGAAGAGCATCTTCATCTGGCTCTTGGTCGGGATAAAGCGATGACGCAGCAGCGCCTCTCGAAATTCCGCATGCACTGGATTAGACCAGTCGATCGGATACCACGCATCACAGTCCAGCACCGTGAGTTCGCCTGTTTGCACTGTGTATTGATCGTTTAGAGCCCGCAACACTGTCGCAGCACGGGTTCGAACGGCGGACAAATCAGACGACTGCCAGACATCAACCGCTTCCCGAACGATGGCTGGTCCCGTGAAATATTCAGGTAACACCTCTGTGTGGGCCGATTGATCATTAAGGTCCGCATGTCTTTCGATGGCGATAGCGATAGCCAGCAGCCAGAACAGCTCCCCCGGCCGAGACGCCATCATCGCGTTGGAAATCGCCTGAGTGAATTCCTCGGTCGAGCTCATTCGACCCAGGACGATGTGCTTACCGGCCAGAACCTCTTCCATGGGTCGCAGGCACTGTG
>JAYSTS010000311.1:0-11340 GCA_043719475.1 Gammaproteobacteria bacterium | reverse complement strand
GAAATTAACTGGTTGGCTGGTGCCAGACTGTTTCTCTTCGGTGCCCGTGATGTCTGGTTCGTCGTGGGACTGCCGGTCTTTCTGCATAGTGCGCTGGGATGGAGTTTCATGCAGGTCGGCGCTTTTCTCGCTGTCTGGATCATTGGTTATGGCGTGGTACAGGGCTTTGCACCACGTGTGCTGGCGCCGCGTTCAGACAGCCGATCGCCCGGTGGCGCCGCTGCTCGAAACTGGGGCGCTGCGTTACTTGTCGTCACCGTTGTCGTGGCCTGGGCGTTTGATCGCGATATTGATCCGTTGATCACTGTTGTTGGGGGATTGCTGCTTTTTGGCGGCGTTTTTGCGATCAACTCGGCGTTGCACTCGTATCTCGTGCTGGCATACACGGATGCGGACGAAGTCTCGATGAATGTGGGCTTCTACTATATGGCCAATGCTGCCGGGCGCCTGTTGGGCACTGTGCTTTCAGGCGTGATCTATCAGTCGGCAGGGCTGGCCGGCTGTCTGTGGGCAGCGGCCGTCATGGTAAGTATTGCTCTGTTGTTGTCACTCCCACTGCCTGAGGTCAACAGTCATATTCGATTGACCGGGATAAATGCGACAGACTGATCCGAGTCAGTAGGGTTATTCGGGCGAGGGGCGGTATTCCCACAACATCGTTTCGGGAGTCCTCACGGCCCCGCCGGTGATCCCGTGGGAGAACATGTCAGTAAATCAATGCCACAGAAATTGGATGGTTGTGGCAGCCACACCCGCCAGAAAGAGATAGACGCTGGTTGAACGGTTGAGCCCGCCTTTCGAGAACGTAGACGAGAGAACCGCTTTGACAAAGGTATTGCAGGTCGCCGCCACGACGATGCCAAGTGATGCGGTGGATGCCGGGATTGACGAAAGTGACTTCCTGGCCAGGGTCAGGCTGATAGCATCAACATCGGTCAATCCGGACAAAGCGGCGGCAGCATAGATGCCAGCGTCCCCAAACAACGCCTGCACCCAGGGGACGACTACAAACAGGGCAGTCAGGAACGCAGCGAACCATGCGGCGCTCAGGAGATCGAGCGGATTTCCGAGATTCAGGGTACCGGAGTCTGGCTGACGTGTACGTGGTTTGGTCAGAGACAGGAATGTTGCGATCAAGGGGATGCCGATCAGCGTTGCCAGACCGGGCAGTATCGCGGTGAGCAAGGCTGGATTGATCACTGCAACCAGAATAATCATTCGTATGGGCATGATCGTACACGCCACAAGAATGCCTGTGCTCAGTGAGGCTGCCAGCAAGGGTTGCTCGGCACTGCGGCGTGCAAAGCTCGCTGTCACCGCAGTAGAAGAGGTGAGCCCTCCCAGTAGAGCGGTAACCAGGATACCGACTCGCTCCCCGAACAGACGCAGACAGACGTAACCGAGCCATGAAAGGCTTAGAACAAGCAAAACAAACCAGCCGATCAGATGGAGGTTGAGACCTTCTACCCATAGATCCTTATCCGGTAGCAGCGGCAACACTACCGCTGCCACCACGAGCAACTGCAGGGTCGACAGCAGTTCAAGCCGCTGTATTTGTCGCAATACACCGTGTATTTCGGGTTTTAGCCCAAGGATCAGTGCGGTGATCACCGCGGCGGCGATGGCAAGCGATGCGTTCTCTCGTACAGCCAGAAAACCCAACACCCAGGTGATGAGCAAGGCGATCTCGGTCGTGTACCCGGCAGCTTGTTTGTCTCTGGATGATTTCAGATAACCAGTGACCGCAATGATAGCTACGCCGAAGAAGATGAAGACTGCGAAGAAATCCGGCTTGAGCAATGCACCCAGCCCGCCGCTCAATCCGACCAGAGAAAAAGTTCTTGCTCCCGGGCCATCGTCGGCGTCGTCGTCCAGCGTGGTGCGCTTCCAGCCACGCTCCAGCCCAACGATCAGGCCTACTGCCAGTGCGATGGCCAGCGATAGAGCGGTTTCTACGTCCACGTGTTCATGTCCTGGACGTATCGGCTGGGTAGTCGACCCGTCGGGAAATGACCTTCACGCCACAATCACCGAGACCGCAGGAAAGCGGTATCGATTTCACCGCCGAGGTTGTCCAGTTCATAGGTCAGGGCGGTGCGTGCGGCTTTGCGTCCGGCGGCTTGTTGATAGTCGTTGATCACGGAAACCAGAATGGCCAGAAGCACTTCATCTCTTGCCACATTTTTCTCGGCGGCAGAATTTACCGCCTGTTCGATAGCTGATTTGGCAATGCTGTACTTGCTCATTCGGGTAACCTCTCAACTGATGGCCAGCGGATGGATCTTTACCGCAAGAACGTCGCAGGCTACGCCGTGCAACACGGCGTTGGCGGTCGACCCAAGCAGCAGGCCGAGACCGTGGCGACCATGGGTACCGATCACGATAAGGTCGGCACCGAGGTCCTCTGCGAGCGCACGCACTTCAACAGCAGGCGAGCCCAGTTTGACGTGGCAATTGGCAGCCGGAATTCCGTATTGCGTCCCCAGTGCCTTGAGTTGAACCCCGGCCTGTTCAATGGCCTCGTGTTCAAAGGCGATGGCACCGCTCGTGATCGGCGCCATGTCGAGTCCGCCATAAACACGTGCTAACGGTTTGACGATGGTGACACCAAAGGTCGTGGCGTTGTGGGCTTCGGCGACCGACTTGGCCGCTGCAAGTACTTCATCAGCTTCTTCGCTTAGATCGACTGCAACCAGAATGCGGTGGTAACCCATGATGTGCTCCAGTACCGGTGATCGTTTTCAAGAAAGCAGATCGTAGGCCGCCTTGCGAGTGTGTCCAATGGTGGCAAACCAGCATCGTCCTTCGGGAATTACCTAGGGTGTTGTACTCGTTGGGTGGGTACTCCGTAGGGCCGAGAACACCGCTTTTTCCTAGACTGGGTACCGTTGTTGGATATCTGGACCCATGTGGCTCTGCCCCACCCTCGATTTGAGGCCAGTTACGAGCGCATTTTTGGTGCCGATGTGGCCATGAGTCGGCATTCGGAAGCATTCTTCACAGAGTTTTATGCGCGGTTTCTCGTCAACCCGGAAGTGGCGGCACGCTTTGCAGGTGTGGATATGCGCCGCCAGGCGGAGATGATGCGTCGATCATTGTTCCAGCTGGCCAACTTCTACGTACTGGGTGAAACGTCATCGGCGATGAGTCGGCTGGCCGATATCCATCAACGGCTGGGCCTGACATCCAGACTTTTCGATGTGTGGCTGCAGGTGCTTCTCGACACCGTTCAGGATTTCGACGACCAGTGTGATGAAGCGACACTACTGGCGTGGGGCTGGGCCGTGGCTGCCGGCATCACCTTTGTCCGTCACAGCCTGGTTCAATAGACACCATGAACAAAATAACAAGCAAAGACTCCTGGCTGCGTGACAATGCGCTCGACGTGATGAATGCGGTGGTCGACGCCATCGTGGCGATGGATGCGGAGGGCACCATTGCGTATGCAAACGCGGCGACCTACCGTCTATTTGGATATCCGCCGGGTGCCTTGGTCGGCCAACCGGTCACCGTACTCATGCCGGAGCCGCATCGAACGCTGCACCAGCAGTACGTGAATCGTTTTCTGAGCACGGGAACGGCGCAGATCATCGGTATCGGCCGGGAACTTACCGCCGTGACCAAGGATGGAAAACTGTTTCCGATTTATCTGGCGATCAGTGAGATCAGTACGCCCATCGGCACTTTTTTCGCGGGCATCCTGCGTGACCTCACTGCGCAGAAGATTGCTCAGGAAGCTCTCCTGGAGCAGCAGGAACGGTTGGCGCGTGTCGGACGCCTGAGTACGATGGGAGAAATGACGGCCAGCATCGCGCATGAAATCAACCAGCCACTGACAGCCATATCCATGTATGCACAAGCGTGCAACAAGCTGCTCCAAAGCCCCAGTATTGATCGCGACAAGTTGATGACGGCGTTGGAAAAGCTGACGAAACAAACGCTTCGGGCAGGTGCGATCATCGAGCGTATTCAGCGCTTTGTGCGCAACGAAAGTGGACAAAGGGAACTGGTCAATCTCAACCTGCTGGTGCGCGACCTGGCGCATTTTGTCGCGGCCGATGCACGCTTGAATGACATTGAACTGGTGTATGAACTTCCATCAACAGTACCTTCCGTGTTCTGTGATCCGATACAGATTCAGCAGGTTGCGCTCAACCTCATGCGCAATGCCATTGACGCCATGCAACAGATTGAACGGCGATACGGAAATACTCTGGTAGTTCGCACGTCTCATGTTGATGACTGGGTTGAATTTGCTGTCGTGGATTGTGGTACCGGTGTATCCCTCGATGACGAACCCCTGGTGTTCAGCGCTTTTCATACCACCAAGAAGGATGGTATGGGGATGGGCCTCTCCATCTGTCGCTCAATCATCAATCAGCATGGAGGCCAATTGAGTTTCGTCAATAATCCGACTCATGGCGCGACGTTCTATTTTCGGTTACCAACAGGAGGCGAGCATGAGTAACACAGCCTGTGTATACATCATTGATGACGAAGAGCCGGTTCGCGATTCCATTGGCATGCTGCTTGAAACGGTCGGGCTGACACATCGTGGATTTCCCGATGCACACTCCTTTCTGGCCGCCTGGAAGCCGGATTGGATGGGATGCCTGGTCCTGGATATCCGGATGCCCGGCATGAGCGGGCTTGAGTTGCAGGAAACACTGATCGCGCAACACGCAAGCCTGCCCATCATCTTCATCACTGGGCACGGCGACATTCCTATGGCTGTCGAGGCGATGCGCCGGGGTGCGATCGATTTCATCCGCAAACCCTTTCGCGATCAGGAACTGCTTGACCGCATCAACGAAGCATTGGCTGTCGAGGCAGCACAGCGCGCTCGTGTGACGAGTATTGATCAGGCACGATTGGTATTCGCCGAGTTGACCCCGCGCGAATCTGAGGTCTTTGAGCGGGTGACCTCAGGCCAGGCGAACAAGGTCATCGCCATTGAACTCGGTATCAGTGAGCGCACCGTGGAAATCCATCGCAGTCAGGTTATGCACAAGACCCACTCCAGATCTCTTGCCGATCTGGTACGTTTGAAACTGCGGCTCGAGAATGCCGCCGAAAACGCTGACTAACTTCGACTGGACAATAATTACGCAACCGAAAATGCTGCCGATGAAGTTGGCAGATTCAGTATTGAGACGTCGAGTAAAAGTGCTCTGGACGATCCGATTAGAGGTCAGTGCCGATTGGCAGGTCCGCAGCAGAGTGTGTGAACATTCTGTGGGAGATCTCTTGTGGGAGCGATCTCCTGATCGCGATCTTCGATGACACAGACAATCGCAGTCTGGAGACCGCTCCCACAGGAGGACACAGGAGGCCGCTCCCACCAAGAGACCGCACCAAGAGACCGCTGAAATCGCAAGACTGCGTGAGTGGTGCGTCTGCAGAACCTGAGTGTAAGTCGTAGGTAGATTTCCGAATGGGAGCGCTGGTGCGGTTTGTCTAGTCTGCGCAGCATGAAGAGTGGAAACATCACAGTGACGGAACCATCGGTCTGCCTGATCGACGCAGACCCTGCGGTAAGAGACAGTCTACGCAGTCTGGCCGCACTGTATGGACAGCCGGTACGCTGCTATTCCACGGCGCGCACCTTTCTCGATGATCTGGTACATCTTCCCGTTCGTTGTGTTGTTTGTGAGGCTCGTCTGCCTGATGAACGCGGCATAGAAGTACACCTGACAATGATTGATCGGGGGTTCCGAGTACCGTTTGCTTTGCTGGTGAGCCGGGACTTCGCTCGGATGGAGACTGAAGCGACCTACTTTGGTATCAACCTGGTCGTTCAAAAACCGATTCTCCACGTGCAGGCGCTGATGGACTTCATCCGCGAACACTCAGGCATTGTGCATGGAGCCACCGGTGACTTCTGAAACCTCTGGCACTCGCGCTGGCAGCACATTGAATGCACCTGGCCTTACTTTGCAATTGCTGCTGGAGGATCACAAGACACTGAGTGAAGTGATTGAAGCGCTGGAGCTACGTCTGCACCAGATTTCAAAGCGCGATCCTGACACACTTGATCTGCTCGCCAATCTGATTGACTACATCGCCGAGTATCCGGATCGAGTTCATCATCCACGTGAAGATCGAATCATTGAGCGTCTCATCGACAAGGGACTGACTCCCAGCGAGCGCATCATTGTCGAGCTGACCGTCGCCCAGCATGCTGAACTTGGGGCTGCAACAGCTCGTATGCAAGTGGATATCGACGCATTGCTGTCGAAGCAACGAGATGCAGGTGTGCAACTTGACCACGACGCGCGAATTTATCTCGCCATGCAGAAAGAACACATGCGGCGCGAAGAGCAACAGCTCTTTCCCATGGCGGTTCGATTGTTCACAGCGGTCGACTGGAAAGAGATGGAAGCTGGTGAGCCCGAGGTTCCCGACCCGCTCCGGGAGAGCCAACTGAATCGTTATGCGAGTCTTCTCGCGTTGATTGATGGGAATCATCGATGAGCCAGCGTTCCACTGGTCCGTGAGGGAAGGGGCTGCGACACGACTAACAGAAGCCCTCTGCCTTGAACTTTCTGAATTGCTGACGCAGCGTGGTGAGCGCCTAGCCTCAATTGCACAAAAGTTACGCAACCGAAATTGCTGCGCAGGGTATTTAAGAGCTGCGGAACGATTGACTGGAGAGAAGGTCGGTATTGCAGCGGAAATCAAACCGTAAGGTCTCAACCCATGAAGTTGCCAGATCCAGTCATGAGACGTCGAGTAAAAGCACCCTGTGGGAGCGATCTCCTGATCGCGATTTTCCACCCGGCATCGCGGTCGGGAGACCGCTACAACAGGGAGGACCGCCCGACGCCTCGAGGCGTTGTGCGTCGGAAGCGGTACCGATTATTGTCGGATCAAGGCTATTGAGCGCAGAATCGTGTATGGGCGGATTTTTGGCGGCGAGCTGCACCCGCATACCGGGCAGTTCGGACTGGTTTGAGGCTGCGTTTGTTACCTATAGCACAGCCGTTAAACAGTGCATGCTCGGGATATCTCACTCTCTATCTGCAAGCGCATGGGGCTGTCAACGAACCCGTCGCTCGAGGCATGGCCGAAGGGGCTTTGTTGCGGTCTATGGCGGACGTGAGTGTTGCCATCACGGCGGTTGCAGGTCCTGGCGGAGGTGAACCGATATTGCCTGTTGGCACGGTTTGGTTTGCCTGGGCGGTACGCGGGGAAACCTTGACATCGGCCGCGCGTCATCAGATCTCCGGCGACCGCGAGTTGGTACGTTCGGTCGCCGTGGATATCGCTCTGGATCTCTTGCTGCGCATCCTGTTGCGGCGCTCATCTCTCGCGAGTTGAAGCATGTCGTCAGATGATTGCACAGTTCGAAGAAGGCGAGGTTCATAGTGGGAATTGCTGATGGTAGCGAGTGCTCTGCCTTCCTACGATATTAAAAGAGTGTGTATTCAACAGGGTTGCTCTTCGAATGAACCTGACAGCGATTGCCAAACAGCTGAACGAAAGCTTGGCCAGCGTAGTCGATCGCCGACAGCAAGTGGCGAGGCACGTTGAACATCGGGATGAGCCGTTGCCCGCGAATTTATCCGAACAGGCCTCTGAGCTCGAAGATGATGAGACGATGTCTGCACTGGCTGTACGACTCGCAGCCTTGGAATCGGAAATACGCAGTGCGTTGGCGCGTCTCGATCGTGGCACCTATGGCCGTTGCCAGGTGTGTGGTCTGTCGATTGATGAGATGCGGCTGGCGGCGGTGCCCACCACGTCGACCTGCATCCATTGTGCAACCGGGGAGTAAGGAACACCGATGAAACTACAGTCGGTTCTGACCATTCTCGACAAGCCGAAACATCCACAGACGGCGCTTGCCAGGACACGGCGGCTGGTCAAGGAAAGCGGCGCGCGAGCGCACCTGTTGTCGTTCTGCTTCAGTCCTTTGGCCGAGAGTGATGGTGTTTTCGCCCGTGATCAGGATCGAGCGATCAAGCAGGCGATAATTGCGCAGCGGCGTAGTTGGCTGCTGTCCCAGATTGTTGATGTCAACGAACTGGAACGCGCCCGAACATCAGTTCTGTGGAGCAAGGACATCGTTAGTTCGATCGAAAGCATTGTTGCCAAGAGTGACGCGGACCTTATGATCAAATCCATACATCAGTCGGGAACGATCCTGCATACGCCCCTGGACTGGCGTCTACTGAGAACCTCAACGATTCCTGTTCTTCTGACGACCACTCGAAGGCGAAAGCAAAGTGGTATCGTACTCGCTGCGGTCGATGTTACGCGGCAGGATCGGGCTCACCAGCGTCTGAATCGTCGGGTACTCGATGCCGCCCACACCATGGCTACTCTCGAGCGGGGAAAAGTACATGTCGTCGCTGCGGCGGAACTGCCGAATGCGCTGATCGACCTGGACATACTGGACAAGCGAAAAGCGCAACTTCGGGCCAGGTTGCATATAGAGCATGGGCTGAATGAACTTCTCAACGCGTATGACATTCCAAAGGCACAACGTCACCTACCGATCGGCAAAGTGGGTCCGGCCGTGAACATGGTTGCTCACCAACTCAATGCCGACCTCCTGGTGGTGGGTACGCATGCTCACAGATTCAAGCAGCTCATCGGTATCGGGAATTCGGCAGAAAAAATTGTTGCGCGTGTGTCCTGTGATGTTCTGGCGGTGCATCCATGAGCAAAAACAATGTCGAGATTGATCGCATCGCTCAGGAAGTTTCCGGCGGTGAATTCCTGGCAGGGGTGGAAGCCACGACGATTGCAGGCCATCTCATGGAGTGGGTGGAATCAGCAGCGTTGATACGCAGGCAAGCATTTCAGCACTGGGTTGATGATTGGCAGCGAACCATCAGCACGATGCCGGGTGTGAGTGCGGGGCAAGTGTGGTTCGATCATCTGGGTCGGCGAATGACTCACGTTTCAGAATCTGTTTTGGCCCTGCAAGCGCTCAATCAGCGCGAATTCAGACGCATGCTGGCGACCCACGCGGCGCTCCTTGGGCAGAAACGCGTCGGGAAGCCCCAATAGTTTGGCGCTGCCCTGCATTCACGGTAGCTGAGGTGTTGCGGTTTGTTGAAGCCAACTCATTGCAGGTAGTAAGGACTGTACTCAGGGACTCTGAGTGAATAGGTTGTTTGCAGCAGCGTCGTCAAATCAACCAGCTCCTGAACGGACATGACATCGTTGTAGTACGGCATCTTCGATGTGCCATCGGGGTTCACCGTGTCTTCATGAGTGCCAAGTGACTTTCGATGCGACGGATTGATGATTGATGTCACCAGATCGCCATAGGTTTTTACCCGACTGACCGGACCACCCAGCACGACTTCGATCACTTCGTCACCACCTTCTTCGGGTGGTAACTTCTTGAACACTCCTTGCAGCACGTGGCATGACCCGCAACCCAAGTCTACGAATGCAGTTTTGCCTCTTTCGACATCACCAGGCGGCAGAACGAACCCCTGCGACTGGCTCTCGCAGCCGACTAGTCCCAAGGATAGTGAGAGCACGGCACCGGCAGCAAAGGAGCGTTGCAGCATGTTGATCTGTTCCTGAAATTGAGGCGAACGAACAGCATGGACTGCCTCGTATTAAATTCCTATTGGTGTTTTCCGAAGTGTGGCAACGTGAGAAGTCCACGATTTCCACGATAGGTATCGTTTCCCGGTGAGTACAGAGTACCTCGTGTGAGTGCTGGAAGTGAGAGCCGGCAGCGAGTGCTGGCAGCAAGTGCTGGGTGGGGTAACCGGAGATCGATGAGATGAAAAAGACCGGGTTGGCGTTGACCCTGATTACCTTGTGTATCGTCTCGATGAGTGCGGCTGCTGATCGAGCTGTGGATCGAGGGGCGTATCTGACGACTCTCCTCGGCTGCGGTGGCTGTCACACCGAAGGTGCTTTGCTTGGACGACCAAATGGACCGTGGTTGGCAGGATCCAACGTCGGGGTTGCGTGGTCTGACTACAACGAAGGCGTATCGCCAGCCATAGTATTCCCGAGCAATCTGACGTCAGATCGTGAGACGGGTCTAGGTAAATGGTCGCGGCAGGATATCGCGGGGGCCATTCTCACCGGTGTAACCCATCAGCGAGACGTGCTTGTGCCGGTGATGCCCTGGCGTAACTACAGCTTGTTGAAAGAGCAGGATGCCGCAGATATCGCGGAGTATCTGAAATCGCTGCCTGCCATCGAGAAGCAGATACCCGCCAATGTTCCGGTTGGTGGTACGGCGAAGAATGCCTATGTCCGGGTTGGTGTTTTTATCTTTGATCCGGAGAACGGTGGGGAGCAAGCCATCGTGCCGGAGGGAACCACGTCTGATGATCAGGTAAAACATTGATCACGTCGAACACAGGTACGTACTTACACCGAGGAAAGCAGGTTTGTACGTATGGGGAGATCAACGAGTATCCCTTCTAATCGATGTTATGCGTCGTCCACTAACTCTGAGGTGATTCATGTACTACATTGTTGAAACTGATAAGTCATTTGAACAAGCCTCGGCAGATTTAGATGCCGCTGTAAAACGTAACGGCTTCGGGGTTCTACACATTCATGACCTGGGCGCGACACTTCGCAGCAAGGGCGTTCCATTTGAAGAGCAGTGCAAGATTTTCGAAGTATGCAATCCGAGCCAAGCAGCGAAGGTGCTGTCTACAGATATGCGTTTGAATATGGCCCTTCCATGCCGCATCTCCGTGTTTACTGATGCGAGAAAGACGAAAATAGGACTCATCAAGCCACTTGAAATGCTCTCAGCTCTATCTCAGGATGTTGCTTTGATTGAAGTTGCCAAAGAAGTTGAACGAAACACCATGCAAATGGTCGATGAGGCTAAATAATATCAAGCATTTACCTGACCAATCGTGGGGAGCTCAACATAACAAGCGAATCCAGACGACGCCGGTCTCGTCGCTTCTCAACTGTCGCGGCTGATCTTTGTCGTTGGAAAAGCCGGCCTACCTTATCACCATAGGGAGCGTTCAAGATGAAAAAATACCGTCACATTCTCACTGCGATTGATCTAACGGAAGAAGCACCCGAAGTGCTGGAGAGTGCGCTGACACTCGCAGGGTTCTATGGCGCCTCGCTGTCCGTGCTGACTGTCATCCGACCGCTGACCTATGCCTACACGGGGATCGAGACGGCAACAATGGGTCAGGCGCTCATGAATTTTGAAGTTGAAGCGGAAGCCTCTGCCCGAAAGCGGCTGGAGGCACTCTGTACTCCGCCTGGGATTCCGGCTGATCGTCGACATATCGTCTTTGGCGTTCCGGCGCCGGAAATTCGCGATCGCGCCAGGTCGTTGGGTGCAGATCTGATTGTCATGGGGTCCCATGGTCGTCATGG
>JAYSTS010000032.1:0-8047 GCA_043719475.1 Gammaproteobacteria bacterium | reverse complement strand
GCGCGGAAAGACCGAGCACGGTCTGCGCAAAACCGCGCCAGTCGGCCAGACTCTTGACGCCAAGCTCCAGGTAGCCCAATGCGGTAACTGATGCGTTTACCATGATCTGCGCCTGCTGCGTATCAGATGATGGTCTATTGTTCCGCACGCGAGGGTTCCAGGGAAGCTGGAAAAATTGATCGATCGTCCTGAATCTGGCGGTGGTTCCTTACGCTGCGACCATCATTCTTCGTCCCGTTGATTCAGCACATCCATCGTTCGCGAATCCATCAGCCTGGAGCGACGCCGAAATCGTGCTCGAATGCGCGGTCTGGCTAATCAGACCTTCCTGCGTGGTGCGCAATGTTCGAACATTTTATACGCGTGAATTGCAGGGAAAAATGCGGGGTTACGCGAAAAGATGCCATCAGGCACGCCCGCGCTCATCAACAGGCAGTGATCGGTAACGAAGCCACGCGGCACGCAGCTCCTTGGCTGAAGCCGTCGGGTTCTGCTGGTAAAAAGTCCGCGTGAAACGATTCAGTTCGAACTGTGCGTCGATGGGCTTGGTCATCTGCGATCTCACGCTCAAAGAATAACCGCAAGACCTGAGTTGACCGCTGGCCCGATGGAATCTTTGTCTAGCGATTCAAGGGTTCTGCGAGTTGTGGGATGTTCGAACGTCGTCGTACTTCGGTGGGTGGCGCCACTTTTCCATCAAGAAACACTGCGATGCGTGTACTGACAACTTCCTTCGATCCGACGCACGAAAGGTCCACCGAGCGCGCAAAGTCGACGAGTTCGGCCTTGAGCCAGTACCAACGAAGGAACTCTGTGGAAGAAGTTTCGCGCGAAAGCGGCAGGCGCACGTGTTCAAGCGCCTTCAGGTAACGAACTCGGGCTCGAGCCCATCCATGCGACCAATCTTCTGAATCAGATCTTCGACGCGGCAGGAGTAACCCCACTCGTTGTCGTACCAGCCGATGACCTTGATGAATTCACCGCCGATCACCTGCGTCAGTTCAGCATCGAAGACGCAGCTGTGGCTGTTACCAACGATGTCGCTGGAGACAACGGCATCCGTGCAGTACTGCAGGATCCCCTTCAATCGACCGTTGGCCGCAGCTCGGAATGCGGCGTTGATCTGTTCGACAGTCGCAGCTTTGAGCAACTCCACTGTCAGATCCACAACACTGCCGTCCGGTACAGGCACTCGCATGGCAAGGCCATCGAGTAAGCCTGCGAGTTCGGGAATGACCCGACCAATGGCAGTGGCGGCTCCGGTGCTGGTCGGGATGATGTTGAGCGCTGCATGTCGAGAGCGACGGAAATCCTTGTGCGGGGAATCCACCAGGTTTTGATCCGAGGTGTAGGCGTGAATGGTATTCATCAGTCCGCGCTTGATGCCAAAGGCCTCATGCAGCACCAGAGCCATCGGTGCGGCGCAATTGGTGGTACAACTCGCGTTGCTGATGATGGTCGAATCCGGCTTTATCACATGGTCGTTCACGCCGAGCACAACTGTGCTGTCCAGATCATCCTTGGTTGGCACGGTGATCAGCACACGTCGGGCACCTTGTTTGAGATGCGCTTCGAGTTCGCTGACACTGCGAAATTTACCGGTGCTCTCGATGACGTAGTCGACACCAAGTTCCTTCCACGGCAGCTTGTTCGGGTCTTTCTCGCCTAGCACACGAAATGGATCGCCGTCGATGGTCAGCACATCGCCGTTGAGGGACACGTCGCCAGGATAGATGCCGTGCACGCTGTCGAACTTGAAGGCATAGGCCAGGGCATCGGGTGGCGCGAGGTCGTTGATGGCCACCACATCGAAGTGCTTTCGAAGTTTGGCAATGCGCGTGACTGTGCGGCCGATGCGTCCAAAACCGTTGATGGCAATTTTTGGCGCGGGCATGCCTGTCAGGTCTCCAGATTCGTTAGTTGGTAGAAGATCCGGAAGAGGTTGCTCATCCCAGGCGCGATCGCCAGGGGCTGCCTTCTTTCGGGTATGGGTACTGCAAGTAGTACTCCGACTTCATTTTGAGATGTTCATTGGCGACTTCAAACGCCGCCACCACTGACTCTGGCAAGGGTCCTTTTTTTGCCGCATGCATGATCGGCTCTAGTTGTTCGATGCGCGACACACCGATCAGCACGGCATCACCCAGTGCGCCGTCCACCACACTGTGATGCTGCGTCCAGCGCACAGCCGCTTCCAGTGTACTGACTCCGGCGGCGTTGGCGGCGCTGTTGATCGCATCGAGTGCTGCGAACATTTCGGGTCGGTGCAGATAACGTTCTTCATACTGTTTGATACGACGCGATTGGGCAAAACGGTCGATACCTTTTTTTGGTGCGACGCCTTGTTGGTACTTGCCGGTCAGGAAGCCGCTGGCCAATGAACCATGGGTGTAGTAGCGAATGCCGTAATTCCGCAGTACCGGTATGAGTTCGTACTCGGCGGTTCGATTCAGCGCGTTGTAGACACCCTGATACACCGTGGGAAGCACGTAGCCTTGATGTCGGCAGTACTGGCAGATTTCGACCACCTGCCAGGCTGGAAAATTGGACAGTCCAAACGCGTCAAACTGCCCGTTCTCATGGCACTGGTTGATTTCTGCCAGCGTATCTTCAAGTGGGGTGGTGGTTGACGGCATGTGGAGGTAGTAGATCGAGACCACCTGTCGTCTGAGCGCCGCAAGCGACTGTTGCATTTGAATTACCGGCCCGCCTTCAAGACTCGGATGAAACTTGGTGCCAATGCGCAGTGCTGACCCTGCGGGGACGCGGCCAATCACTTCTTCACAGTTGCCATTCTGATAGACCCTGGACGTATCGAGTTCCTCGCCACCGAGCCTCGCGAAGCGGCGCATCAGTTCGTCACAGGAATCATCGCTCGACAACGGATGATCGCTGGTGGTGGGCTTTGGTTTACCGAACGCAACCGCGCCGAGCACAATGGGTGCAGCACTTGTTCTGGTGATGAACTCGGCCATGTTGATCTCCTTGGCGCACTATTTAGCCTCAATTGGACAAAAATTACGCAACCGAAACTGCTGCGCAGGGGTATTCAGAGCCTCTGAACGATTGACTGGAACGATTGACTGGAGAGAAGGTCGGGATTGCAGCGGAAATCAAACCGTAAGGTCACAACCAATGAAGTTGGCAGATTCAGAAATGAGACGTCGAGTAAAAGCGCCCTGGACGACCTCCCGATCTCGAACCGTTGGTTCCGTGTCTTTGTGGGAGCGATCTCCTGATCGCGATCTCCGATGATCCCAACAATCGCAGTCTGGAGACCGCTCCCACCAGGAGCTTACAAAGTCACGATATCCAATGTCTGTTGGAGCGATCTCCTGATCGCGAATGCCATCGCGGTCAGAGACCGCCCCCCGCAGCGGAGAGGGCTGCCCGACGCCGCGATGGGTTGTCGAATCAAGGTTAGGCACCCTGTTAAGGATGCCTTCGTTTGCTGTCAAGCCCGTCAATCGAGCCGCTTCCCGAGCAATTTTGCTTCTTCGGCGTATCGTGCGTAGGAATCCTTCATGGTTGCCGAATTGAGCAGGACTTCTGCGACCAGTCGGCGATCAGTGCCGTCGAAGATTCGTGTGCGGATCCAGTTCGCCTCGGTGCGTTTGCTTTCGCTTAGTGCGACGATTTCCCGTTCAAGTTCGTAGGGATGCTCGACGAACAGCGGTCCGTCGATGAGTTTGATTTCGAGCGCCGCAAACAAGCCAACCGCTGGACCCTTGGTACGAAATCCTGATTGGCCGCTGGTGTACTGAGTCAGCACGCTGATCATCTCGACCGGGATCACTGCTCGCCCCCAGGGTGAGGTTGGGCCACCTTCGCGGCTGTACCAGGAACACGGTTCGGTAATCACCTTGAGTTTGTCTTCGAGCGAGAAGGGATAGAGCGCGCCTTTCGATTCATCGAAACCCATTCGCACGGGCTCCGGGTTGCCCGCACCCAACTGGCCGACACACAGCTCGGAGAGTATGACCAGCTGGCCTGCGGGTCGCAACGCGGCGCGACGCTTGTCCAGTTCGGTAAGACCATGATCCGGTCCGATCGATGCCGTACCAGTGAGCACCGGTGTGCCATCGCGTTTTTCGGCATGGATGGACGCCATCGTTGCACCGTTCGGCATCTGTTCGACAAACGCCCGCACTTCTTCGCCTTCAATCACCATGTTCTGGTAATGCACGCTGATACAACCACGCTCGAACCAGGTCTTGCCGAACTGAGCGTGCAACAAGGGAACAAACTGACTGAAGTGGGTTGGCCCTTCGATGGGAGCGCCGGAAAAACCAAGCTTTTCCGCCATCGCATCATCGTGGATCGAAACGTGACCGTCGTATTCCTGGTGCGCCAGCATCTGTCGTGGTGTGCGGAATTCGCCACACAGGAAAGTTCTTGCGTTGAATACGTCCTGCATTTCATTGCCTCGGCTAATCACTCCTGAAGTTCCGAATCATACCCCGGAGCGATGACGCTCAGCGCTGAGTGATCACGCGCTCCTGGTCGCTCGGGACATAGAAGTACGAGCCGGGTCGAAATTCGTAGCCGAGATCGCCCAGCAATCGGCGTTGTCGTGGTGTGCAGTGCGCAAGCACTTCCGGAACCGCCGCAAAGTCATACCAGCGAATGAACATCTGGCAATAGTTGTAGAGCAGCGTCTTGCGCGCTTTGCCCGAGTGATTCGGTGCCGGACCATGCCACAGCGCATGAGAGAACAGATAACAATCCCCAGCCTTGCCGGGTAGTTGGACAGCACCGGGGGAATTGGGATGCAGGGGTGGATTCAATCGGCCTGGAAACGGCCGCATGTGACTGCCTGGAAAGACAGTGAATGCACTGGCGTCGTGGCCGCTGACATCGGACAGAAGGTAGAGCGCCTTCATGGCCAGTGGCTTGCTGGTTTCCGTCACCCTGATTTCACGCAGAGCTTCACCGCCGTCGGTGTGGATGTAACCGGGAAACTGCGTCGTTGATTGGCGAACGATGGCCTGTGTCATCGACAGCAGCAGGTGTGGACCCATGATGTCGACGATGAGATCGAAGATCGTTGCGCGGTCAATGAGATCGATGAAGGACTGGCCGTAAGGCAGCAGATCCCGGCGATCCATGAATCCTTCTGGATTCGTGTCTTTCGCGTGCGGTAACCAGGTGTAGTGACCAATCGTCGAATTCTCGGGCTTGCCCGGTTCCCAGCCAGGCAACAGGCGGATGCGATCGAGTTCGGTGCTGAAGTGCTGTACTTCGTCAGCAGTCAGAACCCCTTCGAGGTGCAGGTAGCCGTCGACAGCCCACTGCCGACGTTGTTCTTCGTTCAGCTTGAGCATGGGGTCCCTCCGTAATCAGCAGACAGTGGCCAGGTCAATCAATCTCGAGCACTCGCGATCATCAACCGCGATGCAGGCTGAATCAAGTCAGCGGTTTGAGTCGACGAGGGCCCAGATGCCGTGGTGCCGTCTTCATGCGCATGTCATGAATGACCCCGAACATGCTGGCATGCACGTCGCAACCTACACCTCGCTCCGCACTGAACAGCTGGACTCCGTCTTCCGCTCGCTTGGTTCGGGTATAACCAGTGATGTCAGTTTCCATGCGGAACGAGCGCCGCCGAAATTTTTCCTGAAACATCTGCCTGGGACCATGGCGCCTGCGGCCGAACTGGACATCCAGCGTCAATCAGGAGGATCAACGGTCGTGCTCAGGCTCATGTGGGGAGCGCTGCCGGCGCCTTTCCCCAGAGCGCTGGTTGGAGTTGGCCTGCTCGGTGCGATCGGGTTGCTGTCTATCGGATCGACGGGATTCCTGGCGCTGCTGTTAGCAGGCTTGTTAGCAGTTGTGCCGACGCTGGCGCTGGTCTACCAGAAAAGAGGGGAAGCAAGATTGCAGGCGACGCTTGCGGATTTGATTGGCTCGAAGGGATTCATCCAGCTGGCGCATTAACCTTGATTCGACAATAATCGTTAAAGCTGCAGACTCACAACGCATCGAGGCGTCGGGCGGCCGTAGGCCTACACTCCTTGCTGACATTCAACGGAGCTTTAGGAATCGATCGATGAAAATACGATGCTGGCTTCCAAGCGCGACTCTCGCGCTATGCGCGGCGCTGGCGATTTCGCCGCTGCACGCGGCCGACGCCGAATGGCCGACGTCGTGGGACGCGTTTGTCGACGCCTTCAACATCTGCATTCGCGATGCCGCCTGCGACCGCACCGAGTTCGTTGACAAGTCCGTCACCTAGACGGCGACCTTCAAGGGCATCGAAGAAACGGACGGCGATGTCACCGTAACGATGGACATATCGTCGAGCGCGCCGCTTGTCGACAATACCGGTGTCAAGGCCGACATCATCGCCTTGACGCTTCATCCGACACCTGAGCAAAACGGTGCCTGGGCGCAGACGACCAAGGGTTAAAGGGTTCGCTTCCGGTGCAAGACGACGAAGCCTTACAGCGACATGGACTCTCCCGTCGGATTCATATCGCTCGGGCCAGGCTCGAATATGGTGCTGATCTCCACCGAAGGTGGAGAGCTGATCGAGATCTTGGCCAACTGACAATGTGTGAGGCTGTGTGATCGTGGTGTGGCGGAAGAGCCAAAAAAACAGAGGCCCCTGCGAACCCTGATGCACTCGCCAGCGTACTTTCCTCGACTCTTGTTATTATCGGCTCGTGTCAGGTGGTGTAAGGAAGTCTCGCGAGATACTCGCCCCCGCAGCTCGCCATCGATGTATATGATGATAATATACGAATATGATTGAACCGGCGCAGATCACAGGTTTTGACTGGGATGAAGGAAATTCCAGGAAAAGCACGCAAAAACATCATGTTATCCAGTCCGAAGTAGAGCAGATTTTCTTTAACCAGCCTCTGCTTCTCTTGGACGACAACGCGCACAGACAAAAGGAAGCGAGATACCACGCTCTGGGTAATACCGATGATGGTCGGCAACTCCATGTAACTTTTACCTTGCGCGCCAAGGGCGCGTTGATTCGAATTATCTCTGCCCGGGACATGAACCGAAAAGAGAGGGCTAACTATGAGCAAAACCAAAGTTAAAGTACCAAGTTTCAAGACCGAAGCCGAGGAACGTGCTTTCTGGGAAAAGCATGATTCGACTGACTATGTTGACTGGAGCAAAGCGAAGAAGTCTGTGCTACCCAACCTGAAACCGTCTACCACGACCATTTCCCTGCGCCTGCCTGAGTCCTTGCTCGATCGTATAAAAGTTGAGGCCAACAAGCGAGACATGCCTTATCAGTCTCTCATCAAAGCCTGGCTTGCTCAGAATATCGAAGAGCACCGCGTGGTCTGACTGCACGATAACGCCGTTTTTAAGCGGACAAAACAAGCTGGCGCTGACGGCGTCTACGCCAACGAGCGCGGCAAGCTGCGCTCCCAGCCGCTGCCTGCGCCAGCGCTGATGACGGACCTCCTCGATGCGATTGTGTTGCGCTGCCTGGAACGTGATGGTCTGTTGATCCGAGATCCGGAACAACCCTGGCTCGATCTGGAAGCGCGTGATGCACTCGATGCACGGGGTGCCGCGTCAATCCAGTATTGGATCGCGGTCGGCCCGCACTCTGGGCGTAAGGCGCTGACACTCAAGCTCGCCGCACCGGTGGCCACGTCGAGTGTGCCCAAACCGTTCACGGTGGCGCGAGACGGATTCTCATTGAATGTGGCGGTGGCGTGTGCGCCACATCAGCGTGACCGGATCGAGCGGTTGTGTAGAGACATCACCCGACCGGCACTGGTGATCCTGTCCATCAAACCAAGACACCTGGTTAAGCGAGTAAGCTTGAGAAATCAGGGGTTATGGTATGGCAAAAACAATCAGGAAAAAGACTTCGGAACGTCGACGATACACGGCTGAGTATCGGCGGAAGGCGCTGCTTCACAAAGAATCTCCCGAACTCGGTTTCGCTTATCACTCTCTCAAGGTCGATTGAAGGGTAGCGGGATCAAGATGCTCGATCACGCCTTTACGACTGATGATGATGGCTGTACCGGTGCGCATAGCCAGTTGTCTGGCACTTTGTGCAGCACGATGC
>JAYSTS010000310.1:0-4453 GCA_043719475.1 Gammaproteobacteria bacterium | reverse complement strand
GTCTCGCTGGCGGGGGCAACTCCGGAATATCGGCAAGCCACGACACGACGGCTCTGAACAACGCGATGTCGCGCATCAGCGTTGCCGCCTTTTTTTTGTCCCCCACGGTGAGCACGTCGACGTGCGGTGTGCGATAGAGCGTCCAGGGGCGATCCTCGATGCCTGCCTGCACATCAAGGACGAAGCAAAACCACAACGGCGCAGCGCAAGGCCAATACCATAGACTGTGCCACCCACACGAACGCCCGCCGAGCCTTCGCCATGGCAACGCCTCACCAAAATTTTTCGCATACATGGCTGAACCCATGAGCTTGCGCAGGCCAACCCCTGCGTTTCTTGTGGCGCTGGCGACCGCCTTCTCACTGCTCGGTGACCAGGCCCTGTATTCGGTGCTGCCAGTCATCCACTCGGACCTCGGACTGTCTGCGCTGCAGGTCGGACTGCTGCTGTCGGTGAATCGATGGATCAGGCTTCTCACCAACGAGTTCGCCCATCGGCTGGCTGCCAGACATGCTCCGGCATACCTGCTGCCTGCTGCATTGCTGCTCGGTGCGATCACTACCGCGCTCTGGCCCGGAATATTCATGAAGATTCGTCGCGAGGGTGTCGAGATGCGCGAAAAGACAGGGTGGCGCGGACTGTAAGGCGCGCAGGCGTACTTACAGTACGTCGAGCACCTGGAAGGAGCACGCCCTGTCTTTTCACGTATATCGGCAGCCGCAGCAGAATGTTCATGGATATTCCGGGCTAGGCGATGAGCTCTGCATTTACCGTGCTCCTGCTGGCGCGCATGTTGTGGGGGTTCGCGTGGTCGTTCATCCGTCCTTTCTATCCGCCTTTTGGGGTGTGGGTGCTGTGATGCACAGCGCACCGGTTCATGAGGCAGGCCGAGCGATGGGATTCTGCAACGGTGTTTCACGAGCCGGATCTGTGGCCGGATTACTGGGCGGCTGGTTTGATCGGCTGGGATTTCGTCGTGCCACAACAGTTTTTCTCGGCCTGGGGGCAATCGTGCTTGGGTGTGCTGCCCTGCAGCCATCGCTGGTCTTGTTCGTTGCTCTGATCGTGGTGTTCTTCGTGACAACTACCGCGCTGCACGCGGGTGTCGCCGGTTCTGCCAGAAGGTTAGCCTCAATTGGACAAAAATTACGCAACCGAAAATGCTGCGCAGGGTATTTAAGAGCTGCGGAACGATTAACTGGAGAGAAGGTCGGTATTGCGGCGGAAATCAAACCGCAAGGTCACCACCCATGAAGTTGGCAGATCCAGTCATGAGACGTCGAGTAAGTGCGCCCTGTGGGAGGGATTTCCTGATCGCGATCCGTTGGTTCCGTGACTTTGTGGGAGCGATCTCCTGATCGCGATCTTCGATGATCCCAAGAATCGCGGTCTGGAGACCGCTCCCACAAGGGACCACGAAGTCACGATACCCAATGTCTGCAGGAGATCTCCTGATCGCGATTTTCCACTCGGTATCGCGGTCGGGAGACCGCTCCTTCTACAACTACAACGCTGCTACACCCGTCCCTGTGGGAGCGATCTCCTGATCGCGATCTTCGATGATCCCAACAATCGCGGTCTGGAGACCGCTCCCACAAAACGACGCGTTGTGCGTCGGAAGCTGTACCGATTATTGTCGAATCAAGGCTAATCAGGTTAAGAACTTGGGGACAGACGAAAGATTGGGGGCCGACTCATCGATCAGCCGTCAGGGTGTAGCGTATTTACCGTTGTACACCACTACCGCAGCAGGTTGCGCAGCTTCAGCAAAGCCGGCATCAACCAGCTCACCAACGACTGCTCCACCAGTTCAACAATCGTACCATCGGGATCATAAAACGCGACGATACTGCCGGAGGCATTGGGGCCTGAACAACAGGGTGTGATCGGTGAAACGAATTCAACGCCTTGTGCCTTCAACGTCGCCACATCCGCTTCGATGTCGGTGGTCGCAAGCGCAGTGCGATGGATGCCCAGGTGATTGACGGGAATCGGATACGCCCTCTCCGAATTGTACGGTGACAGCCACTGCACCAGTTCCATCGTGGAACCATCCGCCGCGTGGGTCAGGATGGCGCCTTCGACAGTAAAAGGTTCAGTGAAACCCATTGCCCTGGCCACTTCGACAGGCTCTGTACCTGCGAACGTCTTCGTGACTTCGAACCCGAACATCTGATACCAGGCACGCGATCGTTCAAAGTCGCTGACGTTTACACTGAGCGGCCCGAATCCTGTGAGGTGAGTGGTTCGCTCGGCGTCATTTACGTGGGTTGCAGTCGAGGCTACTTCGCTCAGCTCGTAAAAAGTGCCATCCGGATCCGTGAAGATGACAAATCGGGTGCCATCAGCCCGACTCGTCGGGGCCGACAGAAAATGCACTCCCTGGCTGGTGAGGTACTGATAGTCGGCATCGAGATCGGTGGTCTGCAGCGCAGCGCGTGCCATGCCAAGGTGATTGAGCTGTGCATAAGGTGGCGCCTCGTCGCGCGGAATGGTGAACTCGATGAGGTCAATGGCCCCGCTCATGAAACCGAGTCCAATCAACTCGCCATGTAAAAGATAACCACCCGCCCACTCACCTTGGGAACCGTCGTAGGCTGTGGGCGTCTCAATACCAATCGCTCGTGCCATGGCCTGCGTGTTGGTGTCCGGAAAACCTGACAAGGTCGTGAAACCGAGTTTGCCGTAAAAATCGCGCGCTGCTGCAAAGTTGCTGACGTTGGTATTGAAGTGGACCCTCGAGAGCACATGCAGCCGGATATCGTCACGCTGTTTGATACGAATCGAAGCCGAACCACTGATGGACTCGCCTGGTACGACCGCTATGGCGTTCTCCGTGACCAGGGTGACCGGAATTTCAAGCCCATTCGAACAGCCGATACTGGTCTGTGGGTTCAGGATTTCCTGCCCATTGAGCTGAATGGTCAGGTTGACATCCTGGTCACAAGAGACCAACAGGCGGGCGTCCCCAGGGGTACCGACAAACGTGTCCTGGAGGTCCTGCGACTCGGGGCTGTAGTGGGCAAGATAGCGGGTGAAGTCGATCGTCACTGGCGGCCCTTCGGCTGGACGTATCAGGACAATCACCAACACAAGGATCGTCAATACACCAAACAAGACGCCCAACAGACCAAGGAGCAGACGCTTCAACACACACGATACCTCATAGTCAGCATACGGCCGGAAGGACACACACTGGTTGCTTCGATCCTTGACTTAAGGCAGCGACCCGCGCCCACTACCCGCCTGACGCATTTCGACTACTCGGGTATCTGCGTCCCCGCTGCATTGCATGCCACGCGGTTCTGGCTGACGCCGGGAAAAACCTCGCGAAACAGACTCAGCATCGCCATCGTCGAACGTCGGTCTGACGATTCATGCAGATGTCCCGGTGGTCCGAGTGTCGGGGGCAGTGCAAATCCATGCGGCGTCTTTGCATAATCATGGAAAATCCACGCGACGCCTGCGTTGTTCATCTCCTCGCAAAACCGCGTCTTGTTTTCGAGTTGAACATAGTCATCGGCCGCCCCGTTTTCGATCTGGACGATGGTGCGGGTGTTGTAGGTGTTCTCACAGCGCTTCAGTGGTGGCCGAACGAGCCCAACACTCGCCGGCGCTCCATCTTCGCCGGTCTGCAGCAGGCCGTGAAATGAGACGACTGCAGATAGATCCAGCCCACCACGAACGGCTTCGAGCACGGCGACCCCACCAAAACAGTAGCCGATAGCTGCGGCGGAGACACTCGTATCAACACAGGACTGTCGAAGCCCTTCGTCCAGCCAGGCTTTGAGGATCGCCCGAAAGAACTCGTGGTCATGGTCGAGCGCCATCATGGCGGAGAATGCCTTGTTCATATGATTCTTGAGCTTCGCCGGGTCTGTCGACCACAGGCGCTCCTCCGGGCTGATCATGTCGCCATAAACATCGATGGCAAGGCCCACATAACCGAGACGCGCCAGGTACTCTGCCTGATGCACATCGAAGAATTTAAGTCCCGCATAGTTATGGATCTCAAGTACCAGCGGTCTTCGCCCCATCGACGCGGGCGGCGCGACGAGGTGTCCAAGATAGTCCTTGCCGCGAAAGTGCAGGGGCACTTCCACTCGTCGTAATTCGGAGGCTTCTGGCCAGAAATCGGGGGAGCCGTACATGGTTTTTCTCCTGTGTGTTCAGTAGTTTGTCAATCCGACCGGGTGTCAGTTGCCAGCCTGTGTCAGTCCTCGATCGCCGAATAGATCAGACTCTTGAGCTGGCCGCGAAAGTTGAAGGCACCGGACGGCATCAGCTGGGTCATGAAGACCACCGACAGATCTTCCTTTTCATCGACCCAGAAGATGGTCGAAAAGGCGCCACCCCAATACCAGTCGCCACCTACCAGACTGCCGGAAGAAACCGCGTCTAGCGTGCACGCAAAACCAAGCCCAAAACCAACACCTTCGTTGGCCGTTTCCGA
>JAYSTS010000309.1:0-11352 GCA_043719475.1 Gammaproteobacteria bacterium | reverse complement strand
CTTCGCTACGGTTTCAGTCACGTCTTCCGGCTGACACCTTTCAGTCAGCTAGTACATGCCCATGCCGGGCACACTGGGAGCGATCTCCTGATCGCGATTTTTGTAACGGTCCATGTCGAAAATCGGCACAGAATGAATCGTTGCGGCGACGTGTGCGTTGCGCGCCTGCAGAGTTACCGATTATTGTCGAATCAAGGCTAACTGGCACCGCAAATTAAGTCCCTATCGATCCTCCGGACCAGGCGCTCCTGTGACTTGTCCGGGGCGAGCCTGACTGCGGCAGCGAAGGAACCGCGCAGGTACTGCTCAGGTACTGCGCAGGAACAAGCTGACACGATCATCCGAAGTCGCTATAAAGCAGGCCACGCCATCGGCCACCAGGATCTTGCGGAGCAATTGAACACCATGCAGCAGAGTGCCAAGCCCTCTCGGGACGCTGTGCCGCCGGTTTCATCGGACTCGGATGTGCTCATCCTGGTCGATAGCGCAGACAATCCCATCGGCCGTCTCGACAAAGCACGTTGTCACGATGCAGACGGCACCCTGCACCGCGCCTTTTCATTATTCATATTCAATTCCCGCGGCGAGCTGCTGCTTCAGCAACGCGCTTTCGGAAAGCGACTTTGGCCAGGCTACTGGTCGAACAGTTGTTGCTCCCACCCGCGTGTCGGCGAAAGCATGGACCTCGCGGTCGGCCGCAGATTGGCGGAGGAGCTCTCTCTTGAGACTCCGCTATCCTTTATCTACAAGTTCGAATACCACGCGCGCTTCGGTGACGTCGGCTCCGAGCATGAACTCTGCTCGGTCTATATCGGTTTCACAGATGATGAGCCGATCGTTCATCCCGAAGAAATTTCCGCCTGGCGATGGGCTGCAACCGAGGTCATTGAGCGCGAGTTGGCCGAAACCCCGGCCATTTTTACGCCCTGGTTTCGACTCGAGTGGATGGCCCTGCAAAGAGATCACCACCATCGTCTGCACTCCCCGGCAACCGAAATGCGTTGAAGGTCTCTGCACGGTCTGTGGTGATTCAGTGTAATTGCCTCCTGCGGGTGGCAGGCTCGGGGGCAGACAGCGTATCCTTGGCGCCCTCCCGGAGTACGCATGATGGGCTCCATTCAAGGCTGGGTAAAACGCAACATCAGCGGCTACTGACCAAACGGAACAGGAACAGTGAGCAATAGACAGTTGAATATCGGTATCAGCGGACTGGCCGCCTATCTTCCGCCGTATCGTGTCAATCTCGAGTCCTGGTGTCAGTGGAACAACGACAGTTGGGACAAGGTCGCAAGTGTTGTGGGTACCAGCTATCGGCTGCCAGGTCCAAATGAAAATGCGTACACCATGGCAGCAACGGCCGTGCTGCGACTCATCGAAAACTACGATATCGATCCAACCCGAATCGGTTATCTCGCTTTTGGTACCGAATCCAGCACCGACAATTCTGCCGGCGCGGTGATCATCAAAGGGATGGTGAACGAAGAACTGATCGCTCGCGGTCGCCCGCTGATCAGTCGCCATTGCGAAGTACCGGAGTTCAAGCACGCCTGCCTGGGTGGTGTCTACGCAATGAAAGCGGCTGCGCGTTACCTCGCGCTCGATGGTGAAGGCAGGCAAGCCATCGTGGTTTGCGCGGATATCGCCGAGTATCAGCGCGGTACCAGCGGCGAACCTACACAAGGCGCTGGTGCGGTTGCGATGCTGGTGGAAGCCGATCCCAAACTGCTGACCATCGAAATGAAGGCATCTGGATCTTCTTCGGATTACCGCGGCCCGGATTTTCGCAAACCTTTCTCACGCTTTACCTCCCAACGCGGCACGGCGTTTCAGCGACCGCGGGACTTTCCACTGTTCAACGGCAAATACTCAACCACCTGCTATATCGATGAGGTGCTCGCCGCAACCGCGCATCTGGTGGGCAAACTGGAAGGCTCCGGTCAAAAGTTCCTGCGTGACATGCTGGCTGTCTTTCTGCATCGACCGTATCAGCGCATGGCAGAGACCGGCTTGGCCATGATGCTGCTGTATGTGTTGGCAGTTGGTGATGCTGACGACCGCGCTGAGCTGGATGAAATCGCCTTGCTCTCCGGTGTCGATGCAAACCAGTTGCAAATCGAATTGGTGCAGCAACCGTACGTGTACAACCTGGTCAAGAACGAGCAGGTCAACGAAGAACTCTATCCATCGGCTACCCAGGCACTGCGCACACTGCGCACCATGCCAAACTGGCATGCGGACATCAGCAGCAAGTTACAGCTGGGTGCCGCCGAAATGAAACATGTGGGCAATCTTTACACCGCTTCATTACCCGCATGGCTTGCCGCCGGCCTGGAAGAGGCTGCGGAGCAACGAATGAAACTCGACCATTCACGCATTCTCACTGTCGGCTATGGTAGCGGTGATGCGGCGGAGATCATTCCCATGCGCCTGGTGCCGGGCTGGGAAAAAGCGGCAGAGAAAATCCGTTTCCGTGCTGCGCTCGCTGAAGCAGCTGTCGATCTTGATGAAAACACCTACACCGCACTGCATGATGATGGCCTTGTGCCGAGTGGTGCGTTGCAACGCCCCGGCGTATTCGTCATCGAGCGCACTGGCGATGGCTCGGCGTCGTTCGACGACACCGGTCTTGAGTACTACGCGTATACCCAGTCAGTCTGAAAGACAAACCGGGCACCTTGCATTACTTGCCTGGAAAATTTCCCGGCACAAATCCGTCGGTGGTCATTCGTTTGGGCCACATGAACTGCAAGCTGCATCGCGACACCAACCACTTTCCGCTTACCTTTTCGTAGGCTTCATCGTAGATGCCAAACCAGACAATCGGCATCTTGTCAGCGGGAGTGGTCGTCATGATGTCGATCAGATAAGAACGCCCCACCGCCGTCGTATCGCTCGTCAAATCGATCAAGTGATTGCTGGTGTTGTGCATCGATGCAAACAGCACAGCATCTGGCCCGGCGAACACGCCTTTGTAGTTCTTGCGTATCGTTTCCCGACCTTCCCAATTGCCGTACTCAGGTCCGAATTCGCATAACGCGTTCTCGGTGAACAGGTCCGCCAGATCATCGATGCGGCCGCTATCCATGTAGTGTGAATACAGACTCTTGACCTTGCGGATCGCCTCGATTTCAAGCAGGCGTTTGAGTGACCGGATTTCTTCTGGTGTGAAGGATTCAATGCTCATTCTGTTTCTCTCTTCCTCGTCTGGTCTGGCTAAAACGCTCGCTTCTTGAATTTCAGATTCAGTTCAAGCGTACCGAGCATGATACCGGGTTGGTGCAGGAACTTGTTACCGGGTGCGTACTCGAGCCCCTCGATCCGATCGAGCAAGGCCTCCCAAGCAATGACTTGCTCCAGCCGAGAGATATGCGCACCCGGGCATACTCGTGGCCCCTGGGAAAACACCAGATGCCTGGTCACCGCCTTCCGATCAACATTGAGGTCGAATGGGCATTCCCACTCCTCCGGATCAACGTTTCCAGCAGCCCAGCGCAGGTGCAGCATCGAGCCTTTGGGGACATGGACTCCCTGGAAGACCTCATCCTGGCTCGTGATGCGTGTAGACAGACCTTGGGTCGGTGACCGCAAACGCATGCACTCTTCGGTAAAGCCGCGCAGCTTGGTACGGTCGTCCCGGATCGTTGTCCACACATCGGGATTATCACACAGCAGCTGCGCCTGCTCTTCGAGTGCGTATTGCGTGGTTTCCAGCCCGCCGATCATCATCGCGTAGACGATCCCGTTCACCTCGGCATCCGTCAACTTGCGCTTGAGTGGTGAGTACTCCACCTGGGTGAGGAACGAGATCATGTCATCGCGTGGCGACTTGCGGCGTTCGGTGATATGCCAGGCGACGTAGTCCTGGAAATCCTGCAGCGCAGACGCCTGCTCCTTGGCCTGCTGCCCATCGAGAAAATTGCGATGGCCCTTACCGTAGACAAAAGCTGCAACCTGAGCACTGCCCCAATTCGCCAGCAGCGGAACATCCGAATAGGGAAACCCGAGCACGTTGGCCATGACCATCTGTGGCAAAGGGCGGGCAAATTCAGAAATGAACTCGACTTCACCCCTGTCGATCCAGCGGTCGATCAACTCGTGAGTTGCCTTCCGGATCATCACCTCATGTCGACTGGCGCCGGGTCCGACCCACGGGTCCGTGAGCTCCTGACGATGCGAACGCCACAGTTCGTTGTTGGGTCGCAGGGAGGCAATGGACACCATCATGGCGTTGACGTAAGTCGTGTCCTTCATGGACACACCTTGCGCCTTGAGTGAATCCATCGTCAGAAACAGCGTCGGTGGAAAACGCACCGGATCACGCACCACAAGTGCGATGTCCTCGTACTTGCTGAGGATGAAACCATCGGTGCCTGGCGCGTATCCCTCACCGGGAATGCGATGTACCGGGGCGTCTTTATGCAGAATGGGATAGGCCTCGTACCAATGTTCCTGGGCACCTGGCCCAAACAGATCCACATCACCGATGTGTACGGGACAGCGCATGGTGTTCTTGTCATGCGTCGGTGCGTCAGCAGCCATTTATCTTTCTCCCCGGAGTCGTGACTGCCCGTAGGATACAGGCAGAGCTGACTGTTTTTCTATCGCTGATTGAGGGGCTGGTTGAGGCGCTGACTGAGGGATCGAAGTGACCAACAATTCAGCGATTCGTTAATGGTCAGCAATCAGTTGTGCGGCGCAGTTTCCGGTACAGCAAAGACCATCAATGCGTTCCCTGCCATCCGGTCGCCAAACAGATAACCCGAATTGACCACGACATGGCCGTCTTGCACCAACGGTCCGGCGGATTCGATGCTGCCACCTCGTGCGATCTCACCTGAAACCGAAGGAAACTGGCCGTGTGTGTTGAAATCCCACAGGATTTTTCCGTTCTGGGCATCGTGTGCACGTAGATGCCCATCGAACGCACCGGCGAAGACCACACCTGGTATCGCGGTCACGGGCGCCGAATATCCAGGGTCGCAGGCTGGCCGGTCATTCGCCTGGCAAGTTTCCGGCGCGGGCGCGAACCATTTGACCGTGCCATCAGCCGGATCGATGGCAAAAAGCCCGGGGTTGCGGATTCCGACAACCTTTTCCGTGAACACGGTGTCTGCATTGGGTGCAAATACTGTGTCGGGCGACACTGCCAGCCCCCAATGCACACCACCTGCAAATCCACCTCGGCCATATTGGTTGCGCCAGAGCAACCGGCCATCATCGGGATCCAGTGCAAACACGTGGCCGGACTTCTGGCCAACGATCAGGACATCTTCACCACCAGGCAGCCGAGTCAGTACGGGGGGCGCGCCGATATCAAGATCCGGCCCATTCTCGACCGGACAATTGGTTCCACCGCCGATGTAACAGGCCATGTTCCAGGCGTCCCCGGAGATCGATTGATATGACCAGATGATATGGCCGTCCTTGAGATCCAAAGCGACCACCGCATCACTCGTTTTTGCGGCGGGCGACGTGTAGGCCTCGCCCGTGCCGACATAAATCCGGTTCCGTGCGACGTCTATGCTGGGTGAGTTCCACACCGGCGCGCCAGCCGGATGGTATCGGTCGGCGCCGTGTGCGTTCTTCTCACCAAGAGGCTGCGGAACTTCCGGGATGACAAACGCCGTCCAGCGAATGGCTCCGCTCACTGCGTCCATGGCCACCACGCCACCGCGGAATGTACAACAGGCGTATCCCGGATCAGCTGCGCTCGCCCATTCGGACGACGAAAGCGGCACATACAACACACCGTCATGTAACCGAGGTGAACCGGTCAACGTCACCGCCGGATGATCGTTGGCCAGCGCCTTCCAGACCAGTGAGCCATCGCGAGGGTCGATGGCGTACACCATGCCCTTGATGTCACCGAAGTACGCCCGCTCACCGGACGGATCAACCATCAGTGCACTGCGCACCTCAACGTCCGCCTTGAATTCCCAAGCGGCACAACCGCTGGCGAGGTCGAGTGCGTAGACCGATCCACTCTGGCTGCCAACCAGCAGGTGCTGGCCATACAGGACCGGCTGGCTACGCGCTCGGGTGGCGCCGGGGAAGGCAAACACCCACTTGAGTTTCAAGTCGGGAACATCGTCACGGGTGAGCCCCGCCACCGGCGCCTCAACAAAACGCGTGTTGCCTAACGTGAATCCCCAGCCATGCAATTCGGGTGTCGCCACCGGCAGAGTCGTCGACGCACAGCGCCTGACCGGGATCGGTGCTGCCGTGGTTGCACCACCCAGAAAATCTGCCAGCCGGCGTAGTGTCGGCGGGTCGATGCCTGCTGCATTGGGCTTCATCAGACCTTCGGTAAGGGCCGCATATATCGTATCTGCGCCAAACAGCTGGAACTTGACCTGGTGCGGAGCCTTGGCAACGCTGCCGTCATGACAGTGTGCGCAGCGCGTGTCGTACAAATTCTGCATCTCATTTGCAAAAACGGTCAGTGGCACCAGAGCAAGACAAACCATCAGGCGCCAGATCATGAGCTTCCCCTTTTTCAAATGAGATTGTCAGGCACCTGAAACAGCTGGCGACCAACGGCCCGAATGTCCATTGTCGGCTCAGGTTACCGACAAACCGCCAGCCGCAATGGCGTCGATCTGCGCTCGAGTCGCCGCCTTGTCCTCGAAATAACGCGCGTTGATGGCCGTGAAGACAGCCGCTTCAGACGGTACATTCTTGTCGATGAAAATCGCCCCAACCGGACAGGCCGATTCGCAGGCTGCACAGTCAATACACTCGGTTGGATGCACAAAACACATGCGGTCCTCATCCTCGGTGTAGATGCAGTCAACCGGACAAACTTCGATGCAGGAGGCGTCCTTGACATCGATACAGGCACTGGTGATGACAAAGGTCATCTGGTCCTCGCAAAGTGGTCGAATTGAAAGTAGCGGCGAAACTTAACCAAATCAGGCCCGCTTGCCAACCCGTTAATCCAGCTCCGTTAATCTACCTCTTGGCAGCGCCGCCGCGCGCGGGTTAGCTTACAGGTTGAACGAGCCAACTTTCTCAGGGGATCACAGTTATGGACGTTTTGCGGGATTTCGCGAGCGAACTTGATGCCGACGTCAACTCAACCGACCCGGGTGGTGCCATTACCTTCCCACTGATGCCGGTAGGCCAGGCGGTGGACATGGGCCACGATCCCAGTGGCAAGCCCCTCTTCGATCCTCGCATCATGCACTCGCGCGAATTTCAGCGTAACCCCTACCCCTACTACCGTATCCTGCGCGACCACTACCCGCTGTTTCATAACAAGCTGCACAACACCTACTACGTCACCCGCTATGAAGACGTGTGGCGTTCTTACTTCGATGACGAAGGATTTAACACGATTCCAAAGGGCAGTTCATCAGGTGTGCTTGGTAATACCCAGCTTGAGCTGTCTGGAATCGAACACCGTCGTCGCCGCAATCTCTATGGACAACATCTGGTTGGTCGGAGCCTGGACCTGCGTGTACCCTCCATCCAGCGTCTGGCCCGGCACATGATCGACGACTGGGATAATCAGCTGGATACCGGCTTCGTGATCGACGAAGGCAACAAGCGGTACGTCGAACTCGGCATGGCATTCGCCAATGAATTTCCTGTCCGTGTGGTTTGTGAGGTACTCGGATTTCCGCAGGAAGCACAGAAGCAGTTTTATTACTGGTACAACTCGATGATGTCCGGTCTGGGTGGTTCACAGACCCACAAACAAGGTCTCGAAGCACGCCAGAGTCTGGAAGATTATGTGCAGGACATCGTCGAGGCGCGTCGCCGCAAGCCGGCATTCCTGCAGGATGAAGAAGGCAACGTCATCGGCAAGGACATCATCACCAAACTGTGTGAGACGAGGATCGATGGCGATTTTCTGTCGACGGAAGAAATCACTTCGAACATCGCCCTGATCGTTGCAGCAGGCGGTGAAACCACACGTGGCGCCATCACCAACATGTGGTATCTGCTGCTGCAGCACCCGGACCAGTTCGCGGCTCTCGGCACCGGCCCGGAAAACTGGGATCGTGCGTTCCACGAAACCCTGCGCAATTCTTCACCCATCGGTGGCCAGCCGCGACACAACACGTTCGACCTTGAGATGCATGGCCTGCACGTTCCAGCCGGTTCGCTGATGGAAATGGTGGATTTTTCTGCCAACCACGATGATCGTGTATTCAAGGACCCGGAGAAGTTCGACGTTTTCCGCGCTGATCTCTACAGCGGCAAGCTGTTGCGCAGCGGGTTCATGAAAGACGGGCGTTGCTCCCATATGGCCTTCGGTGTGGGTCCACACCTGTGTCCAGGGGCCTGGATTTCACACCAGGAAGCCGTCGAAGGATCGAAAATCCTGCAATCGCGACTCAAGAACGTTCGTATCACCGAAGATCGCATGCCGAAAGACATCGACGGCAAGTCACTGGCGCCAATCGGCATCGTTCGGGTACCGCAATTGTGGCTGGAGTACGACCGCGCATGAACGACGTTGCTGAAACCAGCGTTGTCGGTGGCAACGGTGTTGCGGTACCACGCTTCAATCATGGTGGGCAAGGCTATCGTTCGTACGAAATCCATCAGCGCGAACGTGTTGGACAATCGACAGAAAAAATCAACGGATCGGACCTCGCGTCTTCGGACTATGCGGCCAATCCCTACAAGTACTTATCAATCCTGCGTGAAAACTACCCCTGCTTTCGTGACTGGATCAACAACTGTTACTGGATCACGCGCTACGACGACGTCACTTCGATTTTCGCTGACGAAGCCAACTTCGAAACGCGCAGCAAGCTGTGGTACTACAACCTGCAGGATTTCGGGCGCGATCTTGGCGCAGAGCTGCCCGTGCTCTGGGCATGGTCCCGGGCGATGGACGCCCACGTCGGTCCGTTGACCGAACAATTGATTGCCGGCTTCAACCAGGCAGGTACAGATCTCGCTCGCGACTTCGCGTTGCAGTTGCCCATTCGTCTGCTCGGCAAGATGCTCGAGGTTCCGGACCAGGACCTGGACACATTTGCAGTTCGTTACTGGCGCGCCCAACGCGGTGTTCATTGGCATGCACCTTCGCAACTCGCAGGCAAACAGGCGTTGCGTGAGCTAGTTGATTATTTCACGCCCAGGCTGAAGGCAAGCGGCAACGCTGATACCAGCGTGCTGGCAGCCGTTGCCGGTCTGGGTGGCAGCGCTGCCGATGTGGTCGTTACCCTGCTCGAAGCCGATCACCAGACACTGCATGGCGCCCTCGCCAATCTGTTCATGAACCTGTTAACACAACCGGAAACGTTTGCACGTGTTCGTCGGGATCGACTGGCGCTGAAGATTGCGTATCTGGAAACACTGCGCCATTCACCAGCAGTCATCACCGCCGAACGGTTTGCGCGTCACGAGGTCGAGCGTTTTGGACGCCTGATTCCGCGCGGTGGTCTCATGCGAATTTCTGCGCTGGCAGCCAATCGTGACCCGAGAATATTCAAGGATGCGGATAACTTCATAACCGACCGTCGTGACATCTGCCATCGCGAGGCACGTGGACAGTTTCGAGCGGATGGTTTGCCACAAGGCATCACCTTCGGGCTTGGTCGACCGACGCTGCATCCGGCTGTGCCCGAGGATCGCCCTCGATCGCTGTACGCACTCACTCGTGATACTGCGGTCACTGCAAGCTGGGCGCTGATGCAGGCACTTCCCGATCTGCGATTGAAAGCACGTAACGCGCCGACTACGCGTTGCTTGCGAGTGGGTGAGTCACTGACCTGCTGGAGTTTGCCTGTCACATTTTAGATTCTCATCACCTGGACGAGAACTGGAGAGAAGATGGGGATTGCAGCGGAAATCAAACCGTAAGGTCACAACCGATGAAGTTGGCAGATTCAGTAGTGAGACGTCAGGTAAAAACACCCTGTGGGAGCGATCTCCTGATCGCGATCTTCGATGATACCGACAATCGCGGTCCGGAGACCGCTCCCACCAGGAGACCGCTCCTGAAGCGGTACCAAGTATTGTCGAATCAAGATTAACGTACGAGAGAGCAACAACATGGCTGAAGCGATCAAGACGGCATTGCCACATGAAATAGATCCCCGCGAATTCGATGGTCCGGCTTTCCAGAAGAATCCGTTCGAGCTGTACCAGCGCCTGCGTGACCACCACCCGATCTTCCATGATCGCTTTCACAACCGCTGGATCGTCAGCCGCTACTGGGACGTCGACGCCGTCTTCCAGGACAGCGAAAGCTTCGATCGTGCCGTGTATAAACCCGATGGCCCCTACAAGTTCGGTACCAACCATGTGTTCGGACCAAACATTCTGGAGTACGGCAACAGCGACGAACACCGTCGACTGCGTAACATCGTCGCCGGCCAGTTTGTCGGCCAGAAACTCGATGACTTCATTCCGATGATTCACCAGATCAGCACCGAGGTGATCGAGCGTTTCAAGCACAAACCAACCTTTGAGCTGGTCAAGGAATTCTCTAGCCAAGTCCCGATCCGGGTGATCTCCAACATGCTGGGTCTGCCACGCGAAGACGAGGACACCTTCGTCGAGTGGTATCAGGCACTGATCGCGGGCCTGGGTTTTGGTGGTGAGCATCTGGCACGCGGCATAAGCGCCCGCAACGAGATGTGGGCCTACATCGATCCATTGATCAAGGAGCGCACCGGCAAGGATGGAGAGGACCTGCTGTCCCGAATCTGCAATGCCGAGCTTGCCGGCAGCCGCATGACACCGGAGGAGGTCAAGGGTTTTGTTGCCTTGTTACTGGCCGCCGGTGGTGACACCACTGACAAGGCCATCGCCAACATGTGGTATCACATGCTTTACACGCGTCCCGATCAGCTTGCCGATGTGAGGAAGGATCCGGACCTGTGGCAGAACGTGTTTACTGAAATGATGCGCTATGACGCAGTGGTCCACGCACAGTTCCGTCACACCACCCGTGAAGTGGTCATGCATGACCGCGTCATCCCCGAACGTGCTGGCGTCATCCTTTATCTGGGCGCTGGCAATCGTGATGAACGCGTATTCAAAGACCCGGATACCTTCGACATCCACCGCGATGACCTGCACATGGGTCGGGAAAACCGCTCGGGTCGATACAAGGACAGTAAGCCCGGACACTTAGGCTTCGGCATCGGCCAGCATTTTTGCATGGGTTATGCCATGGCGCGGCAGGAATCCCAGATTGCCTGCACCAAATTGCTGGAGGCATTAGGAACGCCACAAGCACGAGATGCTGTGCATCCGGGAATCACCTCGCCGTCCATCGATTCCGGTGGCTTTCGCGCGCCCAACGAACTGTGGTTCAAGACTCGTTGAGGAGATCGCAGTGAAAGTACGCATCGATCTGGAAGTTTGTGTTCGCGCCGGCGAGTG
>JAYSTS010000308.1:0-2131 GCA_043719475.1 Gammaproteobacteria bacterium | reverse complement strand
TGGCTGATGAAGAGATAGGTCAGGCCATAGCGGTGTTGTAGATCCCGCAACAGGTCCACGATCTGCGCCTGGACGGACATGTCGAGGGCAGATGTCGGTTCGTCCATGATGATCAGTTTTGGTCGCAGGATCAGCGCACGGGCAATGGAAATGCGCTGCCGTTGCCCGCCAGAAAACTCATGCGGGTAACGATGCAGATGTTCGGCTGAAAGGCCAACTTCTTCGAGTGCCGCTGATACACGTGCCAGATGATCTTCAAGCGTGAGCCCGGGTTCATGAACCTTGAGGCCTTCGCCGATGATCTGAGCCACCGACAGACGCGGCGACAAACTGCCAAACGGGTCCTGGAACACCACCTGCAGCTGACTGCGAATGGGTTTGAGGGCGCGGCCAGACAGGGCGCGAAGATCATGGCCATCGAAGTTGATGCCACCGGTGCTGCTGATCAATCGCAGCACTGCCATGCCCAGGCTGGTCTTGCCGGAACCGGATTCACCAACCACACCCAGCGTATCCCCGGCGTGCAGCTTGATCGACACGTCCTTGACCACCGAGACAAACTCTTTTCGACCAAACCATTGGTGCCCTTTGGGATAGTGCACACCGAGTTTGTCCGTGCTGAGCAGCATCTTCGTTCCGGTATTGGGCAGTGGCGGTTCGCCCTTGGGTTCGGCCGCCAGCAGCTTGCGTGTGTACGCATGTTTCGGATTGCTGAAGATGGATTCTCGCGTGCCCTGTTCAACCATCACGCCGTCATGCATGACGCACACACGTTCCGCAATCGAACGAACCATGCCGAGATCGTGAGAGATCAGCAGCAGCGCCATGCCCAGATCGTCCTTCAGCTCTTTGAGCAGCGCGAGAATTTCAGCCTGGATCGTGACATCCAGGGCAGTGGTCGGTTCATCGGCGATCAACAGGCGTGGTTCGTTGGCGAGCGCCATGGCGATCATGACACGCTGTCGTTGCCCGCCAGACAGTTCGTGCGGGTAGGCATGGAGCCGGTTAGCGGCATTGCTCAGTTTGACGCGCTCGAGCAGTTCAAGCGTGCGTGAACGGGCTTCGCGGCGAGTCATGCCACGATGCACCTGCAACGTTTCGCCGATCTGCGTTTCGATGGTGTGCAGCGGATTGAGCGATGTCATCGGTTCCTGGAAGATCATCGTCACCGCGTTACCGCGCACGCTTCGGAGCCGGGCGGAGGGTGCACCGACCAGATTGTCACCGTCCAGCAGGATCTGCCCTAGCGGGTGCGACGCATTGGGATAGGGCAGGAGCTGAAGTATGGACAGTGCCGTCACTGATTTTCCAGAGCCCGACTCGCCAACGAGTGCAACGGTCTCACCGGCAGCAATCGTGAAGTTCACTCCGCGCACCACGTCGGTAGTTCCGAAGCGAACCCAGAGATCCTTGACCTCGAGCAAGATGCCGGCACCACTCATGCCGTGCGTACTCCGAGCGTTCGACGTGGGTCCAGAGCGTCGCGTACCGCTTCACCAATGAAGATCAGCAGTGTGAGCAGCGTGGCGATGGTCACGAATACCGAGATGGCGATCCACGGTGCCTGCAGGTTGGATTGAGCTGCGCCCAGCAAACGTCCTAGTGAAGGGGATTCGTAGGGCATGCCAAAACCAAGGAAGTCGAGAGCGGTAAGGGTGGCAATGGAGCCATTGAGCAGGAACGGCAGGTAAGTGAGCGCTGCGACCATGGCGTTGGGGAGTACGTGGCGAATGATGATCCGTCGGTTTGACACACCCAGAGCACGCGCTGCGCGAACGAACTCGAAATTGCGTGCGCGCAGGAACTCCGCACGCACCACGCCAACCAGCGCCATCCATCCGAACAGTGTCAGCAGGGCAAGCAGCCAGAAAAAGTTCGGTTCGATGAGGCTGGCCAGAATGATCATGAGAAAGAGCAGGGGCAGACCAGCCCAGATCTCGACAAATCGCTGGCCGATCAGATCGACAAGACCACCAAAATAGCCCTGCAGTGCACCGACCGTGATGCCGATGATGGAACTCATCAGCGTCAGCGACAGACCGAACAGCACCGAGAGCCGAAAGCCGTACAGCAGTTGGGCGACGATGTCCCGCCCGAGAGATTCGGTGCCCAGCCAGTGTTCGGCACTGGG
>JAYSTS010000307.1:0-2132 GCA_043719475.1 Gammaproteobacteria bacterium | reverse complement strand
TGGTCAGATCATTGAACCCGATGATGCCTTTCGCCTCATCACTGTCGAAGATCGTCAACGAAGGATCACCACTGAACAGCCGCTTGAAGGCGATGTTGCGGCCGCTGACGATCAGGCCGCCATCGACGTGCCACGCCAAACCACCGATTCCTCGCCGATGTTCGACGACCTGCCGCACAACATCATCAAGAACGGCAAATACGCCGCCGGACAGGACGTCGGAAAACAGGAGTCCGTGCTCCGGATGCCAGAGCGGCCCTTCGATCAGGCTATAGCCACTGGCCAGAGTTTCCAGCTTGGTCATGTTCACCTCCCCTGACTTGACCCTGACTTGACCTTGTCACAGCAGGGAATCTTGCGCAACACTCACATCGCACTGACATCACTTCAGCCGGAAATCATCATGCTCATGACATCTGAAAAGCTCACGACATTTGCTTCTTCGATATTTGTTGCCGCTGGAGCCAGCGAGCCCCATGCCAATCTGGTGGCGACGCATCTGGTCGAAGCCAATCTCAAGGGGCACGATTCACACGGCGTCGGCATGATTCCGGCTTACATCAACAATATTCTCACTGACCTGCTAAAACCGAATGCGCAGGCCCGAACGATCCAGGATCGTGGCGCCGTATTGGTCGTCGACGGCCAGTTCGGATTCGGACAGGTGGTGGGCCGACAGGCCACAGCGCTCGGCATCGAGCGAGCCAAGCAGATGGGTGTTGCCTGCGTTGGCAGCCGCAACAATCACCACCTTGGCCGGATCGGCGCCTACGGCGAACAATGCGCAGCTGCCGGCATGGTATCCGTGCATTTCGTCAATGTGGTGGGCCATAACCCAGCGGTATCGCCGTGGGGTGGACGCGAGCCGCGCATGACCACCAATCCATTCTGTGTCGTGGTGCCACGGCCTGGTACCTGGCCACTGGTACTGGACCTCGCCACTAGCGCCGTCGCGTTAGGCAAGGTACGTGTTGCTTATCACAAGGGAGTCGACGTTGCTCCAGGTGCACTGGTCGATCACGAAGGGGTTCCCACGAATTCGCCAAAAGTGATGTTCGAAAAACCGCTTGGGTCACTTGGGCCGTTTGGCCAACACAAGGGTTATGGGCTGGCGGTGATGTGCGAACTGTTGGGCGGTGGACTCGCCGGTGAATGGACGGCACAGCCCGAACATCCACGCAGCCACCACATCGTCAATCACATGTTCATGCTGATCGTCGACCCCTCTGCTCTTGGTGGGCTTGCGCGCTTTCAACACGAAGTGAAAGAAATGGTCGACTACCTGCACTCAACCACGCCTGCACTCGGCTTCGACAAGGTTCGGGTTCCGGGCGAACCCGAACAGGAAACCATGGCTGCCCGCTTGAAAAACGGTATCGAGATTGATGAAAGCTCATGGGCTGGTGTCGTCAAGGCCGCAGAGCGGGTTGGAGTAACTGGTCCCTGAAAGCGTTTGTCAGAACCGGTCCAGTACCTAGCCTCAATAGGACAAATAGTACGCAACCGAAAATGCTGCGCAGGGGAACGATTGACTGGGGAGAAGGTCGGTAGTGCAGCGGAAATCAAACCGTAAGGTCACAACCCATGAAGTTTGCAGACCCAGTCATGAGACGTCGAGTAAAGCGCACTGGGAGCGATCTCCCGATCGCGAACTCCATCGCGGTCGGGAGACCGCTCCCACACACTCTCTCGATGCCGATGCCTGTGGGAGCGATCTCCTGATCGCGATCTTCGATGAACCCAACAATCGCGGGAGACCGCTACAACGGGGAGGGCGGCCCGACGCTTCGACGCGTTGTGCGTCGGAAGCTTTACCGATTATTGTCGAATCAAGGCTAGCTCGTGTCAGCCTGTTCGAATGTCACCCGCTCATCTCCTGGTGCTGATCAACGTCAGATATTTCTCCTGAACAATGCAAACAGCCGCTCCCAATGCCGTTCTGCCGACGCCTTGTCGTACAGGCCAGCTCGTTGCGGAAACACAAATCCATGATGGGTACCCGGATACCACTCGACGCGATAGCGAACACCGCTTTGCGCAAGCCAGGCATCCAGACCATCGATCAGCGTTTTTGGCGCCCATTCGTCCGTTTCGGCGCAACCAAAGTACAACTCGCCTTTGATCTTGTGCGC
>JAYSTS010000306.1:0-2134 GCA_043719475.1 Gammaproteobacteria bacterium | reverse complement strand
GCTGGTAAATCTTCGGCCCTGGCACATCGCGGGCGACGGTTTCAAAGTCAGGCAGACAGGCAGAGCTGACAATGTGCAGAACACCAAAATCCTTGCAGGCCTGCGCTACACCGCTGGCACCGCTTGGGTCGAAGACCTGCACGGAACCGATAGGCGGCATCACTACGGGTATGCGAACATCCACGCCGAGCATCGACGTCTTGAGATCCATCTCACTCACATCATTGAGTATGCGTGGCTTGAATACCCAGCTGTCCAGTCCGTAGCGGTTGCGGCACAGCGCGCTTTCGGTTTCCGCACCACCCACCAGATAGTCCCAGTGATTGCGGTTCAGCTTGAAGCGGGCGTGTTTCACCATCTCGGTGAGGGTATGGAAGTCTTTCATCACTGACCTGTCAGATGACCTTCTCATAAAATAACTGTTTTTCAGCCAGGAGCGTATTGTCATGTCCACCGTGGTGATCATTGGAGCCGGACACGCAGCAGGCCAGGTAGCCGCAAGCCTGCGTCAGGATGGCCACGAAGGGCCGATCATCATGCTGGGCGATGAGCCCGTCATTCCCTATCAGCGGCCACCATTGTCGAAGCAGTACCTGTCCGGGGAGCAGGGCATCGAACGTGTATACCTGCGACCGCAGAAGTTCTACGACGACAAGCACATCGACGTACGCACCGGGGTGTCGGTCGATCGGATTGATCGAACCGCCAAGTCTGTACACACCAGCGCTGGCGACACCATCGGTTACGATCACTTGATCATCGCCACCGGCAGCCGCGCCCGTAAGCTGACCATCGAGGGCAGCACCCTGGGCGGAATCCACTATCTGCGCAGCGTCGCCGATGTTGATGCCATTCGCGGAGAAATGGCGCCTGGGAAAAAGCTCGTCATCGTTGGTGGTGGTTACATCGGTCTGGAAGTGGCCTCGGTCGCCGTCGTTGCGGGTCTGGAAGTACACGTCATCGAAATGGAAGCGCGCATTCTGCAGCGAGTGACCACGCCGGATATGTCGGCCTATTACCATCAGTTGCATACGTCCCGCGGGGTCCACATTCACGTCGGTACAGGCGTACAAGGATTCAGCGGTTCTGGCGGCCGCGTTACAGCAGTGCTGGCGGGTAACAAGTCATTCCCCGCAGATCTTGTCATCGTTGGCATCGGCATCATCCCGAACATCGAGATCGCCAAAGAGGCTGGCATCACCTGTGAAAATGGCATCGTCGTCGATGAACACTGCAGAACCAACGATCCCAACATTTACGCCATCGGCGATTGCACGAATCACCCGAATCCGCTGCTCGGCCGTCGACTGCGGCTCGAGTCAGTACCTAACGCCATGGAACAGGCGCGTGTTGCGAGTGCCAACATCCGAGGAGACTCGAAGACCTATTCCGCCATACCCTGGTTCTGGTCTGATCAGTACGAATTAAAGCTGCAGATGGTGGGCTTTTCAGCGGATGGGAACCAGCAGGTGCTGCGCGGTGACAAGGCCGCTAACCAGTTCGCCGTGTTCTATCTGAAGGATGGGATCGTCGTGGCGGCGGACGCCGTCAACAGCCCAAAGGAGTTCATGCTCTGCAAGCAGATGATCGGCAAACCGGTGGATGCGGTGAAACTTGCTGATCCGGCGCAGGATCTGAAGGCGCTGCTGGCCTGATCCTCGTTGGAGCGATCTCCTGATCGCGAACAAGATATCGGGGTCGGGAGACCCCTCCTACAAGAGACCTGTGGGAGCGAGTTCCTGATCGCGAATTAGAGATCGGGGTCGGGAGACCCCTCCTACAAGCGGCAAGAGGAGCGAACGAACGATTCTGGATCAGGCCGTCACAACGATGGGTAGGCCATCCGTGACAATGAGGGTGTGTTCGAACTGTGCAACCAGCACACCCGGTGGCACCGACAAGGTCCAGCCATCCGTCTGTTCTTCAACCCAGTTCGCGCGATCACTGAAGAATGGCTCAATGGTCAGCACCATGCCGCGGGTCAGCTTGCGTCTTTCGTTCGGGTTGTCGAGTGGCACATAAGACGGATCTTCATGCAGCGACCGCCCGACACCATGGCTGCCGAGATTTTCGACAATGCGGTATCCGGCTTCATTCGCTTTTTTCTGCACGGTCGATCCGATGACATTGAGCG
>JAYSTS010000305.1:0-4492 GCA_043719475.1 Gammaproteobacteria bacterium | reverse complement strand
GGTTTCGGCGTTGCCACTGGCGGTGGCGGTTGCTGCTGCTGGATCACCGGCTTGACTGGCTCCGGTGGTTTTTCCACCTTCGGTGTTGGCGCAGGTTTCGGTTTAGATTTCGGTTCCATCACGATCAGCGTGGAGTTGACGATCTGCGCGGTAATCACATTGTCGAGTTCACGATCTGGATGCCAGCCATCGTAGAGCGCAAGCAGCGCCAGAGCGTGCACCAGCACGGCAAGCAACAGCGGCAGCCATTGCGATCGCCAGTTGGACTGATCAGAAGTGGCCTGATCAGAGACTTGATCAGGCATCACTCATGTCCGGTGGGTCGGTGATGAGTCCCACACTCTTCGCGCCTGCTTTCTGCAGCACGGTCATGACGCGGACAACGTCACCATAGTCCAGCTTTTCATCGGCTTTGACGTAGACCGGTACTTCGGGCCTGGCACGCAGGATCTTGCCGGCCTGATCTTCAAGTGAGTAGACGGTGACCCGCGTGCCTTCATCATCGGCATTCTGCAAGCCGAGATTGACGAAGATCGCCCCATCCGTTCGCATGGAGACCACCAGCGGATCGTCCTCGGTGTCAGTCACCGGCTCGGACGGCGCGTTAGGTAAATCGACGTGTACGCCCTGGGTCAGCAGTGGCGCGGTGGCCATGAATATGACGAGCAGCACCAGCATCACATCGATGTATGGCACCACATTGATGTCGGCCATGGGTTTACGTTTTCTGGCCATCTTTCAACCTGTGGGTCGCTGATGAGGTCTGGTAAGCGTTGAAGGAACTAGTCCCGCTTCGCGTGGCGGGCGTGAGCGGCACGCTGGAGGAGTGTCGTCAGCTCGTCTGAAAACGTCTGATAGCGACCCATCATCACGTCTGCACGCGCCGAAAAACGGTTGTAGCCAATGACAGCGGGAATGGCCGCAAACAATCCCATCGCCGTTGCAACCAGCGCCTCGGAAATACCGGGAGCAACTGACGCAAGCGTTGCCTGTGTCATGTTGGCGAGGCTCCGGAACGAGTTCATGATGCCCCAGACGGTGCCAAACAGGCCAACGTACGGGCTGGTCGAACCCACCGTCGCCAGAAAGGGAAGACTGCGATCCAGTTGCTCTTCTTCACGGCTGACCGCAATCCGCATGGCACGCTGTACGCCCTGCATGATGGATTCCATATCACCGCCCGCCTGTTCGGAAAGACGAGTAAATTCCTTGAAGCCCGCGACGAAGATCTTTTCGATGCCGGACAGATCTTCTGCACCCTCGAGTTGACCATAGAGTTTGCGAAGGTCAATGCCAGACCAGAAGTGTTCTTCAAATTGCTCGACGTCGCTGGTGACCTTGCGCAGGTAGATCCAGCGCTGAAAGATCATCATCCAGCTGGCGACGGACGCGATCAGCAGCACCAGCATCACCAGCTGGACGAGCAGGCTCGCATTCGCGACGAGTTCGAATATGGATAGTTGTTCCGGCATCAGGACTCCTTGCCTGCCGTCAGATTTCGATTTGCGATTGAACCGAGCCTTCTGCCATGGGTAACCCCAGGTGCAGATAAGCACGTGGCATTGCCACTCGGCCACGCGGTGTACGCTTGAGAAAACCTTGCTGGATCAGGTACGGTTCGAGGACATCTTCAATCGTGTCGCGCTCTTCGCTCATCGCTGCGGCCAGCGAGTCGACCCCTACCGGACCGCCACCGAACTTCTCGATGACGGCGCGCAGCATACGCCGGTCCTGGGCGTCGAAGCCAGCTTCATCCACCTCCAGCAGGTTCAAAGCGGCATCCGCTAACCCACGATTTACAGTCCCATCACCTCGCACTTCCGCAAAGTCACGCACTCGCCGGAGTAATCGATTGGCGATGCGTGGAGTTCCGCGAGACCGCGCAGCAATTTCTCGCGCGCCCTCGCTGTCGATGGTGATGCCGAGTTTCGCACCTGACCGGGCGACGATTTCAGTCAGTTCATCAACGGTATAAAAATCCAGCCGTTGAACAATACCAAACCGATCGCGTAACGGAGACGTCAGCAATCCGGCTCTGGTGGTCGCACCGACCAGCGTGAAGCGCTTCAATTCCAGCTTCAGCGAACGAGCCGAGGGGCCTTCGCCCATGAGGATATCGAGCTGAAAATCTTCCATCGCCGGGTACAGGATTTCTTCGACGATCGGGCTCAGACGATGAATTTCGTCGACGAACAGGACATCCCCGTCATTCAGATTAGTCAGGATAGCGGCCAGGTCGCCGGGTCGTTCCAGCACCGGGCCGGAAGTCGTTCGAATCTCCGCACCCATTTCACTGGCGATGATGTTGGCCAAGGTCGTCTTGCCCAAACCTGGCGGCCCGAAAATTAGGGTGTGATCGAGCGGCTCTCCGCGTTGGCGGGCAGCAGTCAGGAAAATATGCATCTGCTCTTTGACAGGTTTTTGACCTATGTACTCTGCCAGCGAACGCGGCCGAAGCGCGCGATCAAAACGTTGCTCCTGATCTTTGGCCTGCGGCGCGATCAGTCGATCAGGCTCGATACTCACGACCCGCCTCCATCTTTGACAAATTGTCGAAGTGCCTGACGAATGATCGATTCAGCATCGACCAGATGTTCCGGAACCGCTGCCAGCGCTCTTTCTGCTTCCGGCAATCGATACCCGAGTGCGAGTAAGCCCGCGAGTGCTTCGCGTTGCCCTTCCTGACTCTTTCTATATATAGGCGTAACTGCCTGAACCGCACCTGAGGGAACCAGCCCTTCCAGTTTGTCCTTGAGTTCAACCAGCAGGCGCTCGGCGGTCCGCTTGCCAACCCCGGGGACACGCGTCAACCGCGCAGTCTCCCCTCCGGCAACGGCGCCAACCAACTCGGCGACCGTCAGGCTCGACAGCAGGGCCATGGCCAGTTTGGGTCCAACCCCATTGACACGAATGAGCGTCCGAAACACATCCCGTTCCAGACGAGAGGCAAAACCGAAAAGCAGGTGCGCGTCTTCACGGACCACGAGGTGGGTATACAACAGAACGTCGCTGTTGGGCAGTCCGAGGCCAGCGCGAGCCCCTTGGGTAAGTTCAACCTCATAGCCGACACCAGACACATCGACCAGTGCAAGACTATCGACGATCTCTATCAGCTTGCCCTGTAAACGACCAATCATAGGCCGCGAGTATTGATGTGGCAGATGGCGATCGCAAGTGCATCCGCGGCATCGGCCTGCGGTGAGCCCGGCAGTTTGAGCAACGCTTGCACCATGTGCTGAACCTGCTCCTTGCCCGCCTTGCCTGTGCCAACGACCGCAAGCTTCACCTGCCTCGTTGCATAGTCATACATCGCCACGCCGCCGGACATGCAGGCGGCCAGAGCAACACCTCGCGCCTGGCCAAGCTTCAAAGCTGAAGCTGGGTTGCGGGCGATGAAGACCTGTTCGATCGCCGCATCATCCGGATGGAAACTGCCGACTATTTCCATGAGACCCTGATGCAACTCGTGCAATCGCTCGCCCATGTTGCCGACCACGGTCCGAATGCAGCCACTTGCGACATAGGTGAGACGCCCCTGCTCCACATCGACCACGCCGTAACCGGTCAGCCGCGATCCAGGATCGATGCCCAGCACGCGTGTCACCATGTTCGACCGCCAGCCAACCGGTTAGAAAGCGGACTGGTTATCAACAAGGCCGCGCCAACAAATTCAGGCCACCTGCAGGCTCTGCCTTGCTGCATCGGATCATCATCAGGCGTCCCGACGGATCCGCAAATGCAGTTCTCGCAACTGATGATCATCCACTTCACTCGGAGCAGACATCATGAGGTCCGCAGCGGTCTGGGTTTTTGGAAACGCGATGACGTCACGAATGGATGGCGTACCAGTCATCAGCATGACCACTCGATCAAGACCGAGCGCAATACCACCATGCGGTGGGCAACCGAAGGTCAGCGCATCGAGCAGGAAGCCGAACTTCGATTGTGCTTCCTGACCCATCTTCAATACTTCGAACACCGCAGCCTGCATCTGCGCGTCATGGATCCGCAGACTGCCGCCGCCGAGTTCATATCCATTGAGCACCATGTCGTAGGCATTGGCTTTGACTTCCAGTGGTTTGGCCAGCACCTCTTCCGGTGACGCATTCGGTCTGGTGAACGGATGATGCTCGGCACCGATCGTTCCATCTTTGCCCATGTTGAACATGGGGAAGTCGACGATCCAGCAAGGCGCCCAACTGCCTTGCAGCAGTTTGAGTTCGGCTGCGAGTTCGTTTCGCAGTGCGCCCATCGAGTCGTTGACCACCTGTCTTCGATCCGCGCCAAAAAATACAACGTCGCCGTCCTGTGCGCCGACACGAGCCAGCACTTCGGCCACTACGGTCTCAGGCAGAAACTTGAGAATGGGTGACTGCAATCCGGCCACACCATCGGCGAGCCGGTTGATCTTGATGTAGGCCAGACCCTTGGCCCCATAACGCGCGACGAACTGGGTGTAGTCATCGATGACCTTGCGAGACAACGCACTGCC
>JAYSTS010000304.1:0-2141 GCA_043719475.1 Gammaproteobacteria bacterium | reverse complement strand
CTGGTCAGTGATGTCCACACTGCCATTTGTGCCGGGGGTATACGTAATGGGTGTCGGCTCTGCATTGTCGCCTGGAATGCCATTGCCATCCGGGTCTGGATTGAGCCCGTTGGTCGACGTGTCGGTTACATTTGGTGTACCCGGCGTCGGATTGCCAGGGCTCTCACCGGAAACAACCGCCAAATTCTGAAATGGACCTGTGTTGCCGTTTGGATTGAAGACCAGCGTGAAGGTGATCGTCGCCGAATCGTTTGGTGCCAGTGACTGGGTTCGCGCCAGAAGCTCTGTGTTGGCCGAACCATCGAAACCCGGATTCAGTGCCGACAACGCACCGGTAATCGTTACATTCTGAACTCTGGTTATCAGCGCAGGGGCGATACGCACGGCGATGTTGTCGACCAGCCCGATGTTCGATAAACCCTCTGCGCCCATGTTGGTCATGGTCAGCGTGATCGTTGAACTGAACGTGCCATCTAGATTGGCAACGCTGCCGCCGGCTGCCTTGGCCAGACCAAGTCGCGCGTTGTTGCTGGTCAGCAGCACATCGCTGTTGTCGGTATCAGTGACCACTACTGCAGATCGTACGCTGCGACCACTGACCGTCGCTGCGTTTCCATAGGTACCCGCTGGTCGCTGCACAACGAGGTCCACTTCGACCACACCACTGACACCTGCCGCCAGTGTGCTGGCTGGTAATAACAGCTGCGTCGCACCCGGCGTGCCTGCAAACGCTGGATCGGTCAGCAAGGAATTACCAGGGCTCGTCACACGCACCGCACTGATGCTGGTGTTGCCAGCCCCAAAAGTGACATCGAGACTGTCCTCCAGAGACAGATTGTCGAGGTTCACGTCACCCGTATTGGTTATGGTCAGACGATAGGTGAGTGTGTGCTGTCCGCCGCCGATCTGGGCTGGACCTGCACTCACGTCATGCACGATGTCGATCGCCGGTGCTTCAGCGAGCGTGCTGATCGAAAACATGCCTTCCGAGCGATAGTCATTCAGTGCCGCATTGCTGGTCAGTGGTGCATTCCCTGCACTCGTTGCCAGACTCGCATCGGTTCGTGTTCCATTCAGCTCTGACCCTGCAGGCAAGCTCGCATAGGCAATACTGGTGGCGCCACTTAACGTCACGCCGGTGCCGAATGCAGGCAGCAAGGTTGCATCGAACTCGATGCGCAGCGAGGCGCCCGCTGCCATCTGCAACAAGGAGCCCACCGTCAGTGTGTCGCCCGTCGTCAGTGTCGTTGTCACTGACAGATCGGCCGTAGTCAGTGTTGTGGTTGTGCCATTACGAAACACGTTGCCTGTCGCCAGAACGGAAACCGGAACAATGCTGCCAATGTTCTGTGGCAAGGTCAGCGAGTACCCACCGCTGGTCGGTGCCCCAATCTGGAAACCGGCCGCAGTGCCCGTATTTTCAATCAGAGCGGTGAAGCGAGTTACCGGCGAGGCAGCAGTACGATTATCGATTGGATTCGGATTTGCCGTGATCGTCACTAACGCGCGTGGTTCACGAATCACATTCGCGACCACGTTTGAAACCAGGCTGGCAACGCCGCTGACCAGACCATAGGGCCCGGACATCACCACCCCATCCTGACCACTCAGTTCATTGGCCACCACCGCCTCGTATTCGATGAGCGCGTATTCGGCGTTGACATCGCCATCATTGGTGGTCAGGTTGCCAAAATTCCAGACCGGATCCGTCCCGGACACAAACGGGCCTCCCATCGGCTCGACGGCACAATCCGGTGCGACCGAGGCGATGGTCGTGTCGTTGCCACTCTTGCCTGCGGTCCCACTGGCGCAGCTCAGCGCGGGCGTCGCCGTAATGCCATTGTTGTCAGACACCAGAGCGATTCGCGCCGTGCCGGCGACATAGATCATGCCTGTTGGGAGTTGATCGGTGACTGACACCGTGGTCAAGGACCCTTCTGGAATTCTGGTTTGCAGCCTATAGCGCACGCGCTCGCCAATCGTCGACGGCCGCGGATCACCGACGGTGTCCGCCATACCGTCAGGCGTCTCCGGCAGCGAGGTGGTGGTGATTCGCTTCAACACGGTAGGCACTTCGATAGTGACGGTCGCTGTGTCCTGTCGCTGGGAGGTGCCTTCTGTTCCCGGCGGTGAACCCGTGG
>JAYSTS010000303.1:0-11593 GCA_043719475.1 Gammaproteobacteria bacterium | reverse complement strand
CATGAATGACCTACTGCGGACGCCACGGGCGTAGCGATAGCAGCAAAAACACAGGGCGTGCTCCCTCCGCGTGCTCGACGTGCTGTCAAGCACGCCTGTGCGCGCACAGGTCCGCGCCACCCAGCGTTTTCACTACTCTCGACGCCCTCGCTACGATCCTTCATGAATAGTGCGGGCTATCCCGCGGGTAGCCTGCGAAAACAAGTTGGCACACTCTTTGCTCACCAGCTATCAGATACCGCGCGCGAATTGTTCATGCGCTGCTTCAGGCGTTCTTGAACGCGCGCGTTAGCTTTGAAAAATCAAGTCATGGAACGCATTGACGTTCTTAACGAGGGACCGCTGTGCAGACCACTATTGGAAGCCTGTTGAATACCCCCCCAGCATCATCGAGTGAAACCGTCGGTTCGGTACATTCGGACACCAGTGCGGCGTTCTCTGCCATTTATGCGCGTGAAATGCAGCAGCCCGGTGTGTCGGATGATTCGCAAATGCAAGTTCCGCAGGACATCAACGATCAATCTGACCAAGGTCCATTGTCTCTAATCTCGGTTGAAGAAAAGCCATTGGATGCGGCGTTGCTGGCGGAAGTCTGGGCGATCCTTGAAGAGGTTGCGCCCCTGCAGGAAGTTGCCGGTACGAACGGCGATAACCTGCCGGATGAATTGACATCGCAACTGGTGGCTGCCGCGTTTGAGCTTGGACGTCTCGCCGATGAATTGTCTTCCACACTGGTGCAAAAACCAATTTTTGATGCTCGAGGTCTGGATCCGGTAGTGTTTTCCGCAGTGACGGGTGGTTATCCGGGTGTCACTGGAGATGTCGCAACCTATTTAGCGTTAACCGATGTGGCGAAGTCGTTGGCTTCCCGATCTTTAGCGTCGTCATCTTTGTCAGCGGCTTTGCCTGCTGCAGCGATGGGAACTGACAGCGGAGTCGGGAGTGTCGAAGAGCTTTCCGGTTCGTCGTTGGTTACCGCGATGCCAGGACTCCCCGCTTCCTCCACACCGATTTCGCAAGCCATCACCGAAGTACTAAACCGCTTGCGTTCATTGTTGGACGCGGCAGGCCAGAATGATCCGCTTAACGCTGGTGCAAACTTGACTAGACCTTCGACCTCACCTCTTACCTCACCTCTTACCTTACCTCTTACCTCACCCTTGACCGCGCCCTTGACCGCGCGGTTTGGCTCGCCGTCGACGCTTGCAGATCTGCCAGTGCCAGCACTGGAAATGAACCAGAATGCCTCTGGTTCGCAACTGGCTGCACAGCGAGCTCTGTCTTCAGGTCTCGATCTCTTGCGGACGCTGAGCACATCACCAACCGCTATCACCGCGTTGCCGGCAGCGCCTGCCGGTCAGCTTGACGCTCTGCAGTTATCCAGTTCCGCCAGCGCCATTCCTGTTGGAGCCGATCTGAATCAGCTGTTGGAGGAAGTATTGAGTGTGAGTCCGGCTGAACTCGTTCGCTCAAGCTTCGCCAATGACAAGTCGTTGAGATCATTGTCACCCGATCTGGCCGTCAATCACGTCATCGACGTTGACGCACTCCTTGATGAGGGCTTCAGGATCCAGGACTTTGGCACTGCCATCATGCGTGAGTCGAATGCATTGTCCGCGTCTGGCGGATCGACGCTCGATAGTCTGATCCGCGGTGCGGCACTGACTGAGAACCGGCAGCATGATGCCGCAACCAATCCCGCGCAGCAGTCGAATGCTGACAAGACCACTCTTTTGTCAGAGCAGCGACCCACCGTCGCCACGGCCAAATCTGATGTCTGGCTGCGTTCGACGGATGAGCTCCCTGACCACATACTTGCTCATGTAGGCAGAATGCATGCTCAATCGCTGCGCTTCAACGCAGCGGGTATGGGTGATCTTGTACAGCGCATGACACTGTCGTTGTTTCCAGAAGAACTTGGGCAGGTGGATGTCCAGCTGCGATCAGGTGAACAGATGAGCCTGGTTTTCCATGCACGGGAAGGTGCCACCCGTGATCTTCTGGAACAGAATCTCGCGAGGCTTCGGCAGATGTTTGAATCCCAGGGTATCAGCCTTGGGGATATCAGCGTCGGCACGGGTGGGGCAAGTGATCGACAGGCTCGTGACGAGACGTCGAACGCTTTGTTAGGTCAATTCGCGCAAGGCGACACGGGAGCAGGGCTGGATAGACCCTCTGATCCTCGTCCTTCAGTAACCTCGGATCGGTTGATCGACACTCGCGCCTGATGTGAAAAAGTAATACCCAATGCCTGCTTTGCAGGCTCTCGGGTCGAATCGACCAAAATCCCTTTCGTCCAGAATAAACCAAGCGCCAACTTAATGGCGTCAAACGGCCCGCTTTCCGGCAGATTCAAATTTACGTACTAGACTCGATTCATGGCGCGTTGACTTGTTGACGCACTGAACACGAATTTCCAATGGATCTGGTACGGAAAACTGACATGGCAGCCAAAAAGCAAGCTCCCAAAGCGCCTGCGCAGACAGAAGCGACAGAAGTCGCTGCAGCGCCCAACAACAAGAAGATGATCATGATCTTTGCCGCTGTACTGGTTCTGGCCATCGGCGCAAGTGTTGGTGGAACGATGTTCCTGCTCAATCCAGCCGATGGGGAGCATGTAGAGCCAAAGGAGCCAGTTCATACCAAAGCCATGTATATCACCTTCGCGCCGGCTTTCGTCGTGAACTACCTGGTAGCCAACAAACCACGATTTCTGCAGTCTGAACTTGCGTTGATGGCACGAGATCCGGCGGTGATGGAAGCCATCACCGCGCATGCACCGCTGGTACGTGCAAAGTTGCTGGACACACTATCGGCCCAGGAATTTGCTGATCTGCAGACGCAGGCAGGCAAGGAAGCGCTGCAAAAAGCACTGCGCAAAACCGTAAATGCCATTCTGAAAGAACAAGGCGTTGACGCAAAAGCCGAGATGATCCTGTTTTCAACCTTTGTTCTGCAGTAAGCAGGGTTTGTCATGGCTGATCGAAACGTCCTGTCAGAAGAAGAGATCGACGCACTGCTGTCTGGCGTCAGCAGCGGAGATGTCGACACCGAAGATGATTCCGGTGAGACAGCGGCGGATGTCCGTCATTACGACCTGACCAGTCAGGATCGTGTGGTCCGCGGTCGATTGCCGACCCTGGAACTGATCGGCGAGAAATTTGCGCGTCAGTTTCGCGTCGAAATGTTCTCGTTGCTGCGCTTCCAGATCGATGTTGGCGCGGGCGGTGTCCAAGTCCTCAAATTTTCCGAATATGCCCAGTCGTTGTTTGTTCCCACAAGTCTCGGTCTTACTCGCATCACCCCTTTTGTCGGTGCCTGTCTGATCGTACTGGACGCCAAGCTCATCTATCGAATGGTGGAGCGACTGTTTGGCGGAACCAGTGAACTGGCAGACATCGACGGTCGTGACTTTACGCCAACCGAGCGTCGAGTGATTGACCGCGTACATGAATTGTTGGCCAAAGTTTATAAATCGGCGTGGGCCGAGGTACTCGACATTCAAGTCGAGGTGGTTGGCCGGGAAATCAATCCGAATCTACTCAATCAGTTCAATCCCGATGACGTCTTGATGGTCACGACGTTTCGACTGGCGCTGGAATCCGGCAGTGGTGAGATGCATATCGCCATCCCTTATACGGCGCTCGAGCCGTTCCGCAGCATTCTCGATAGTCGCATTCGCATTGATGGCGAAGAAATCGACAACGAGTGGAGCCTTCAGCTGGAACAGCGGCTGCTGGAAACGGATGTGCCGGTTAATTGCGAGATTGCCAGCCGTCGCTTGCGACTGCGGGAATTGTTGTCGATGCAGGTGGGTGACGTCATTGAACTCGATATGCCGGAAATGCATGAAGTCATGGTGGGCTCAGCCCCGGTGTTCATGGCCAAGCTCGGTGAGTCGCGCGGCAATCTTGCCCTCGAATTTCTTGAAGATGTACCTCGTTAAGGAAGATTAGTGATGGCAGACGAAAACGTCAGAGCAGGTAGCGAAGAGTCACCGATGTCGCGTGAAGCGAGCCGACCGCAAAACCTGGATGTGGTACTGGACATTCCGGTGCGGTTATCGATGGAGGTCGGTAACACCAACATCAGCATCCGCAAGCTGCTCAAACTCAACAAGGGCTCCATTGTCGAACTGTCGCGGACAGCGGGCGAGCCCCTGGATGTGATGGTCAACGGCACGCTGGTCGCGAGGGGTGAAGTCGTCGTCGTCAATGACAAGTTCGGTGTGCGGCTGCTTGACGTGATTAGCCCGGAGCAGCGCCTGCAAAGTCTGAACTGACATGCAAGCCGACTACCTCCAGATCGTTACGGTTCTCGCCTTCATCGTCGGGCTCATCTTCCTGATGGCCTGGTTCGCGCGACGCCTGACTACGGGGCGAACTCTTGACGCGAACGCCATTGCGGTTATCGCGACACGATTTCTAGGGCCCAAGGAGAAGCTGTTACTGGTCGAGGTGGAAGGCACCCGTGTGCTCATCGGAATCAATGCCCAAAGCATGACTCCGTTATGCACCATTCCACACGGACAGCAGAATCGACTCGATCCCGATCAAACCAAATTTTCGACGGCGCTCGTGCAGGCTGAATTGGCAGCCGAGCCTGTTGCACACACTGGAGCGGTAGCATGAACGCCCGGACGAGTACGTGGATAGGCTTGTTGATCACGGGCCTCCTGTGCCCAGACATCGCGATGGCGCTACCGCAGATCCCGGCGGTGACCATCACCGGTACAGGCGACGAGCAGAGTTACGGTGTCAGTCTGCAGATCCTGGCAGTCATGACAGCGCTGACGTTGTTACCGTCGGCCATGATCATGCTCACTTCGTTCACGCGCATCGTCATTGTGTTTGCAATTCTACGGCAGGCGATTGGCATGCAATCGACACCGTCCAACCAGATACTGGTGGGTCTTGCGTTGTTCCTGTCCATCTTTGTCATGAGTCCGGTGCTGAAGGAAATCAACACTCAGGCGCTGGAACCCTATCTTGCTGAAACGATGGCGCCGGAGGCTGCCTTGAAGGAAGCATCCGTGCCGCTCAAACGTTTCATGCTGGCGCAGACCCGAGAAGATGATCTGGATCTGTTTCTCGGATTGGCGGGCCAGAAACTCGAAAGCGATTCCGATGCCGACATGCAGGCCGAAGTCGACTTCTTTGTTCTGGTACCGGCGTTCATGACTTCTGAACTCAAGACGGCCTTTCAGATCGGCTTCATTCTGTTCATTCCGTTCCTGGTCATCGACATGGTGGTGGCAAGCGTACTGATGTCCATGGGTATGATGATGTTGTCGCCGCTCATCATCTCCCTGCCATTCAAACTGATGCTGTTTGTGCTGGTTGATGGCTGGGTGTTGATCATGGGGACACTTGCTTCCAGCTTCGGAGTATCGGCGTGACCCCAGGTGACGCGCTTTCCGTGTTCGGCGAAGGGCTCTTTCTGGTGGTCATCATCGTTTGTGTCGCCGTGCTGCCGAGTCTTGTGGTTGGACTGATTGTTTCTATATTTCAGGCGGCCACCCAGATCAACGAACAGACGCTGTCGTTCCTGCCGCGGTTGCTCGCGACCCTGCTGACGCTGATGGCGGCAGGACCGTGGATCATGGGATCCATCATCGACTTCACACATGGCCTGTTTGACAAGATCCCGCAGATGGTCGGCTGACATGCAGCTCCCCGTTGACGAACTTGTGACCTGGTTTTGGCAGGTACTATGGACCTTTCTGCGCATTGGCGGTTTTCTGATGGTGGTACCCATATTTGGCAATCAGCTGATACCACGACGAATCCGTCTGGCCATGGCCTGGGTCATGTCGGTAGCTGTTGCCCCGATGCTGGATGCTCCGCCGGTCATGGAGGGCTTTGATCTTGGGGTCATGCTCAACGGTGGTTTGCAGCTTTTTGCCGGCGTCGCCCTGGGCTTTGCGACGATCATGTTCTTCCAGATCTTTGTCATTTCCGGTCAGTTCATCGCCATGCAGATGGGTCTTGGTTTTGCCGCCATGGTTGATCCAGGCAATGGTGTTCAGGTCACCATCTGGAGCCAGTTTTTTCTCATGCTGGTCACGCTGCTGTTCATCAGCATGAATGGCCACTTGGTGCTCTTGTCAGTGCTGGTTGAAGGATTTCGTGTGCATCCGCTTGGGGTCAACATGCCGATTGATGAACTAGCCGGGGCGCTGGTTCAGATGGGCAGCTGGATGTTCATGGGGGGTGTCATGATCGCCATGCCGGCAGTTATTTCATTGCTGGTGGTGAACATCGCATTCGGGGTGATGAGTCGAGCCGCGCCTCAGCTCAATGTCTTCTCGCTCGGTTTTCCGTTTTCTCTCCTGTTTGGACTACTCATCGTCTGGATCATGCTCGCGGGCTGGCAGCCACACTTCGAATCGCTCGCCAATGAACTGTTCCAGATCACTTCCGGCTGGGTGCAATAACCATGGCCGAAGAGAATGATGGTCAGGAACGTAGTGAAGACGCATCGTCTCGCAAAAAGGACAAGGCCCGTGAAGAGGGTCAGGCGGTTCGTTCCCGCGAACTCAATACCATGTCCCTGGTAATCGCCGGTGCGGCCGCCATCTGGTTTCTGGCGCCAGCCAGTGCACGTCAGCTGGCTGAGGCGACACGCCAGATCTTCGAACGTATAGCGACGCCAGAAACAGGGATGTTTGAAGCGCTCCAATTGGGAATGAGTGCGCTGATCTGGTCTGTATTGCCGCTTCTGATTCTCATGATGTTTGCAGGACTTGTCTCGTCTCTGGCCATCGGTGGCCTGGTTCTGTCGTCCAAGGCCATCGGCTTCAAAGCCAGCCGGATGAATCCGCTGTCCGGTTTAAAGCGCATGTTCTCGGTTCAGTCGTTGATCGAGCTCGTGAAATCCATTGCCAAGTTTCTGCTGGTTACCGGTGTGTCCATTGGTGTGATGTGGACGGTGCTGGGCGAGACCATGGCACTGAGCCAGCTGCCGATGGAAGCAGCGCTGTCGTCAGGATCACGCATTGTTGGCCTTTCGTTGTTGCTGATCGGTTGTTCTCTCGCGGTGGTTGCCGCGATCGATGTGCCCTATCAGATCGCGGCGTTCAACAAAAAGTTACGTATGACCAAACAAGAAGTGCGCGATGAGATGAAAGACTCGGAGGGCAAGCCGGAGGTGAAATCACGCGTCCGTCAGTTGCAACAGGAAATTTCGCGCCGACGCATGCTTGCGGATGTACCACTAGCCGATGTGATCATCACCAACCCTGAGCACTTTGCCGTGGCAGTCAAATATGATTCGGCGCGAAACGGTGCGCCAATGGTCCTGGCGAAAGGCGTTGATGAAATGGCCATGCGTATACGGGAGATTGGCCGAGCCAATCGTGTGGTACAGGTCCAGTCTCCGCCGCTTGCGCGCGCTCTTTTTTACACCGTACAGGTCGGTGGCGAAGTGCCACAGGCGCTGTATGTCGCTGTGGCTCAGGTATTGGCTTACGTCTATCAACTCAAGTCCTATCGTGCCGGCGCTGTGCCGGAAGTGCCGGTCTACCGTGCTGCACAGATTCCGCAGGAATTCCGCAAGGATGCGACGGGAGCAAGCCCTGCGAATGAAGACCCCGGAGAACCTCGATGATAAGTCGGATCATGCAAGCTGGCCTGGGCATTCCAGCTCTGCTTCTGTTGTTGTTGGCACTGATGACCATTCAGGTTCCGACGTGGCTTCTGGACGTCGCCTTTACCTTCAACATTGCACTTTCACTGGTGGTCGTGCTGGCGAGCATCTACGCGCTGCAGCCCCTGCAATTTTCTGCGTTTCCAACCGTGTTGCTGATAGCGACGTTACTGCGATTGGCACTGAACGTCGCGTCGACCCGGGTAGTCCTGTTAGAAGGCCACAACGGCGGTGCGTCTGCTGGCCACGTCATCGAAGCGTTTGGTGAAGTATTGGTTGGCGGTAACTACGTTGTCGGATTGGTCGTGTTCATCATTCTCGTGATCATCAATTTTGTGGTCGTCACGAAGGGTGCAGGCCGGATCTCTGAAGTCAGTGCCAGGTTTACCCTCGATGCGATGCCAGGCAAGCAGATGGCTATTGATGCCGATATGAATGCGGGGATCATCGACCAGACGCAGGCCAAGAAACGACGGGAAGATGTCTCCAGAGAGGCGGATTTTTATGGTTCGATGGATGGCGCCAGCAAGTTTGTTCGTGGAGACGCGATCGCCGGAATCCTGATCATGCTGATCAACGTGTTTGGTGGATTGTTTATCGGCATGGCCCAACACGATCTGCAATTTGCGGTCGCGCTGCAAAATTACACGCTCCTGGCGATTGGTGACGGACTGGTGGCGCAGGTTCCGTCGTTGCTCTTGTCTACCGCAGCCGCGATTATCGTGACCCGGGTGAGCGGCGAGAACGATGTCGGTTCGCAGATCATGGGCGAGATGTTTGCTGATCCACGTGCGCTTGGTATGTCGGCTGGCATCATGTTCATACTTGGACTGGTGCCTGGCATGCCGCATTTCATCTTCATTACGCTGGCGCTGATTGCAGGCGCAGGTGCCTGGGTGATTGCCGATCGTATGAAAAAGCCCGTGGTAACGGAGAGTGACCCGGTCGCCGTCGCGCCGGTGGCCAGCGATTCGAACGCAGATGTCGGCTGGAACGACGTCGCGCCAGTTGATGTACTGGGTCTGGAGGTTGGTTATCGTCTGATACCGCTGGTTGATCGCAATCAAAGTGGGGATCTCTTGAAGCGCATCAAGGGCGTGCGTAAGAAACTGTCCCAGGAGTTTGGCTTTCTCGTGCCTTCAGTACACATACGGGACAATCTTGACCTGCTGCCAAACGGCTATCGGATCACGCTGCTGGGTGTCACGGCGGGTGAATCCGAGATTTACAACGACAAGTTTCTGGCGATCGATCCGGGCGAAGTCTTCGGCCGTGTTGATGGAATCGCCACCAAAGACCCGGCCTTTGGTTTGCCTGCCGTCTGGATTGATGGAACACAGCGAGAATCGGCGCAGTCTCTGGGTTATACCGTTGTTGATGCAAGCACGGTGGTAGCCACTCATCTCAATCAGATCATGCAGGATCACGCTGCAGAACTGCTAGGCCACGATGAAGTGCAGAAGTTGCTGGATATGCTGGGCGAATCGGCGCCGAAACTTGCCGAACAGCTGGTGCCGGGTGCCGTGTCGCTATCCATTCTGCTGAAAATATTGCAAAACCTGCTGGCGGAGAAAATCCCCATTCGGGACCTGCGCACGATTGCAGAATCAATTTCCAATGCGGCTGCAACGAGCAAGGATCCGGCACTTCTGCTGCTGGCTGTTCGGGCCTCACTGGGACGCATGATCGTGCAGGGCATTTACGGCGCAGAGCAAAGCCTGGACGTCATCACGCTTGAGCCCGAGCTTGAACAATTGCTGGATCAGGCACGTCGACAGGGGAGCGATCAGGCGCCTGTTCTTGAGCCAGGATTGGCTGATCGATTGTCCCGTTCGCTAATTGCAGCCTCGGAAAAGCAGGAAATCGCCGGTAAGCCGGCAGTTGTGCTGGTGTCTGCTACTTTGAGAGGGATGCTTGCACGTTTTGTGAAGCTGTCACGGCGGGTGATTCATGTCCTCGCCTTTGAGGAGATTCCGGAAACCAAGCAGATCACCGTCATCGCTACCATCGGACGCGCTGGCTGAGGCTGGGATGATTGAGATCGGGCTGGTTGAGTTTGTCAGAACAAGTGCAGACAAGGGAGAGTCAGGATGCGAGGCAAATCTTCAGCGGTGTCTTCGACGCAGGAGTCAAAGTCAGCAGCGGCTGTTAAACCCAAGAATGAAGAACTGGGTATTCGACAGTTCACAGGCGGTGTGATGCGTTCGGTTCTGGCCGATGTACGGGCAGCCTTCGGACCCGATGCCATGATCCTGAAACAGGAGTCGAACAACGGACGAATCAGGATCACCGCCTGCAGCGAGCGACAGCTGAGTAATCTGGCACCTGCCCTGGATGCAGTAGCGCAGGAGTCAATCAGCCCATCTGCCTTCGGCTCCACAGGGTTTGGGGTGGGTCCAGTCCAGGAGAGTGGGTCGACTGGGCCGACTGGGCCGAGAGCCGGACTCGATTCGGAATGGGGGAATGAAGCTTCGACACGCAGTCGAGTGGCTACTGTGGATTGGCCGGTGCAGGAACCCTCTGGCGGTAGTTGGTGGGGACGCAAGAGTTCAAAGAGCATCCAGACTCAACCCGAATCCACGAATGCCGACGCACAATTTCTGGTAGAGCTTGACTACAGCGAATCTGTTGTGGCGCATCTGGTCAGTGAAACCGATGGTGCCGGGCTTGCCGAACGGATCGCTCGCCAACTGGTGGAGCCGGGCGGACCAATCACCGCAGATTTTGATACCGGCACACTCTTGCCGGGTGCGTACCGCTTTATTGGTCCGTCAGGGCATGGCAAGACAGCGCTCATTTCAAGGCTCGTCACGTCCTTCGTGCTGATGCACGGCACCGAGGGTGTTGTGCTGCTCAGTACCGACCAGAATCGGCTTGGTGGCACGTTGAAGCTTGCACATCTGGCACAGTTGCTTGGCGTTAACTTTCATGTCACGGAGGAAAATGAGCTGTCGATCTGGTGCCGGCAGGGTTATCGACTGCTGCTGATTGACACCGATGGTGAACCCCCGACAACCAGACGCAGCCGTGGATCGCCGATTGATGTCCTGGTGTTATCCGCGGTAGCGCAGCCTCGATTGCTGGCCAAGGCACTGGACAGAGCGAGCCCCGATAGTGTCATCGCGCTGACGCAACTCGATCAAGCCGAGACGCTGGGCGCGGTGTTTTCGGTACTGCTTACCGAGGAACATGCAGCAAGGCCCATTGAGTGGCTCGCCTTCGGACAGACCATCGATGACAGTCATTGTGTAGCAAACTTCGCGAATGTCGGCCAATGGGCACTGCGCGGCGTTGACCGATCTAGAATGCGTACTAATTTTTCTAAAGGAAGGTCTGATTAGTCAGGCCTTCCTGTGTGGTGCAGGGATGCACCACCATTTTATTGCGCGAAACGCTGGGAAAATGCGAGGAGCGCGCCACGCCTCCGAGCCCGATGTGGATCGCACCAACGCGGTCCGGTGGTGGACTTGATTGCAGGAGCGAAAAGTAATGGAGCAGGGAAGCCTACGACCGATCCAGGTTGTTGCAGTGACAGGCGGCAAGGGTGGTGTTGGCAAGACCAACGTGTCCGTAAATCTCGGCGTTGCCATGGCGCGTCTGGGGCGACGGGTAACACTTCTCGACGCAGACCTCGGACTTGCTAACGTCGATGTCCTGCTCGGGCTGAAACCCAGGCACAACCTCAAGGACGTGCTGGATGGCAGTGTTGGGCTTGCAGATGTGTTGATTGAAGGACCAATGGGGATGCGCATCGTCCCGGCGGCATCGGGCATGCAGGAAATGGTTCGTCTGGGACCGCGCCAGCATGCTGGATTGATCAGTGCGTTCAGTGACATTGCGCATCAAATGGACGTCCTGCTGATCGACACGGCGGCAGGGATTTCCGATGAGGTACTCAGCTTTCTGTGCGCCGCCCAGGAGATCCTGGTGGTGGTCTGCGATGAAC
>JAYSTS010000302.1:0-11698 GCA_043719475.1 Gammaproteobacteria bacterium | reverse complement strand
GGTGAATGAAATCGCGGTCAGGAGACCGCTCCCACAGGGCGCTTTTACTCGACGCCTCATGACTGAATCTGCCAACTTCATCGGTTGTGGCCCCACGGTTTGATTTCCGCTGCGATCCCGACCTTCTCTAAAGTCAATCGTTCCGAAGCTCTTAAATACCCCTGCGCAGCAATTTCGGTTGCGTAATTTTTGTCCAATTGAGGTTAGTTCTTTCTCGTGAGAGCAAGTAAAGCGATCACACTGAACACGGCTCCGGCGTAGAACGTCGCCGGCGCCCCAAAACGATCCCACAACAGCCCTGCAACAACGCTTGCGACCAGCATGGCCACACCGCTGACGAGATTGAAAAAACCGAACGCGGTCCCTCTCAGATCAACTGGTGCGACATCTGCAACCATCGTCGCGAGCAGTCCCTGGGTAATACCCATGTGTACTCCCCACAGTGCAACCCCCGTAAGCATTGTTGTCCAATGGGTATTGGTGGCCAGCACGATGTCAGCAGCGATTAGCACAACCAGACCCAATGCCAGAAGCGTCTTGTGATTCATGCGGTCGGAGAGTCTGCCAAAGGGATAAGCCGAACTCGCGTAGACCACGTTCATCGCGACCATCACCAATGGCACCAAAGCGACAGGAATTCCGCTCTGCTCGGCGCGCAGAATCAGGAACGCTTCGCTAAACCGGGCGAGCGTGAATACGGCGCCAATTGCGAGTACCCATAGGTAGGCGGGCGATGCCAGGAGTCGGTGCAGATTTTCGCGACGAATGGGATTGGTTTTTCGCTCCCCTTCATGCCGTGTGGGCTCATGGACACCAAAGAGAAGCAACGCCACGGCCAGAAATCCCGGGATGACGGCGACCCAGAACACGGCACGGAAATCGTTGGCCCAGAGCAGCATCAATCCGACTGCCAGCAAGGGTCCGAGGAAAGCGCCGACGGTATCCAGTGATTGCCGGAGTCCAAATGCGGCTCCGCGAATTTCCGCCGGGGCGAGATCGGCGACCAGGGCGTCACGAGGAGCGCCACGAATGCCCTTGCCAACCCGGTCGAGCAATCGTGCGGTCAGCACGAAGCCCATGGTCGGCGCGATGGCAAACAGGGGTTTGGTGAAAGCACCGAGTGCATAGCCGAATAGCGCCAGACCTTTGCGCTTGCCCAGGTAGTCGCTGAGCGCACCGGAGAATACCTTAACGATGAGCGCGGTTGCCTCGGCCGTGCCCTCGATCAGGCCCACCGTCAGAGCACTCGCACCCAGAACTCCAACCATGAATAGCGGCAACAAGCTGTGGATCATCTCCGATGAGATGTCCATCAACATGCTGACGAAGCCGAGCACCCAGATGCCGGAAGGTATGCTGGCCAGCGGTTTGGTGAAGTTGGCTTTCAATGCGCGTGTCGGTGGTGGATGTCCGGGTAGTGCGGATGTTTGTGGGTCACTGACGGGTGTTGATGCACATGGTCATGTGCTTCCTGTCCCTCGATGTCGTGATCATGCCCGTGTTGGCGATGCTCGTCATGGCCGTGCATGTGCGAGTGTTCCATCGGCTCGTGGGTATGTCTGTGTTCGTGCCGTTCTGTCAGGTGCAGCCAGACGCCCAGACCCATCAGCAGCCCGGCAATCCAGAAAGCCGGTCCTGTGGGTTCTGCCAGCAGCACGAGTGCAATGCTTGCACCGATGAAGGGGGCGATTGAGAAATATGCGCCCGTTCTTGCTGTGCCAAGCCCACGCAGTGCCAGAACAAACAGGACCAGGCTGGCGCCATAGCCGATCAAGCCGATGAACATCGTTGTGAGTACTGTGCCGGCATCGGGCAGTGTCAGGCCCGCGAGGAGCGCTAAACCGCAGTTTACGGATCCAGCAATCAACCCCTTGGTCGCCGCTAGAAAGGCCGAATCGGTTCCAGAGACATAACGTGTCAGGTTGTTATCAATTGCCCAGCAGAGGCATGCAGCAAAGATAGCTAATGGCCCGAGCCAGTTTGAAGCAGTCGTCTCGTCGGACGGCCAAGACAGCACGACACCACCTGCAATGATTGACAGCATACCCAGCACCACTCGCTGGTCGGCGTTTTCCTTGAAAACAACCCACGCCAGCAATGCGGTAAAAACGGCTTCAAGATTCAGCAGGAGGGAGGCCGTTGAGCCACTGGTAACTGTCAGGCCGAACATCAGAGCTACCGGTCCGAGAATGCCACCGAAGGCGATAGCGCCCAGTAGCCAGGGCCACTCCTGGCGCCGAAGCCCTGACGGCTTCCAGCCGCCATCGCGAATCACCCGAACAAGAGCCAGGCCGATTCCACTGCCGAGATAGAGCAGCCCCGCCAGCAGCCAGGGAGAAATCTCACCGACCAACAATTTGGCAAACGGCGTGCTCGCGCCGAACAAGGCGGCGGCGGAGAGTGCGTGCAGAACACTTCGATTTACGTGCATCGGTTCCTTGTACGACCTGATTCTTCCCGGGTTTGCGTTCTGGAGATAAGTCGAGCCTTCCCCCGCGGATGAGAAGCTGTTCAACTACCTTGTTTTAACAACCATAACATCCGCGGCGCGGTCGCGACTCACGATGAAGATTCCGAAGGAACTGCAGGCACTGGTCGACGATGGTGTTGTCGACGAAGTGTTACGTCAGCTCGACAGTGGCAAGGAGGCTACGGTTTTCATTGTCCGCTCAGGTACCGAGACACGTTGCGCCAAGGTTTACAAGAACATGGCGCGGCGCAGTTTTCAGGCGCGCGCGCAATACCGTGAGGGTCGACAGGTGCGTGGCAGCCGACAGGGCCGGGCGATGGACAAACGCACCAGCTTTGGTCGTCAGGAAGAAGAAACGGCCTGGAAGAATACGGAGGTAGACGCCTTGTATCGACTGCAGACCGCCGGTGTGCGCGTGCCCCAACCCTACGGCTTTGTCGACGGCGTACTGATCATGGAACTCGTGACAGATGCCGATGGCCATACAGCCCCACGTCTGGGCAGCATCGAATTCACACCAGATGAGGCAAGGCACTGGCATGCGTTCATGATCGAACAGATCAAGCGAATGCTGTGTGCAGGCCTCGTCCACGGCGACCTCTCCGAATACAACGTGCTGTTCGGCCGTGATGGCCCTGTCATCATCGATCTGCCCCAGGCCGTTGAAGCCGCGGCTAACAACAACGCCAAAGCGATGTTGTTGCGTGACGTGGCCAACGTGAGCGCAACCTTTGCAGCCTTTGCGCCGGAGCTGCGTGAACACCGGTATGCAGACGAGATGTGGGCGCTGTTTGCCGCTGGAGATCTGGTACCAGCCACCGTCTTGACCGGCGTGTTCGTTGATCCCGATGTACCTGTGGATCTCGATGAAGTCCTCGAGGTGATTGAAGATGCGAGGGCCGAAAACGAACGTCGACAGCGTGGGCGCGATATCGCCGAGGGTCGTGTGGCACCTCCAACCGATGACGAGCCGGAACTTCAACCGGATGACAAATAGCGATTACTCGTGAGATAGGCAATGTTGACGATCTACCATGTTCCCATGACGCGCTCGGTGCGAGTGGTGTGGCTGTGCAAGGAATTGCAGTTGCCGCATGAAGTGAAAACCATCAGCTTTTTGCCTGAGTACAGAAACAGCGCCGAATGGCGAAAGCTCAATCCGGTCGGCAAAGTTCCCGCCATGACGGATGGGGACTTCACGATGTTTGAATCGGGTGCCATGGTGCAATACCTGCTCGATCGTTATGGCGATGGCCGCCTGGAACCGAAACGAGCCACGCAGGCCCACGCGCTGTATCAACAATGGAGCTGGTTTGCCGAGGCAACCTTTGCACGCCCCATTGGTGAGTTGGTGAACCACCGCCGGGTCTTTGGCGAAACAGGGCAGATTTCAGCGGTGGTAGATGAAATGAAAGGCCGTGTGCAACTCTGTTTGCAGGCCGTCGATGACGCACTACGAGGGCAACGCTATCTGGTGGGTGACAGCTTTACGGCAGCTGACATCATGATGGGTTACTCCGTGATGCTGGCGCAGCGGTTTGTGCCGATGGACACCTGTCCAAATGCCAGCGCGTACTGGCAGTTGTTGTCCGCGCGACCTGCATTTCTGGAAACGATTTCGATCAAGGCATAACTTACGTCAAGCGTAGCCGGTCTGTTCTCAAGGGATTCCATGCCAGAACCTGTACTTCGAATCTTCTCTTACCTGCCCAATCCACGTGTCTGGAAGGCGTTGATCGCTGCGCGTCTGTGTGGAGTTGAAGTCGAAGTGTCTGGCGCCAATCCCGGTGAGCTCAGTCATTGGTTGTGGGACTTCAACGCCAGACCAATGGCCGAGCATGAACGCACTGCTGATAACCCACATGCGCGCGAAGCCCGGCGCGGCTTCGCTGGCACGTTGTACAAGACAAACGAGTTTCTGCAGGCGCATCCGTTTGGCACAGTGCCTGCTGCGTTCAGTCCGGACGGCGTAATCGGCGTGTTTGAGTCGAACAGCATCCTGCGAGCGGTTGCGCGTCGCGGTGCCAGTGGCCGGCAACTCTACGGTCAGGATGACTATGAAGCATCGCGCATCGATTCATTCCTGGATGCGAACCTCGTGTTTGCGCGTGAAGCGCAAGTCTATCTGCTGGGAATCAAGGCGCTGTCGACCGAAAGTCATGCACGCATGGCTGCTGCTTATGAGTTTTACCTGTCGGGAATTGAAGCCTCACTGGCACAAGGCAATTCATTCATTGTGGGTAAAGCAATGTCGATTGCGGATATCTCATTCGTCTGCGACTTCGCGCAGTTTCTTCGCGAGGGACATTCAAGGCATGAACTGGCTGCACAAGGCTTGGAGTTGATCAGTGATGGGGGTCAGACACAGTACCCGAAGTCTTACCGGCACCTGCTCACGCTTGCTGCTACGCCCGATTTTTCTGCGGTCATGGGCACCTATCTCGATTGGTACCTTCGACGGGCCGAAGGCGCCGGCGGATGAGAGAGATCGGCGCCTGAATGCGGGCAGTAACGCCTTCTCGGTAAAAGCTGGCTTTGGTGTTGTGTGTCGACCAGGCCGTCCGGTAGATTTGCCCATTCATTCATACCGAGTGTGACATGACCCAGGCCCTTGCCGGCTACCGCATCTGTGACTTCACTGGCCAACTCGCCGGTGCCGGCGCAACCAAATGGCTGGCCGCATTTGGTGCCGAGGTCATCCGCATCGAAGACCCGGTGCGGCAAGGCCGATGGGACATCCTGCGAGGCAATCCACCGTTCATAGACGAGCGACGTGGCATCGATCTTGGTGGTGCGTTCAACAACCACAACACCGACAAACTCGGCATCACCCTCAATCTGAAAACGGACAAAGCGAAGGAGATCCTGCGCCGCCTCATATCGATATCGGATGTCGTGACCGAAAACTTCGCCGCCGGAGTGCTGGACAAGTGGGGATTCAGTTACGCGCAGATGTGCGAAATCCGGCCCGACATCATCTACGTTTCGAACTGCGGATTTGGCCATGTTGGCCCGTACAATCAGTTCAAGACGTGGGGACCCATCGTGCAGGCGGTGAGCGGCCTCACGCATACCTCCGCACTGGCCGGTCAAGCACCCGCCGGGTGGGGATATTCCTACATGGACCACACCGGCGGTTATTACATGGCCATGGCAATTCTCGCGGCGTTGTACCACAAACAACGCACAGGCGAGGGCCAGTGGATTGACCTCGCTTGCACAGATGCTGCGTTGACGCTCAATGGTCCGGCGCTGCTTGACTGGACCGTCAACGGCCGCGGTCAGCGTGACAAGCCTGTACACAGCAACCGCAGCCAGTTCAACACGATGGCTCCGCATGGCGTCTATCCCTGTGTTGGCGAGGATGAATGGGTTGCGATTGCCTGCCACGATGATGCGCAGTGGCAAGCATTGGCCAGCTTTATCAATCAGGATTGGACGGAGCCGTATGCGACGCTTGCGTCCCGGCTGGAAGATCAGGATGCGCTGGATGCCGGAATGGCCTCATGGTGCAGCACCTGGAACAAGTTCGAACTGGAACAGGCGCTGCGCACGCTGTGCATTCCCGTAGGCGCGGTGCAGAAGCCGGCCGAACGGATTGATCGGGATCCGACGACCGGCGACTTTGGACTGTGGCCCACGGTGAAGCACACCGCCATCGGAAACGTCCGGGTTGACGGTCAACCCGTACACTTCTCGCGAACCGACTGGCGGTCCACCTGCGGTGGCCCATGCCTTTCGGAACACACCGAAGACGTTCTCACCCGTTTGCTCGGGCTTTCTAACGAAGAAGTGCAGGGGCTTCGCGCGGCAGGCGTGCTGTGAGCGTGCTAGCGGGAATTCGTGTCATCGAACTGGCACACGAGCGCACCGCCTTTGCAGGCAAGCTGCTCGCCGACATGGGTGCCGACGTGATCCTGGTTGAGCCACCCGAAGGCACGCCCGCCAGGCTGTTGCCACCGTTTGTCGACGATCTACCGGGCATCGAACGCAGCCTGCACTTCTGGCACTACAACACCAGCAAACGTGGCATCACCCTGTCGCTCGATGATGCGACCGATCGTGCTGCCCTCATGAATTTGCTGGCATCGGCAGATGTATTGCTGGAATCCGAGCCGATCAGTCGGCTTGCGGATCTCGCCATCGACTATCCGGAACTCGCCCGTGTTAATCCACGCCTCATACATGTGGCCGTCACACCTTATGGACGCGCCGAGCCGTTGAGTGATCTACCGGAGACGGATCTTACGTTGATGTCGTCCAGTGGCCCCGTCTGGAGTTGTGGTTATGATGATCACGCCTTGCCACCGGTGCGTGGATGGGGCTTTCAGGGCTATCAGACCGCCTGCCACTTTGCAGTGATGAGCGTGTTCACTGCATTGTTAAGCCGTGGTGTGAGCGGCGAGGGCCAGTTCATCGACGTCTCGATCAGCGCTGCATTAAACGTCACGACGGAAGGTGCGACTTACACATGGCTAGTGGAGCAGGGTACTGTGCAGCGTCAAACTGGCCGTCATGCAGGCACCAGGGCTACCGGTGAAACGCAGATGCGTTGTGCCGACGGTCGCTGGGTCAATACCGGTGTGCCACCTCGATTCCCCGCCGAGTTCGCCAAGCTGCTGGCCTGGCTGCGCGTGCTGAAGCTGGAAGAAACATTCCCCGAAGCGGTCTTCCTCGAGATGGGCGCCAGTTGGGAAGGACCGTTCGATCTTTCCCGCATCGGCATTGACGATACGATCACGGCCATCTTCACTGCTGGCCGCGAGGGTCTGCAGCTGATCGCGCGAACCGTTGGCGCGCAGGATTTTTTCGCAGGCTGCCAACGGGCCGGGCTGGCGGTAGGTGTCATCAACAGTCCCGAAGAAGCCTTTGAGAACCACCACTTCAAGGCGCGGGGGATGCAGGTACCGGTGCTGCATGAGGACATCGGACGAACGGTCATCTATCCCGGTGCGCCATTCAGCCTGCCAAAAGCACCGTGGCGGATTTCGCGACGGGCGCCGAGGTTGGGGGAGCACAATCGGGAGATTCTTGGCGACTAAGCGTGATGTGATTGGCCGGCGGACGCGGAGGGTTCGCCGCAGGCGTGCTTCCACTGTCAGCCCCCACTGTCAATCAATGCGGACTGATGACCACTGCACCGATCGCTGAAAATCAATGCGTCAGCAGCTCGATATATGGCTGGTAGCTGAAAGTGCGGTTTTTCTTTTGCCCCGTCATCTCGGTGACGATGCCCAGGTCTTCCAGTAGATTGACCGCCGCACTGGCGGTCGGAAAGCTGGTATCCAGCTTCTGCCGCACCCGCATGATGGTAAAGCGCGGCATCATGGGCAACATTTCGAACAATCGATAGCTTGCGGGGCCTGCCTTGGGGGATTCGAGCAGACGGCGCCGATCGGCCGACACCAGGGTGGCGATGGTTATGATGCTGCGTTCGGCGTCGCCGGCGGCTGTCGCTACGCCCTCAAGAAAGAACGCGACCCAGGATTCCCAATCTCCTTCGGCACGAATAATCGACAGGCGCCGGTAGTACTCTGCCTGATGTTGCTTAAGGTAGCCGCTCAGATACATCAGTGGTTCGGGCAGCAGGTTCCATTCTTCGAGCAGTGCCGCAATCAGCAATCGTCCGATGCGTCCATTTCCATCAAGGAATGGGTGGATGGTTTCGAACTGGGCATGTGCGAGCGCAATTCTCACCAGAGGCGGGAGTGTGCTCCGCTCATCGTGAATGAATTGCTCCAGATCGCCCAGAAGGCTCGTCAGCCGATCCGCCGGAGGCGGTACAAAAGCCGCATTACCCGGACGCGTGCCGCCGATCCAGTTTTGCGAGCGCCTGAGTTCTCCGGGCTGCTTGCCAGCTCCGCGTACCCCGTTCAGCAAGACGGAGTGGGCTTCGCATAACAGGCGCACGCTGATGGGCAGCCCATTGGGATCGAGCAGGTTGTTCCGTACCAGCCGGAAGGCGCGCAAATAGTTGGTGACTTCTTCAACCTCCTCGGTGTTACTCAGAGCGAACCCCGCCTCTTCGTCGAACAGATCGGTCAGCGTGGCTTGGGTGCCTTCGATTTGCGAGGTGAGCAAGGCTTCCTTGCGGATAGCGCTGTAGAGCAGCCAGTCCACCGATGGCACCAGGCCAGACACGCCGGACAGGCGGGCGAGCGCGAGCTCCGCTTGATGGTTCAGGTCGATATACGACTCAGCGGCCAGCACGGGTTCGGTGGGCGGTAGCGGATGTGGTACGAAGGCCAGAACCGGCTCGCCCGAGGTCGTGGAGGTGGTGTAAGTGCCAGTGACACGCTTCACAATAAGAATGTCTTTAATTCAATCTATATGTATAGAAGCATTCTTTAATTAGAAGCGCCAGTGTTAAAGCCCGCTTTAGTCAGAAGTCGTTAGAAGTCGTCAGAAGTGCCAGCCGATTGTCCTCGAGCTGCACGACTACTGCCGATATGGCGCGTGGTGTCGGTGGCCTGTCTGGAGCAGCGCTTTGGCTCACGTTGGTTCGAAGGGCGCGGGATACCGAGGAACGGTGCGCGTTTCGCGTTATTTTGCACCTCTTTCATCGCCCATCCGGTAGCCCATCGCCCGGTACCCACGTTGGCGTTTTTCCCACATTCGCAGCAGCGCCGGGTGGCCGGTGTCCACAAAATCGATGATGCGCACGTCGGTCTTGGAGACATGCTCGCGGTGCAGGCGGCCTGCGTATTGCTGAAGTGTCCCCTTCCATGAAACCGGCATTGCCAGTACCAGCGTGTCGAGCGGTGGATGGTCGAATCCTTCACCAACCAGCTTGCCAGTCGCCAGCAGAACACGCGGGGCATCGGGTGGCAGTGCATTGAGTTCTGCGATCAGTGTGGCACGCTGCTTTTTGGCTACCCGCCCGTGCAGGACAAACAACGATGAAACTTTGCCGTTCAAGGTTGCCTGGATGGCATCGAGATGTTCGGTGCGCTCAGTCAGCACCAGCACCTTCCGGCCCTGGCCATAGGCGTTTACGACCTCGGCGGCAATCGCGTCCGTTCGGGCTTGATCGATGGCGAGATGGCGGAATACATCCTGAATGCCAGCTTCCTGCGGCAAGTCAATCTGCGAGTGCAATGTGCATGGCGTAACAGCCAGATCGTGCGGCGCCCCGGTGGGGTTGGCGGCCGTGTGGCGAGTTGGCCCACACTGCATGAAAATAATCGGCTGCTGGCCATCACGGCGAATGGGTGTTGCAGTTAGACCGAGCACGTACTTGGCTTTGGTCTGCTTCAGAATCGCATCGAACGATGCCGCGCCGACATGATGGCATTCGTCAACAATCACGTGCCCGTAGTTTTCGACCAGCAAATTCACTTCGCCCTGACGCGACAACGATTGCATCACCGCGATGTCGATTTTGCCCGTTGGCTTCGCCTTGCCACCACCGATGGTGCCGACCACACCCTTGCCAACACACAAGAAAGATTGCAAGCGTTCCTGCCATTGCGTGAGCAGTTCAGTTCGATGCACCAACACCAGTGTGTTCACACCTCGACGCGCAATCATCGCCGCGGCCGTAACCGTTTTGCCAAAGGCCGTCGGCGCGCACAGAACGCCTGCATCGTGACGCAGCATGGCAGCCACAGCGAATTCTTGATCCAGACGCAAAGTACCAGCAAATGCCACGTCCAGCGGCGACCCAACGTATCGTTCGTCGACCAGCTCGCAGCCAATCGCGTTGTCACGAAGTAGCGCAAGCGCGGCATCCAGGCAGCCGCGCGGCAGGGCGATGTGATTGGAATAGTTCTCGGCGCAGCCGATGACACGAGGCTCATCCCACACCGAGAAACGCATCGCCTGTTTCTTGTAAAACTCCGGATTCTGGAAGGCAGCCAGACGAATCAGCCGGTTGGCCAGTGACTGCGGGAGTTGTGCCTTCTCGAAATAGATCAGATTAGCCAGCGTCACCGTGAGCGATTTCGGCATCGGCCCGACTAGCTTTGTGCTGCCGGATGCGGATCTTTGCCACGGCTTCGTTTGATCTTCCTCGTCGATGAAGGTGACATCAAGCGGGTGCGCATTGCCGGTCGCTCTCAGGATGGTGGGTTCGATATCGTGTACGGGCATTGGCAGAATGGCGGCCAAGAACCCCCACTGATCCCGGTAAGGCTGTAAGTCTGCATCGACGAACACGCTGCATCCGTTCTCACGCGGATGTTTCTGCAGTGGCAACGCAATGAGATTGCCGAAACCACCTTTGGGCATCGAATCCTGATTGGGGAACAAGCGGTCGTAGGATTCGAGTTTCAATTGGCGAGTGCGTGCGCAGGTGTGGCTGATGATCGCGGTGCCAAGTCGGCGGGCATCCCGAGCCGATACACTGCCGGAGAAGAAAACCCATGCGTGCGCGCCGTTACCGGAGCGTGATATTTCAAGGGCGACTGGCACACCCAGTTCGTGACAGGACTGATAGAACGCCTTGGCATCCTCACGCCATTGTGCTGCATCGAAATCAGCAGCGAGAAAATGGCAGGTATCGTCAGCCAGCAGCGGATAGACGCCAACGGTGCGCTTGCCAGCGAGATGTTCGTAAATGACCGTATCCGACAATGGAGTCAGCAGACGGTTATTGCATTCCCCACATTTGATACGCGGCTTCTCGCAAACACCGGGCACCCACTCATTGCCACAGGCCGGCGCATAACCAGATTTGCCGGTTGTTTTGCTTTCCCATCGGATCGGGTAGATGTCGCTACGCCCGCGAAACAGCCGACGAAATAGCGCCACTTTCTCGGCAGTGGAAAGACGTGATGGTTCTCGTTCCGGGACGGGCAGAGCTGTTTCGGGCGGGGTTGGCTCAAACGGCAAACGCCAATCGATACTGTGGTGTTCCAGCAGCGCGATCAGGCGGACGTTTTCGGTGTGCAGCGCGGCCAACGGATCGCGTTCAATCATCGGCCGCGTACTCGACAAGCAGATCGTCCATGTCTTCACCCACGCCATAGCCGAAGTTGTGACTGGTGTGGCGCACGGCGTCCAGCCTGTCCCATAACGGCTGGTGTTGCGCGTCGGTCAAACTTTCCGGTTTACCCATGGCTTTCTCGTAATCGGCGATAGGTTTTGGCTTTGGCGACCTTGTACGGCTTGAGCACGTCGTCGCCAAGACGTAACCGCCCATTCCATAACCGTACTTCCGCTGGCGGCCTGAGTCCGTAATGTATGTCGTCCTGTTAGCAACAACGAGGACGACAACATGGCCGCTGA
>JAYSTS010000301.1:0-11712 GCA_043719475.1 Gammaproteobacteria bacterium | reverse complement strand
AGCGGTGACGTCATCGTTCTGGATCGTCTTCACCGCCAGTGTGTTTATATCAGGCTGGCTGAGCGATCGATTGCGACTGCGCAAGCTGGTCACTGCATTCGGTGCGATCACCACCGGAACCTGTTTCATCATTGGCTCGCGCTTGCCCGTGGGGACACCGGAAACAACGCTGATCCTGTTGTGGTCCTGCACCGGTTTTTTTGCCGGGTTCATTTATCCATCCTGGTGCGCCCTGTATTCGGAAACCGCCGAGAGCATTTCTCCACATGGAGTAGGTCGCGCCTTCGGGATCACGGCCACACTCTCGCCCATCGCCGGCTTGTTCCTGAATCTCGGGTTGCCGCGGGTGGTCGAGAGCTACGGCTGGTCAACCTGGATGATGTGCGCCGGTTTTTGTTGTATTGGCGTGGCGGTCCTGGTCAGTGCCGGCAAAGGGCCATGGTGGTTCCCCGCGCGATCCGGTTGAAGCTTCAGGATGCAGTCAGCTTGGGCTGTTAGACTGCCAGCACCAATCGGGACTTCAGGCTGATTCCTGAATCAATCCCCGGATCAAATTGTCCAAGGAATCGACGTCACGATGTTTCTGCACCTCATGTTCAGCACCCTGCTTCGCACCCGGTCACTCCTTTTTCGATCACTGCTGTTGTTTGGTCTCGCGCCCATGTCAGCTCTGGCCGTGCCGGGCATCGCTATCAACATCGAAGTCAAGGAAACAGGTGCAGCGGCCGTGCAACAACAGATCGACATCGTTGGTCAGTCCATCAAGGTGGAACTCTCCGGTGACCGCAATGGCCGCGTCGTCTTCCGCGGGGGTACCGATGAACTGGTGACTATTGATCACGACAAGAAAGAGTTCATGCGAGTGGACAAAGCCAGCCTTGATCGTATGGCGTCCACCGTCTCCGGTGCAGTGTCACAACTCGATGGCGTCCTTGCGAATTTGCCAGACGATCAGCGAGCGATGGTGGAAGGCATGTTGAAAGATAAGCTGCCAACCTCAAGCGCACCAGCCAAACGCCCACTGCTCAGATCCACAGGCATCCGAGCATCTCATGGCGGTCACGAGACGCGGCAAATCGAAGTCCTGGTCGATGGGATCAAACGCTCGGAATTCTGGGTCGCGCCTTGGACTGACATCGACGCACGTGTGAAGACCGCAGTCGAAGACATGTCCGGCTTCATGCAAGGCGTCATCGACAAACTGCCGGCGTCCATGACCGAGTCCATCAAAACCAGTGGCTATGAAGTTATCGGTGAGCTGGGTGGCATGCCGATGTTGACTCGCGAATATGATGACAAGGGACAAGTCGCCGTCGAATCCAGGGTGACGTCGATCGTCAGTAAAGATATTGATGTCTCGGCATTCAATCCGCCGGCAGGCTACACGCAGAAATCATTGCCGCTCTAATCACCGCACTACAGAACGTTGTTTTGCACGCAGCTCCACAAGCCAAGTGAATAGTCGGCAAAGATATCGATACCGAGCGCTGACTTGAGCAGATAGAGGCTCACGAAGCCACACACCGCGCAAAAGGACAGGAAAGCCAACAAGACAACCAACGCAAAGGCATTATCGAAGGCTTTTTCCTGCGCCGTCATGTCCCGCCGGTTGCGACCGGCGAGTACAGCAAAAAAGTATCGGTGTCGACCAATTGGCACACTACCCCGGATGTCCAGCGGGTGTCGGCCCCATTGACGGGTTGCCACGGCATCCTGCATGGCTTGCAGTTGGGCCGTCGTGAACGTTCTGGCTATGACAGCCGGCATGCGACGCAGCAGATCGCGGATCTGTGCGTCGCCATCGGCAGACAGAGGAATCGAATGTGCTGGTGCGGTCTGTTCCATCACAGCATTGTCCGTGATGCCGTCCTGACGGGTTAGCTAACCCGTCCTGCCCAACCTGTGACGGCGCTCACATAATTCTCGGTCCATACCGCCACGCAGGCCGCCCTCTGACATATCAGCTCTCAGGGTCGCGAAATCCACTCGTCGATCAGCATGTGCATGTGTCTGGGCTTGGTTTCGTTGTAATCGGAAAATTGCACGTAGTCCCTTGGCATGGTGTGCAGTCCCTCCTGGACATACGGCAGGTTGCGCACATCCTGGTTAAACACTTTCGCGAGCATGCCCAGCTCTGGTGCATCGGTCCAGTCATCGTCCGCACCCAGCCAGTGAATCGTCGAGCACGGTGTAAACGGTGCACCATTCTCTGGAATCGGTGCGAGGTAGATCGCTTCCATGATGCACTCGTCAACCTTGCGCCCATTGGGTCGGAATCGGTAGACCAGGCGATTGAATGAACCCCACGGATGAAAATTCGGAAACAACGTGAAAAACACAGAAGCGAATTCGATATCGGAGATCTGATCGGCGATGGAGGGAATGACCTCTTTCAACGCCTCTCGCTGAGTCTGAGCAAACGCAAAGCGCGGATGCGTGGCTTTTTTGCTGTCTGACTTGTCACCTGCCCTTTCACTCAATTGAGACCCGCCGCTCTTCAGCGTCCGATCTGACATCGCCCGCTCGAAAGAACTGACATCCAGCTGTCGGCCGCCAACCCAGTCACACAGGTGAGGATTAACATCGCCGAGCGTGCCTTCTACACAATCACCTCGCACCGTGTACAAACCTGTTTCGCCCTTCGGTGTCGAGACCTGGACCAGACCGGCATCAGTTCGTTCGTAGACCCAGCCGGTCAATGGATGGCGAACCCGGAGCTTGCCGTCATTCGGCAATGCATTCCACTCGGGAGTTCCCTGGCTTTCCAGTGCCCCGCAGCGGATGGCTCGTGAATAGTTGCCGAAGACGTCGTACTTGGTGTCCACGTCATGCACTCCGCCGAGCAGGATCTGAGGATGGGTGGCGATGACGTGGTACGACTCCATGAACGCTTCCGAGGCCACTTTCCAGTTGCAGCGAATGATCTTCGCAACATGAACCTGCTTGAACCGCTTTTCATACGGCAGCAGTTGAAAATTGCTCGGCAGGTCACCGAGGAACGACTCCAGGGATTCGCAGTCCGGATCAGGATTGATGAAGATGAACCGTCCCCATAAACCGACTTTGACTTCCTTCAGACCTTCATTTTCCGGCTTGAGGCCCGGGTAGTCCCACTGACAGGGAATCTGGCGCAAAGAGCCATCAATATTCCAGGTCCAGGCATGAAACGGGCAGCGAAGCTCTTTGGCGGCTTTGCCCGGCGCTTCGCGCAGCTTGCGCCCGCGGTGCAGACAGGCATTCCAGTACGCCTTGATCTGAGTTTCGGACGTGCGGACGACGAGAAACGACAGCCCTGCAATGTCGTAGGGAATGTAGTCACCAACACCGGGAATATCATCTTCATGGCAGGCCATCTGCCATGCGCGTTTCCAGATCTTCTCGACCTCGAGGTCAAAAAACGCAGGCGAAATGTAACGCTCGACCGGCACTCGGGTAGGACCCGGTTCGATTGGATTGTCCTTTCGATACGAGGACGGGATGGGACGCGAATCTTCGTTCAGCAGTTTGTGGAAGGCGGCATCAAGGGTACGAATGCCAAGTTTTGTTTCAGCCATCTCGGGATACTCTGCTTCTGGAGCGCCCTACTATAGTCCGGGCCGGTGTCCGGGATAAACCGTGGGAATCAAGTTGGTCGGTTTTGAATCGAACACGTGATCTGCAGCGGCGTCAACCAGACCAGTATTCAGCTTGCAGGTGCGAGTGATACGCCCCCCTTCGAAGTGACATGGCTCCCATTGGCGGCATCGTAAAGCGCCAGGGTTTTGGCATCCGACGATTGTCTCGGCACGCGAATCCGACCCGCACTTTTGTCGCGTTATAACAGAACAGGAATTCAACGTGGTTTTGTGCGACGGATGCCACTTAGCCGGACTGTTCGAGCCATCAATGTCGCCCTTGATACCAGCCCGGGCTGCACGAACGTGACACCCGTCTTTAGCTAGTCGCGCATTGCCAAGGCTGTCTCGACTTAACCTTGATTCAACAATAATCGTTAAAGCTGCAGACGCACAACCCATCGCAGCCTGCCGATTTCAGCGGCCTCTTGGTGGGCGGTCTCCCGACCGCGATACCGGGTGGAAAATCGCGATCAGGAGATCGCTCCCACAGACATGGGGTATCGTGACTTTGTGGCCTCTTGTGGGGGCCTCCTGACCGCGATTGTTGGGATCATCGAAGATCGCGATCACAAGATCTCCCACAGGGCGCTTTTACTCGAGGTCTCATGACTGGATCTGCCAACTTCATTGGTTGTGACCCAATGGTTTGATTTCCGCTGCAATACCGAACTTCTCTCCAGTCAATCGTTCCGTAGCTCTTAAATACCCTGCGCGGCTTTTTCGGTTGAGTAATTTTTGTCCAATTGAGGTTAGTTGCGGCAGCCTTTCACAAACTCGCCGATCAGCGCCAGTGCATCGATTGATTCCGGCGCGTCCGGTGTCAACACCGGCCACACATGAATCAGATCATCTCCCTCAAAATAAGTGACCTCAACCCCTGCCATCCGGGCCTTCGCCTCAAACCGGCGGGAATCATCCAGCAACACTTCGCGCGTGCCCACCAGGATTAACAACGGCGGCAATCCGTGTAGGTCGCCATACAGCGGTGAGACCAACGGGTCCAGCAGATTATCACCCGCGTACATCGTCGCCATACCACCGATGGCCGCGGCGCTGACCAGCGGATCATCAATAAGTCCCGATGTCTGGGATGCGCCGGTACCTGCCAGATCAACCCAGGGCGACAATCCGATCGCCGCGATCGGCAGTAGGTCGCCTGCAGCGCGCAGCGCAAGTAACGTGGCCATGGTGAGACCACCGCCCGCCGAATCACCCGCAATGACAAGATTCTCAACACCTTGATCCCGTAGCCACCGGACAGCCGTCACCGCGTCGTCAACAGCCGCCGGATAAGGAGCTTCAGGTGCCAGGCGATAATCGAGCACACACACCGTTGCTTCAGTCGCCCGCGCGAGACGACCAGCAAATTCCCGGTAACCGGTATGCGAGCCGATAACGTAACCACCGCCGTGCAAATACAGAATGGTCAGCTTCGGAGTGACCCCTCGCACGGAAACCGAATACGCGGCAACACCACCGGCGCTGATGAGCTGCATGACAACATCAGCCGGAATGGGATTCGCAGCCAAGGTGGCATCATAGTTGGCACGCTGTTCTGCCAGTGTCGGCGCTGCAGTAAAGGGCGCAGCGCGTAATGCCTGAACCAGCGCCTCATGTTGTCGGCTGGGCATGATCTATCACTGTTTGGGAAGATTGTTACGAGTGTTGCGGAGGAAGAGGCCTTCGTCAATCAAGAACCGCGTCATGAAGAACTGCGCTATCAAGAACTGCGCCCTCAAGAACTGGGCCAGAAGCCAGCCAAGCAACTTGCGACCTGAATCGCAAATTTTGTCAATCACATCCGGAACCCATGCACTGGCGCACCCGACGACCAACGAGACATCTCTAGACTCTAGTGTTTCCGACTCGAACAGATCGCGCAGTCATAGGACATGACCACTATTTACCGACCCGAAATTGACGGTCTCAGAGCCGTGGCCGTGCTGCCGGTGATCCTCTTCCACGCGGGTTTTTCCTGGTTCAGCGGCGGCTTTGTTGGCGTCGACGTGTTTTTTGTCATCAGTGGATATCTCATCACATCCATCATTCTCGACGACCTCCACCAAGGCACTTTCAGCCTTGCCCAGTTTTATGAACGGCGTGCACGAAGAATCCTGCCGGCCCTGTTTTTTGTCATGGCGGTCTGCATTCCGTTTGCCTGGATCCTGCTGATTCCCCGGGATCTCAAGGACTTTGGCGAAAGTCTCGCAGCTGTGGCGACGTTTTCGTCGAACATTCTCTTCTGGCTTGAGAGTGGGTATTTCGCCACAGAAGCGGGCCTGAAGCCGCTCCTGCACACCTGGAGTCTGGCAGTCGAGGAGCAGTACTACATCCTGTTTCCACTCCTGCTGATGATTTGCTGGCGCTTTCGCGTGCGCTGGCTCGTCGTGATCATCGTTCTCGGCCTGTTAGTCAGTCTGGCCACTGCGCACTGGGGCGCTTATCACAAGCCCGACGCAACGTTCTATTTGTTACCAACACGCGGTTGGGAACTTTTTCTGGGTGCGCTGGCAGCATTTTATCTGCGGCACAAGAGCCGCCTTCTCGACAACAAATCGGTGGACAGGTCATGGGTGCAGGAACTGATCGGTATCACCGGACTAACACTGATCATCATCGCCATCGTCTGCTTCGATCGGAGCATTCCGTTTCCCAGCCTGTTTGCTCTCCTGCCGACAGTCGGTACCGTCTTGATCATCCTTGGAGCACAGGGTGGCACCATGGTCGCTCGCGTACTCGGCAGCCGCCTTCCGGTTGCCATCGGACTGATGAGCTACAGCGCTTATCTGTGGCATCAGCCACTGCTTGCCTTTGGTCACTACCAGAGCCTGCATGAACCGTCTGCGCTGTTGATGGGCTTGTTATGCGGTGTGACCCTGCCGCTGGCCTGGTTGACCTGGCGTTACGTTGAGGCTCCATTTCGAGATCGAAATCGGTTCTCCCGCCGATTCATCTTTACCGGTGCAGCAAGCGCCGCCAGTGTGTTCATCGTCATTGGCCTGACCTTATCGGTATTGGACGGCGTGCCACAGAGGCTACCCCCTGAGGTGATCGACACGGTGGGTCTGGGGCCGAAGTACACCGGCGAGCGCGACGCCGACCACTGTAATCTGCATCACGAACGCTTCTCTCTACCCGCGTGCATCAAAGGCAGCACTACCCGTCCAACTGTTGCGCTGATCGGCGACAGTCATGCTGCATCACTTGTGCATGAGCTGACACGTGAGTTCGAACTTCGTGGCCAGAGTTTTGTGCAGTACACCAAGAACGGCTGCCCGTTTGCCAGACACCTCGAAAATTCAGAAGGCCAGCCGTGCGATCGATTTGTCGACGACGTCATCACGGACGTGAACGAAAAAAACCTGGACACGGTGATCCTGCTGGCGCAATGGTCCTCATACATCCACGAATACAACTACGACAACGGCATTGGTGGCAAATCAGTGCGCCATGACGTCTTCTACACGGTGCGTGGTACTCCGCTGTCGGCAGATATCGCCATCAGGCGCCGGGTCATGCTGGACGCTTATGTCGACACCATCCGCGCTCTGCGCCATGGACACCGCAGAATCTATGTCGTATTGCCAGTGCCAGAGCAAGGCTGGGACGTGCCCAAGTACCTGGGCAGAATCGCCATGCGAGGTGATCGGCAGGTCGACGTTCCGGCGTCGCCGCTCTCGGTCTACCGCAGCCGCCACAGCGATCTCATGCAGGCTTTCAACACTCTCGCCGACGATCCATCCATCGTTTTCGTTGATTCGGCTATCGCATTCTGCGACTTGCCGAACCGATCAGGTTGTGTATCGTCGATATCAGGCGAGGCGCTGTACTACGATGACAATCACCTGACGAACAAAGGCGCCGCCATGCTACTGCGCGAAATTCTCAAACAGACCGCCTTGCACGAAACCCAGCGCGAGTCGCGATGAGCCCCTCACTACTCGCTTCTCGCTAAACTTCTGCTTACCAGCGAACATCAACGAAGACAAACTCAGGCCTGCCTGACTAAACTCCGGCTTCACAATTCGGATCAGGAAGCACGGCATGTCCCGTATGGATCGTATGAGCGCTGTAGCGCAGGGTTACATCAATCGCAAGCAGTACGCCGGCATCGAGTGGCTGGTCCAGCGTCGAGGCGAAACCCTGACACGGGGTCAGGCGGGTGTTGCCGACATCAACACTGGTACGGCACTGCCAGAGCAACCGATCTATCGTCTGTACTCGATGACCAAGCCGGTGGTCTCGGTGCTCGCACTGATTCTCATCGAACAAGGCAAGCTGCGGCTCTATGACGCGCTGGTCCAGTTCAATCGTGCGTTTGCGGGCATGCGTGTGCTGCACCCGGATGGCCGCCTGGAACCCGCCAACCGATTCATCAACGTTGAGGACTTGATCACTCACCGGGCTGGTTTCACTTATCCTTTCATCCACGGTTGTCACGTCTCACCCTACTACCGACAAGCCTGCATCCTTGAAGACGGCACCATGGACCTCGACGAGATGATGGCACGACTGGCCAAACTGCCACTCGCCTTCCAGCCAGGCACCCAGTTTCGTTACAGCGTCTGCACCGACGTACTGGCTCACGTCGTCGAAAAAGCAGCGGGGATGACCATCGACCGTTTCGCGCAGCAGGAACTTTTCGAACCACTCGACATGGTCGATACCGCATACAAGGTCACTCCGACCAAACTTGACCGCCTGCTGCCGATGTACGGCACTGGCGATCTGCTGGCCGTTCCGGCGCTCGATCTGCAGCCACATACCCTCGAACCACGCGACGTGAACGACTTTTATCCACCGGATGTGGACGGTCTCCGCCGAGGTGGCCACGGTCTGTTTTCGACCATGGACGACTATGCCGCGTTTGCGCGCATGTTGATGAGTGGCAAGACAGCGGACGGCCGAACGATTCTGTCCAGACCGATGCTGTCGATGATGCGCGCCAACCGCATTCCTGCGGATCAGCTGCCACTGACCATCGGACTGCAGCCCCTGCCCGGATATGGTTGGGGGCTGGGCGTGCGGGTCATGCTCGATACCGGACGCGCGCTACAACTCACGAATGTCGGTGAACTGGGCTGGGCAGGTGCTGCCAGCACGTTTTTCTGGGTGGATCCTACTGAAGAGATGATTGGCCTGGTGATGTCCCAGTTTCTGGGTTCGGCGCTGCCGCTCGCGGATGACATGCGAACGGCGGCCTATCAAATGTTGGGTTGAGTGAGCCGGTTCGGGATACGACCTTAACCTCAGTTGCACAAAAATTAGCCACAGAAAATGCTGCGCAGGGGATTCAGCGCTTCGGAACGATTGACTGGTCCGCAACGGCGTGTGTGAGCCCCCTGTGGGAGCGATCTCCTGATCGCGATCTTCGATGATCCCAACAATCGCGGTCTGGGGAGACCGCTCCCACAGGAGACCACAAAGTCGCGATACCCAATGTCTGAAGATTTCCTGATCGCGATTTTCCATTCGACATCGCGGTCGGGAGACCGCTCCCACAATGCAGCTATCCCCTTCCTTGTGGGAGCGATCTCCTGATCGCGATCTTCGATGATCCCAACAATCGCCGTCAGGAGACCGCTCCCACAGGAGACCACAAAGTCACGATACCCAATGTCTGAAGATTTCCTGATCGCGATTTTCCATTCGACATCGCGGTCGGGAGACCGCTCCTACAACGACAAGGGGGAGGGCTGCCCGACGCCGCGATGGGTTGTGCGTCTGCAGCATTACCGATTATTGTCGAACCCAGGTTAACCATGGCGTTGGAGTCGTCTCAACGTCGCTTCACTCGCTCCTGGACCTTGACTCGTTTGCGGCATATCCAAAGATGCCTTTTGCCATCAGCGACGTCTCGCCCTCGCGCCGCTGCTGATAGACCTCCGCGCGTACGGTATGTATCCGCTTGTCATCAGGCGCCGCCTGCGCGGCCAGCTCCACCAGATGGCAGGCCAGGCGTGGATCACTTATCGCAAGTTCCAGGCCGCGTTCAGCAAGCCGCAAGGCGCCACCAGCCAGCGTCGCCAGTTCCGTCGCAAGCCTCGCATCCGGCGCGGGCTTGAGGTTGGCGGGGTTACCGTCATACCAGCCGCCATACATGCGCCAGATGTTGCGAACGACAAACTCGGGCTCGTCATACATCGGACGCAGCCAGGGCTTTTCGAGAATCAACGGATCGATCTTTACCGCATGCACGATATCGTTGAGACGTGCGCCCTGGTTCATCATCATCAGTGTCTGCCTGACCAGAAACTCCAGCGCATCAGCGACATCAGTGAGTACCTTGCGAATTCTCGCCGCACCGGCAATGGGCAAACCATGCGCCGGCAGAAACAGTTCAGCACCCTGCCCCGCCATGGCGCGCATGGCCGCTGCCCACTCCACAGGATACCGTTGTACCTTCTGCGGATTACCGGCGTTCGGAAAATTCCAGATGAAAAAATCGCCCGCACAGATCGCTTTGTATCGGGGAATCCAGGACCACGTGTGATCGTCTGTTTCACCCTTGGCATGGCGCAGCTCGACATCAAGACCACCCACCTCGAGGTGCAATTCATCGCGATAGGTCAGATCAGGTTTCGGCGATGACGTCGGCAAAAATGAGCCGCCTGACGAAATGTCGTAACCACGTTTGCGAAACTGGCCGAACTGGCGTTCGTTGATGATCTGGTTATAGCCGTTGGTCAGGTTGTAACGATCGAATCGTTTCGGCACGTTTTCGTGGCCGACGATGCGCAGCGCCGGATGCCCCGCCTGTTCGGCATCGGCGACAAACGCTCCCGCGCCGCCGACATGATCCACATGCCCATGGGTGTAGACGACAGTGTTGAATCGTTTGGTTCGCCAGCCGCGCACGGCTTCCACCACTTTTCGACCACCTTGTTCATTGGAGGTATCGAAGGCGATGAGACCATCGTCCGTATCAAACAGAACACAGTGTGAAAAAGCCTCGACCACGGCAACACCATCCGCAATGACGGACAGCTGGTGATTGATCCGGTTGATGGGGCCAACAGCATCGGCACCTTTGCCTTCATCGATCACGGAGCTTGAGAGCGCAATCAGATCCGCCATGGTCGTTTCCCCCCGTTCCCTTGTTGATGCTTGCGCGATTGCTCAGAAATGAAGTGTGGCCTTGCCCTGCTCGATCCGCTGCAGGATGAGCCCATGTTCCGGCAGATGCCAGGCCTCCCACTCCGCAAACGCGCTGTAACCCAGCTTGGCGATGTGTTCATCCTCCGCGGCCATTGCCGCACGTAATACGGCAGATCTTGAAGGTTCGCCGCTGGCGGGCAATTCCGGAGATCCATACACAGGTGTACGGATGATCAGATAGGCCGCGGCCAGGCTCATCCAGAGTGCGTCGGCAACCTTGTCGTCATCACCGACCCATGGAGACAACAGGTGTACAGCCTGGCTGCCGGTGACCATATGCAGTGCAAAAAAGTGCCCATAGTCGAGATAAACCCGAGCGGCTTCACGGACCAGATCGACGATCCCGACAGATGCTCCGCGCCAACGCACGAGCCGCCTGAAATCGTCCAAACCACCCAACTGACCAAGCTGGGTCCCAAACATGTCCGTGGACACTGGTCGATGTCCAAGCTCCGGGTGCGCGCGCAAACGGTGAAACAACTGCGCAGGATCACTCTGCTGCCGAGGGCCATCATCCACCGGTACCGGTTCCCATGCGCTGACCCAATAGGCCAGGGCACAGGCGAGTTCTGAAGCGCATTCTCCTTCGACTGCGAGCGCAGTCCGGATGAGTGGGTGTAACGCATCGATGCCCGCTGTCTCGATCAACCTTGGCATCCACTCCCGCAGCACCACGTCTCGTCCCTGCTCCGCAATCGCGCTTTCAAAGTAGCGTCTCAGTCCAGGATAGAATTGCCGTTGACCCCGACAATCCGGCCAAACCGGACCAACGATAGTCCGCTCCTTGAACCGTTGTGGCTCCAGACGTTTGGCGTAACGATCCCGAAACTGAATCAAATCGTCATCCGATGCACCCAGTCGCCTGAGTGACACGAGAGCCATGGGGAGATGATCCGAGAGCAAGGCAGCACCATAGTAGGGATCATGCTCTGCGCCA
>JAYSTS010000031.1:0-8111 GCA_043719475.1 Gammaproteobacteria bacterium | reverse complement strand
TTCACTGACAAGGTAACGGAACAGAGCAGGAACAGGACGCCCACTCGAACCCTTGCGGGGCCCGGAGTAAAACGCCGTGCCAGCGACGTCCAGATGCGCCCACTTCAAGCCCTCGGTAAAACGCGCAAGGAAACATGCGGCGACGATACTGCCGCCTTCGCGTCCGCCGACGTTCGCCATGTCAGCGAAGTTGCTCTTCAGTTGTGACTGGTAGTCTTCCCACACCGGCATGCGCCATGCGCGATCACCACTCCACTCGCCGGCTGCCAGCAAGTTGTTGGCCAGCTTGTCGTCGTTGCTGAAGAGGCCACTGGCATGAGAGCCCAGCGCGATGATGCATGCACCAGTCAAAGTGGCCACATCGATGACCGCGCTCGGTTTGAAACGGCGCGCGTAGGTGATGGCGTCGCACAGAACCAAACGGCCCTCGGCGTCGGTGTTCAGGATTTCGATGGTCTTGCCCGACATGCTGGTGACGATATCGCCCGGGCGAGAAGCTCTGCCACTGGGCATGTTCTCGGCAGCAGCGATGATGGTGACGATGTTGATGGGCAGTTTGGCGTCGATGGCGGCCTTGGTGGCACCGAGTACCGAGGCTGCTCCGCACATGTCGAACTTCATTTCGTCCATGGCGGGACCCGGCTTAAGGCTGATGCCACCGGTGTCGAACGTGATGCCCTTGCCAATCAGAGCGATTGGCGGTGCACCACGCTTGCCACCCTTGTACTGGATGATGATGAGCTTGCCGGGTGATTCGCTGCCTTTCGACACCGAGAGGAACGACCCCATGCCGAGTTCAGCCATCTTCTTTTCATCAAGCGCAGAGATGGTGACCTTCTCGCCCTTGAATACCTTGCGTGTCTGCGCCAGCAGCCAGGTGGGGTTGCAGATGTTTGGCGGCTCGTTACCGAGATCGCGTGCCAAAACGAGACCACTGTTCAAAGCGTTGGCCTCACTGACGGCACGATTGCAGGCATCGCGGGAGCGGTCATCGCAAGGAATCGCGACTTTTTTCAGATGTTGTACAGGCGCCGTGCCGGACTTGTGACGATGATAGGCATAAGTTGCGAGGCTGAGCTGGGTCAATCCAGTGGTGATGGCCCAGCGTGTATCGCCGCCATCGATCTTGACCTGATGCAGTGCCCACACTGCGGACTCAGACTTGCCTGCAGCCAGTGCTGAGGCTGCAGCCTGCGTTGCCTTGCGATACTGGGTGGTCGATACAGCGACATCGCAACCACCGGCGATCAGCAGTCGTTCGACGGGTGAGCCAACAGGTAACGCGACGAGCAGGATTTCACCAGGCTGGTCCTTGAAATCTCGCAGTGCAGCTTGCAGTGTGGCGCGTGCCTCGGTAGTCGTGGCGGCTTGACGCGCGGTAGCGAGACTTGAAACCAGGCAAGGGGTCGACATCTGTGTCGCCTGACCTTGCGATACGAAATACTTCATAATGCCGCGCGCCGGATTGAGTGGTGAAGGCGGCGAGTTTACAGGCTGGGGTTAGTCTGCGAAACCAGACTTTCCATCAACGGCATGCCGTATCCCTTCGTCTCGATTCACGGTGCGCTGCAGCGCGGCATAGCGCGGGGTGGCCGGGTGGTTAACAGGAGTGAGTGCTTGGGCGTTGCTGCCAGATATATCAATCGCGAACTGATGGCTGTCTTTCTGCTGACGGTGGTCGTGCTGTTGTTGGTGGGTATCGGTGGCCGATTCATCGGTTACTTGCAGGATGCGGTGGCGGGAAAGTACGCGGCTGATGCGCTGTTCACCATTCTGCGTCTGCGTCTGCCGGAATTTTTGCAGTTGATACTGCCCTTTGCCCTGTACCTTTCCTTATTGCTGACGTTGTCGCGCCTGTATGCAGACAGTGAAATGGTGGTATTGCAGACGGGTGGCCTGAGCACCTTTCGCCTGTTGGCGTGGATTGCACCCCTGAGCCTCGTGGTGTGTACCGTCGTTGCGTGGCTGGCCATAGAGCTCACGCCGGTGTCGAACCAACGGCTCGGCGAGTTCTTTTTAGAACAACGTGCCCGCCAGGATTTTCAAAACGTGAGCCCTGGGGTGTTCAACGCCAATTCGCGCGAAACGCGGGTGGTTTACGCCGAAACGGTGTCTGCAGATCGGGAACAATTAGGCACGGTTTTTATCTGGGAGCGATTGCCTGACGGACGTGAAGCAACGACGTGGGCGAACACGGGTCGTCAGTCACTCGACCGGACAACGGGGTCGGTGTTCCTGCTGCTGGATGAAGGCCGCCGTTACGAAGGTGTTCCCGGTCAGGCTGATTACCGGGTAGCGGTGTACGCCTCGTTGGGACAACGTCTGCTCAATCAATCTGCGGGCAGCAATCGTGTTGGTATCACTGGCGTTCTAACTGACGAACTACCAGTCGATGGAGATGGTATGGCGGAATTCCATTGGCGGCTTGCAATGCCGATTTTCACGCTGGCTGCTGTCATGATCGCCGTTGCACTCGCGCGGGTGCGACCCCGAGCCAGCCGCTTTTCTCGAATTTTGCCGGGCTTGTTGGTACTGCTGTGTTATTACCTGGCAATGATGGGGAATCGATATGCGCTGGAGGAAGACATACTGCCGCCGATGTTTGGCCTGTGGACTGTGCATATCGTGATGCTGGGTTTCCTGGCCTGGCTACTGCATCGATCCAGCAGGCCACTGGCGTGAGGATGGTATGGTTCTGATTCGCACGCTGGACCTGCACATTCTCAGGCATGTACTGGCCGCCACTTTTGTTGTCGTGCTCGCCTTCATCCTGCTGCTGAGTGTGTTCGCCTTGATTGATGAACTGCGCGGCGAATTCACCTTTCTGCAGGCGGCGACGCTGGTAACGTTGACGACACCACGTCGCATCTATGAACTGCTGCCGTTTGCCGCCTTTCTCGGTACTTTGCTGGCATTGGGAAATCTGGCCAGTCACGGCGAGCTGATGATCATGCGGGTCAGCGGGGTGTCGGTATCACGGCTGCTGGGCAGCCTGTTGTTGCCTGTGCTTGTCATCGTCGGGCTGGGTGGTGTCATCGGTGAATACTATGGGCCACAGCTCGAAGAACAGGCCGAGACGTACAAGACCAAGTCGCGTTACGCGAGTGACTCGGTGCGTATATCCGGTGGATCGTGGTATCGGGAAGGTCCCCTGTACATGAGTGTCGGTGCGGTTGTCAGCGAGGGCGACTTGCTCGATGTCCGGCAGTTCTGGCTCGGTGAAAACGGCGCGCTTGCACGGACTCTACAGGCAGCTGGCGCACGCTACGTACCTGGGGCAGACCCACATTGGGTATTGCGGGATGTTCGCGAGACGCTGATTGGCGAAGATCACACTGCAGCACGGACTCATGCCGAGTTACGCTGGGATGGCAAGGTCGATCCGAAGATGCTGTCAGTGCGTGTGCTTGTCGCGGCGCCGAAGCTCAGTGTTGTTGCGCTGCATCAGCAGATTGCCTATATGCACCGCGAGAACCTCAATGCACGTTCCTATGAAGTGGCGTATTTCAGCAAGCTGCTCATGCCGCTGACCATTCTTGGTCTTAACTTTCTGGCGATGGTGTTTGTGCTGGGGCCGATGCGGCAGGTGGGACTGGGATTGCGCCTGACGGTGGGCGTGATGACCGGGCTTGTCTTCAAGTATCTGCAGGATCTCTTTGCGCCAATGAGTCAGGTCTATGCACTTGACCCGTTGATCGCCGTGATCATTCCCATCACGCTGTGCTGGGTGCTGGCGATGATTGGCGCGCGCCGCTTTACCTGACGACCGACTTTGGGCGCGCTGTTACGGTTTCTTCTTTTTCCTGGCTTTGGGCTCAACGACCACACGCGAATCGCTCATGATGTCACCCCAGGTGCGGCCATCCGGGTCCACCAGCATCCAGAAGTAACCCAGACCCAGACACATGAATGACAGGAGCGCGCCTGCAAAGCGCATGGTTGCCTGATTGAAAGTGATAGGCGAACCGGAGAGCGACAGCACCCGCATACGCCAGGCCATCATGCCGATGGTCTGACCGTCCTCCCGCCAGAACCAGGCAAAGAAGAAGTACAGCTCGAGAAACAGCAGGCTCTGCCATAACACGCCGGATGGTGCCTGAAAGTGGTTGATCGCCGTACCGATGATTGCGGTAGTGCCCCAGACAGCCACCATCATCAGGCCGTCATAGAGCATGCCGCCCATTCGTCGTGGCAGACTCGCGGGGGCGTTGATCGTTGGTGCTGAATCTGCGGTGTTCATGGGAGCAGGCGCAGTCAAAGGACTGCGCCTGAGTCGGGTGGTGTCTAGAGCCGCTCGATGATCGTGCCTGTGCCCAGGCCACCACCACAGCACATGGCGATGAGTCCGTAACGACCACCGGTTCTCTCGAGTTCATGCAGCGCGGTAGTGATGAGTCGTGCGCCCGTAGAGCCGGTTGGGTGTCCGAGCGCAATTGCGCCGCCGTTTGGATTGACCTTCGCCGGATCCGGGTTCAGTTCCTTCTGCCAGCCGAGGACCACGGAAGCAAACGCTTCGTTCACTTCGAATACGTCGATGTCGTCGATGGAAAGGCCGGTCTGCGCGAGCACCTTGCGGGTCGCGGGGATTGGACCTTTGAGCATGGTTACCGGGTCAACACCAACCAGTGTGGACGCAATGATGCGTGCGCGTGGCTTCAGTCCCAGCTCGTCCACTGCTTTTTTGCTGGCAAGAATCAGCACGGCAGCGCCGTCGGAAACCTGTGAGCTTGAGCCTGCGGTGTGGATGGTCTGGCCGGGAACCGGTGCCAGTGCCGCCAACGCTTCCAGCGAGGTCGCGCGCAGTCCTTCGTCACGACTGATCATCTGCGTTTTGCCGGTGGGCTGACCCTTGTCGTCCAGCACCGGTGATTCGATGGCCACGATTTCACGGGCAAACCGGTTTTCTTCCCACGCACGAATTGCGTTCTGCTGGCTCTTCAAGCCAAACGCGTCGGTATCCGCACGAGTGATCTGATATTCCTCGGCGATCATCGCCGCGCCCATGAACTGTGAGGTGGGCTGGTAGTGCGACATGTAGGATTCGCCCATAGGCACACCATCCTTCATGTTCGATCCCAGGGGAACTCGCGTCATCATCTCGACCCCGCACGCCATGACGATGTCTTCCATGCCGGAAGCCACCATGGCTGCACCGAGGGAGGTCGCCTGCTGACTGGAGCCGCACTGGGAGTCGACAGTAGTCGCTGCCACTTCCATGGGCAGACCCATTGAAAGCCAGGCGATGCGTGCGATGTTGAAGGATTGCTCGCCGATCTGGGATACGCAGCCGCCGATGATCTGGCCAACTTTTTCCGGAGCGACACCGCTACGTTCTAGTGCTGCGACCTGTACCTTGCCCAGCAGGTCTGCGGGTTTGAGGCCAGCGAGGCCCTTGCCACGCTTGCCGATAGGGCTGCGAACTGCGGAAACGATGTAGACGTCTTGCACCTTGGTTTTCCTGTCTTGGATTGATGAAGGCATTCTACTGGAAGAATCCCAGGGCTACACCCGAGCCTGGGACACTTGCGGCACCGCTGACTGCCGGGGCAGAATGCGCGGCCCTTGGGGCTGTGGGGTTCGCGCAGTTTTGTAGGAGCGGTCTCCCGACTGCGATTACAGCAGAAATAATGGAGTGCAGGTAATTCTGGCTGAGTGGCGAAACTGGTAGACGCGCCAGACTCAAAATCTGGTGGTGGTGACACCGTGCCGGTTCGATTCCGGCCTCAGCTACCAATCCAATCTGGGTCATCGGTACCCTTTGTTTTGGTGTTCTTGTGGTTCTTTTTCATTTGGTCAATTGGTCAATTGGTCGGTCAAGCCAATGCAACGCGCGGATTTCAACTATCACCTGCCCGAGGCGCTGATCGCTCAGGAGCCCCTGGCTGAGCGAACGTCGAGTCGCCTGTTACAGGTTCCCGCAACCGGTGCGTTTGTGCATGGGACTTTCAAGGACATCCGCTCGCGGCTTAAACCCGCAGATGTGCTGGTGCTCAATGACACGCGGGTCATCAAGGCGCGACTGCGCGGTGAAAAGGATTCTGGCGGCCGCGCCGAAGTACTGGTCGAGCGGATTGTTTCGACCACACAAGCACTGTGCCAGGTCCGGGTCAGCAAACCGCTCCATCCAGGACGCGAGATTCGTTTTACGCAGTCCATTGCCACGGTTGAAGCGCGTGAAGGTGAGTTCTATCGCCTGGCCTTCGACGCTCCGGTGCTCGAGGTGCTCGAGAGGGAAGGCGAGATTCCGTTGCCACCCTATGTGCAGCGGGCGCCCGCAGCGGCCGATCTGCAACGCTATCAGACGGTATTTGCCCAGCACGCAGGCGCAGTAGCAGCGCCTACCGCCGGACTGCACTTCGATGCACAACTGCTAGACGACATCCGTGACGACGGCGTCAGCATAACCAGCATTACCCTGCATGTCGGCGCGGGTACTTTTCAGCCGCTGCGTACCGAAGATCTGTCAGCGCATCGACTGCATGGCGAAGTGTATGCGGTGACACAGGACGCGGCCTCGACGATCAACCAGACGCGCGCTCGCGGTGGTCGGGTGATCGCGGTGGGGACCACGGTCGTGCGCACGCTCGAATCGGTGGCTGATGACAACGGCGATATACACGCAGGTCAAGGTGAGACTGCGCTCTTCATAACACCCGGCTATGCATTCAAGGTCGTAGATGCGCTTGTCACAAACTTTCACCTGCCGCAAACCAGCCTGCTGATGCTGGTCTGTGCTTTTTCGGGTCGCGAGCGTTTGTTGGCTGCCTATGCCGAAGCTGTGACGCGAAATTACCGATTCTTCAGTTATGGCGATGCGCAATGGCTGGAAAAAAACCCGGAGACTGCTGATGTATGAGCTGTTAGCCCAGGACGGCGCGGCGCGGCGCGGGCGAGTGAAAGTGCCACGCGGGACGATTGAAACACCGGTGTTCATGCCGTGCGGGACCTATGGCACGGTCAAGGGAATGACGCCGGAAAACCTGGAACAGGTCGGGACGCAGATCCTGCTTGGCAATACCTTCCACCTGATGCTGCGGCCCGGTGCGGAGCGCATACGCGATCGTGGTGGCCTGCATCGTTTCATGCACTGGCAGCATCCCATTCTGACCGACAGCGGGGGTTTTCAGGTCTGGAGCCTCGGTGAACTGCGCAAGATCACTGAGCAGGGTGTGGTGTTCAAGTCGCCCATCAACGGCGATAAAGTCGAGCTCACGCCAGAACGGTCAGTGCAGGTTCAACAGTTGCTTGGCTCGGACATTGTCATGGTTTTCGATGAGTGTACACCGTACCCGGCGACCCTGGAGCAGGCGCGCACCTCGATGGAATTGTCAATGCGCTGGGCCGCGCGATGTCGTGTCGCCTTCGATCCCGCACCCGGCAACAAACTGTTCGGCATTGTCCAGGGTGGCATGCACCCGACTCTGCGTCGGGAGCATCTTGAGCAACTTGTGACCGTTGGCTTCGATGGTTATGCAATTGGCGGGCTGTCCGTGGGGGAAGACAAGGCCGAGATGGATCATGTGCTGTGCGAACTTCTGCCCCAAATGCCGGCCGACCGACCACGTTATCTGATGGGTGTTGGCACACCTGCTGACCTCGTGCGTGGCGTGGAACTGGGCGTGGACATGTTCGACTGTGTGATGCCGACCCGGAACGGCCGGAATGGTTTTGCGTTTACCAGCCAAGGGATCGTCAAGATTCGCAATGCAAAACATCGGGATGCTGATGAGCCACTGGACACCGACTGTAGCTGTGGTACCTGTGCCCATTACTCACGTGCTTATCTTCATCACCTGGATCGTTGTGGAGAAATGCTGGGTGCAATTCTCATGACGCAGCACAATCTGCACTACTACCACGCGCTGATGGCTGGTTTGCGCGCCTCTATTGAAACGGGTACATTTCGCAGCCTTCGCGACACCCTGCAACTCGCCTGGAACTCCTCGAATGAACCTGACTGATTTCACTATTTACGCGGCTGGCGTTGCCGCTGGCCCCCAAGAACCGGGCTGGATGCCGTTTGTGATGATGGGCGGCATCATCGTGCTGTTCTATTTCATGCTCATTCGGCCGCAAAACAAGCGCCGCAAGGAGCACCTGTCTCTGATTGG
>JAYSTS010000004.1:0-26746 GCA_043719475.1 Gammaproteobacteria bacterium | reverse complement strand
CCTTGTTGCTGAACCGATCTGCGATCTGCCCCCAACTGGCAACCGTCAGATATGCCGCAATCTGACTCAACGTGGCGAGGCCAATCACCCAGAACAGGTCCATCTGCAACTGCTTGAGCATGTGTACGGTGAAAAACGGCGCTGCCAGGTTGATGGCAAAGTTCCAGCTGGCGAGAAAGCGGATCAGCCGACGATAGTTGTCGTGTGTGAACGGTTCGCGCAAGCGGGTATACAAACCTTCATGTCCCACGGGCTGCATTTTTGGCTCATGAATGTGCCGGGCACAGATCACGGCATAAGCGCCACCAAAAAACGCCAGCGTGTAAACGATCCCATACGCAATCGTCACGGGCTGTGGCACGTAGATTCGCCACAAGTCGACAAACGCGGCGGCCACCAGACTCAGTACGATGCCGATCCCGAGCATGCGCTGCTGTCGCTTGCCAAACAGCCGACCCATCTCCGAGTTCGGCACCAGGTCACGCATCCAGGAACTCCAGGAACACTGCAGGAAAGCCCCAGCAATGTAACGAATCGCAAACGCCACCAGGATGACCGCCAGAGCGGCCTCACCCGACAACCAGCACGCGGCAAAGGCAATCACCAGGAACATGGGGCGTGCAACCCAACCGCTCCATTGATAAACACGTTTGCGATCGGCCAGACGATCTACGGCATAAACTGCGGGAATCTGCGCCAGTTGGGAAAGATGAGGGATCGCAGCCAGTGCACCGATGGTGAGGTTGGACGCGCCCAACTGAACGGCGAGTGCAGTGAGAAATGCGCCGACAGCCATGGTCTCCATGATCTGGATACCAATACCGTTGCGGATGATCCACTTCTCGCTGCGCTCAAGGGCTACCGCCGGATCCAGGCTTCCCTGCTCTATATCACTCATGACAGCTCAATCGGAATGCAGTGGCATTATGACCAACGCACACCGCTGTTGTCCGCAGTCAACCTCAATGGGACAAAAATTACGCAACCGAAAATGCTGCGCAGGGGTATTCAGAGTTTCGGAACGATTGACTGAAGAGAAGGTCGGGATTGCAGCGGAAATCAAACCGTAAGGTCATAACCGATGTCGCGAACCGTTGGTTCCGAGACTTTGTGGGAGCGATCTCCTGATCGCGATCTTCGATGATCCCAACAATCGCGGTCTGGAGACCGCTCCCACAGGAGGCCACAAAATCGCGATACCCAATGGCGGTGGGAGACCACAAAGTCGCGATACCCAATGTCTGTGGGAGCAATCTCCTGATCGCGATCTTCGATGATCCCAACAATCGCAGTCTGGAGACCGCTCCCACCAGGTGACCGCTCCTGCAGCGGAGAGGGCCGCGCGACGCTGCGATGGGTTGTGCGTCGGAAGCTTTACCAATTATTGTCGAATCAAGGTCAATTCAGCCAGCGAACACCTGGTGTTGCACCGGCGAGTTCCACTGGCTCTGTTGCAGGTGATGGGGCAGGCGATGGGGCAGGCGATGGGGCGGGAGAGGAGGCAGGCGATGAGTGCTTGGTCTCCAACGCTGGTTTGGGCGAGGAAACCGGCATGGGTTCGGGTTTCGCCTCCTTCTCGACCGGCTGGTCCTGCGCGACGTCCGGAACGATATCCTCTTGAGCCTCTTCAACGACTTCCAGCAGCGCTTCTGGTGCAGCTTCCATTCCAGTATCACCAGGATCAATCGGCTCCTGAGAAACCGTTTCAGTCATGGATTTCTCGGGCAGGCTCTGTGATTCAACCGGTTCTGCAATCGTCGCAACATCGACGGCTGTCGACTTCTCCACCTCGTCTGTGTCCAATGGTTTGTCATCCCGCATCGTCAGCGGATGCCACACCTTGTAGTTCGGACTCGGAATTGGGGAATCTTCTACTCGCTGGATTGCACCTTGATTCCACGATTGCCGGGTATCGTCTGCGAGCACCGGTGTAATCAGCACCACGGTTTCCGTCGTGATCTGTGTAGTTTCCGTACCAGTAAACAGACGTCGCACCACCGGGATACGATTCATTCCCGGCACACTTTGCCGCCGGTCCACTTCGCTCTTTTTGATCAAGCCACCAATGAACACGGTTTCGCCAGAAGGGATCAGCAGGTTGGTGGTGACCTCGGTTGTAGTCTGCGAGGGAATGCCATTGGCATCCACCGTACCGGTACTGACCTCCGGGTGGACACTCATGAGAATGCGCTCATCCTCATCGATCTGCACATTCACACGCAAAATGACACCGGATTCAAGGAATTCGATGCTCTCGGTGGTGACCTGATTGATCGTGGTGGTGACCTGATAACCACGTCGATCACCAATCACTACACTCGCTTCCTGATTTTCCAGCGCCACCAACTTGGGTGTCGATAACGTGCGCAGACGGCCTTCGTCCCGCAGCGCGTTCAAGGCGACCGAGACATTGGGTGTCACCATGTTGAAGAAAAAACCTGCCGCATCCGGCCCGGCGGTAAATCCCTGGGTGCCATACTCACCGGTACCGCCTTGTCCGGAGAAAAGATCGGTCCAGTCGATGCCGAAGTTCTCGTCATCGTTGAGAGTGACTTCAAGAATCTTCGCTTCGATCATCACCTGGCGCGGTCGTTTGTCGACGGCCTTGAGCAGTGACTCCACCCGCCGTATGAATTCCGGGCGGTCCTGCACCACCAGCAAGTTTCGATTGGCGATGAAACTGACCTTGCCATATCGCGACAGATAGCCCTCCACCATCTCCTTGACCTTTTCGCCATCAACATAATTGAGTTCAAACCAGCGCAGCTCGGTCAGGTTGCCATTGGCATAACTACCCACTTCATCATGCGCAACGATGAAGTAGTTGTCGCCACGCTTCTCCAGCGCAAACCCACCCGCATTGGCGACTGCAGCGAGCGCTTTTTCTACTGGAACGTCGTAGAGATTCAGAGAGATATTGCCGGTGAGTTTGGCGGGTACCAGAACGTTCACTCGTTGCTGGCGCGCGATCATGTCGATCACTTCACCGATACCGGCATCCCGCACACTGATGGTGACGTTCTCGGCCTGGCCGGACATGCACAGCAACAACAAAATCGCAGCAGCCCACCCCTGTTTCACGATGGAGCTCCTGGTACTGCCCCTGTAGTCAGCCTGGCGGCAGCGTCCTTCTCTTCTTTGGCTATCTCTGCGGCTGACTTGAAGTGGAGCTGAAACCGACGTCCGCCTGACTCCAGCGTCACACCTTGCTCACCAACCGATCGCAGGACATACCCATTCACTTTTTCCCCGACAGCGACTGTTTCGCCATCGATATTGGCCATGGCCGGGTTACCCATCGGCAATACCGCCTTCAAGCGCATGTGGGTAACAACCGTTGGACGAACGGAGGCTGTGGATTGAGCAGATGAGGGACTGGCTGCCTGCGACGGGTTCCCGGAAAAAGGGTTGTACCGAGCCTGCGCCGCCACCAGTGCAGGCAGGCTGAGCAACAAACCCATCGACATCCATTTCAATACACTCATCCTGAGTCCTTTCGTGTGGCGCCTTGTTCTGTGCACCACCCTTTCGTATGGCATCTCTGCCGTTTGACTGCTTGTCAGCCCGCTGGCTATTCCTTCATTCGATAAGCCGATAGCTCAACCCGTGCACTCAACACCGGTTCCCGGCCTGGTTGCTTGACCTTGACAACATACTCGTTGAACACAACGTAGCCCAACTGTGTGGAGACCGTCTGTACCCAGCTATCGAGCCCGGCGTAGCTACCCTCCAGTTCAAGCCTGAAGGTCAGTTCCTTGTACGGTAACTCTACCGGCACTTCGACCGGTTCAATCGTGATCAGGTTCACATCGTGCTGCCATGACGCACTCTGGAGCGCCGTCACCATGTGCGATTCAAGTTGCCGGTCGGGCAGATCCTTGAGATCGCCCTGGAGAATCGTCACCAGACGGTCGACTTCCTGCTCGATCGGTGCAAGCCCTGCTTCGGTGGGCACGTGTTCCAGCGCTCGCAAGCCTGCGAGTTCCGTTCCCGTCTCGACAAATGCACCGTACATCGGTTTGCCGACAAAGGCCGTCAGGCAGCTCAGCACGAGAAACAGCGAGCACCCGGCAATCAAGCGGATCTCCCTGGGTGCCAGACGGTTTAAATAAGTCGATATCACGCGTCACCGACCTTGGTCGCCATCACGACTGCCAGCTGAAACTCCACACCGCGTTCGTTTCTGGCAGAACGCTGGATACGCACGTCTTCGATATCCTGCTGCTCGAACAAGCGCTGCACGAAGACAGACAACGCCGCATGATCCCGGGCTTCGCCAAGAATGGTGACGTGCGTCAGGCTCTCCCAGCTGGCAGGAAAAGTCTTCTCTGCAGACAATGCGTAATAACTCGGTGGTCGCACCTCCGGATCATCCGCAGTACGAATACCCGCGCGGCGAAACGCCCAGCTCTGAAAATGGACATCAGCTGGCCGGGCGGAATTTTCAACCGCCATCATGACGTCCGACATCGCCACCGGGCTTTGCAGACTCGACAACAGTCGCAGATCCGACTCAAGCTTCTGTTTTTGCCCCTGCAGATACGTCAATCGATCCTGTTGCTGCACGGATAAAGCCTTCTGTTGCCGCAGCACGATCAGCTCGGCTTCGCGTTGATCCAGCAGATAAACCGCGCCACCGATGCTGCCCATGCACAACACGACTACCGCAACGACCGCGCTGATACCGATCAACATCAAACGGCGCTGTCGCCCCGCCCGGTGGTACTCCTCAGGAATCAGATTGAAATCAGACATGATGGAAGTCGCGCAGCGCAAGCCCGGCTGCGATCGCGAGTTCCGGACGACCGCTATCACCGGGTTGATCCACACCGAGCCGCAGAAACGGCTGCAAGGGATCAGGTATCGTCTGTACCGGGTGCCGAAGCAAATCCGTCAGCAGCTTTTCTGCACCATTCCAGCGGGCGAGACTACCGATAAGAAAAACCTTCGTCTCATCAACACCGCGGCTCTCGCTGGTCGCATACACGAGTCCACGTTCCAGTTCACGCACCAGCTTGTTCAGTTCCGGCCGGATGATTTCCAGCATGGTTCGAGTTTGTGGGTCAGGACGTGCCGCACCCAGATCGGCGTCCTGCAACAGGCTTACCGCCAGTGGCGCATCAACATCAAGGGCCTTGCAGACTTGTTCGATCAGCGTGTCTTCACCAAATTCGATCACGTCATCCGACAGGATTCGACGCCGTGAAATCAGCGTGAGAAATGACCGGGCGCGTCCACAGTTGACCACCAGTGCGGCATTTTCGGCGCCCGGTCCTTGCAGGGAATCCACCAGACGTTTGATGGCCACCGGACCAATCTCCATGCACTCTGGTGTCAACCTGCTTTGGCGCAGCAGTTCGAGGTAACGCAGTACCGTATCCTTGCGACACATGGCGATCAGTGACGCACGATCACGGTTGGCACTGTCTGGATGAATGGGCAGATAGTCGACCACGAAATCCGCAAGTTCATCGCCAATGCGATCCTTTAGCAGCTGTCCAATCGCAGCGCCTTCGCTCTGACCCGGATTCACCTGGTAGTTGATGCTCATGACCCGCGTCAGCGACGACGGCATGGCGACCACACATCGTGCGCCAGAAAATCGCCCGCGTTCGTAGGTTTGTCTGATCAGCTTGCGAAATGCCGCAGCATCTTCGAGCAACTCTTCAAAGGGCGCATCGAGCAGCGCCGATGACTGGCCATGCAGGCGTACGCCCGCAGGCCCATGGGCCAATTGCACCATGTGCAGATATTCAAGGGAAAATTCCACGCCGATGGCGCCAATCATGTTGGCTTGCTGTCGTGGGCCGGCAAACGGCAGGCGGATCATAGCTGGCAACCGTCGATCACAACGTTGTCGATATAGGCGCCTTCCGAACCACCCATTCCCGAATACGTCAGGAAGCGCAGATACCGGTTGGCCAGCAGATGCGCATTCAGACTGAAACTCTGCGGCAGCATGCTGCTCGTGCTGTCGTTGCCCGGCCCAAGAATTCGGCCCAGCTCTGTCCACGTTGTACCGTCACCAATGTCCACTGTGATGTAGTCGCCGTTGTCCATGGCAAACCGAGCATAGTCGAAGGTGAGCGTTGCTGATGTGAACTGGCTCAAGTCCACAAGTCGCCGCACACCTTCTCCGCCATTGTCACTGTCCCGCAGTTGCAACGCCCGGGGGGACGTCTGGACACGAATGTCACCGGCATTGGCGCCGTCGCTTTCACCCACTTCAAGCCAGGGGTCGGGCCAGCTTGTAGGACCGGTCGACAAACTGAAGCTGACGGATGCAAAGTCGTCGGCCAGTCTCCTCGATGTACAGGGCGGCGGAGGCGGAGGCCCCCCACCACCACCGCCATTCGGGGATTCCCCGAACAGCGTCGTGATATCCGTAGCGCTCAGTGCTCCGGCGAATATCCGTACATCGTCGATGCGACCCTCCACCCGGCTCGCACCGTCATCACCCAGCCGAACCGGCACCACACCCGACACCAGCGCCATCGTCAGTGGCATGTTCGCGACCGCCGCGCCATCCACGTACAACACGGCATTGAGCGTTGCCAGGTCAAACGAGGCGGCCAGATGATGCCAGACCCCGGTCGAGAGCGCTGACAAGCCCGCTAACTGGCGTTCGCTACCGTCATTGAACCGGAATGTCGGCACGCCGCTGACCGTGCCCATCCAGTACTGATGTGTACCGGCATCGGGTTTACGCGAAACGATGGGATCATCTCCCGAATTCGAGTCCGGTCTGATCCAGCCGGTAAGCGTGAGCGCTTCCGTCAGATTCAGCGTTCCGGAGTCCACGACCTGCAAGGCGTCTCCAGACGAATCCAGCAACAATGCACCTTGCAATGCTCCACCCACCGGCAACCAGACCGGCGACCCCACCACACTCGCATCATGACCACCAACACTGTCTTTGGCCACAGCGCCACCGGTTTCATCCAGCTTCCAGTGAGCAACCGGTTCAAGGGTTAACGGGATTCGGGTCAGGTTGATCACCTTGTTTGAGGTCTGGCTGGCCAGCACGTGCGCGCAGCTGTTCATATCGATGGTCAACCCCGCCGGAGTCGTCACACCGAAACGGCTGTAGTCATATCGTTCTTCGACCGCGCCGCTGAGTGCGGTGGTGATGACCTCGGCAGCACCGCTGTCAAGCAGCAGCAGACGGTCCTGGTTGTAGACATGCGCGATGTCGCTGACTGTGGTGGGTGCATAACTCGGTGTCACCGTTCCCTTCACGACACCGGTCGAATCAACGAACTCGATCAGACCCGCAGCATTGACCATCGCCAGTTGATGCTCACGTGGTGCACCAGGTTCCAGACGCAGGTAGGTGATGCCAACAGGATTGCTGAGGGTCGGTGTGGTGATGTTCTGGATGCGCTGCACGGCGCAGGTGGCACCCACAACCACCATCTGCGGCGTGGCCTGCGCCATGATGCCGATCAACCGGCCACGATCAGCGCCCGCGGAAACATAGGTCAACCCCGAGAAGCTGTGGCCGATAGCGCAACTGCCCAGCAGCGCGCCCGCTGGAGAGTACCCACGCAGGGTCGTGCCATCCACCAGGACATGCCCACCTGCGGCGCCAAAAGTGATACCCGCGACGGTAAAATTGGCAGGCACGGCAGCAGCGCCGGATATCGAAACGAGGCCCGGGGTGTGCTGCGAGGTCTGCGTGTTGGCCCTGAAATTCGAGTTGCAGGACACGTAGTTGTCGACACTGCAGACAGAGCCACACTGACACCGATAGGAAACCTCGAGTCTGACGTCGCCCGCGCCGGAGTCATTCGACGAAATACTTGTTGTCGGTTTCGTCACAGCAGCCGGAATGTGCAACAACAATCCATCGTTCGGTACTTCACCTTCATACCAAAGTCTCACCAGCTCAGTGATGTCGATGCTCATTGCGCCAATGGCACTCACAATTGTGCTGCCATAGGACTCCGGCGCAGTCGTGGTGCCAGGCACGCGCCAGGGAATCGGCAGCCAGCTGGCCTGGTCCCGCGTGTTCCAGGTGACATCATCTTCTTCCCAGGGTTCAATCACCCGCAGCACCTCGATCATGCTGTTAGCTTGTCCTAACGTCTCGACATTCAGCCTGAGCAAAGCCTGAGTAATGCGTACCGCCGTCGGCAGTGTGGAAAGATCGATCTGGATCAGACTAAGGTTTTTTTTGGCATTGGTGTCGCCAACCTTGAGGTGTGGGTGCGTCTCGAAATTGTTGTTTGGAAGAAATTCGTCAACTCGCGCTGCCTTGGTGACGACAATCTGAACAGTAGTCGCCGCATCGAACGCCGAATGTTGGTCGAGCTGACGTGTTTGTGTGGTACCACCGGGCAGCGTCGCGCTCAGCGTCAGATTCACCGGCGAGCCTTGATTGTTACTGAAAACCGCGCCGTAGCTGTTCCCACTCAATCCCGCATTGACCGAGGTATAACCACCACATTCCCGTCTATCGAGCTCCCAGTTGGCATGCACCCGGGCGGCTTCCAGCAGATTGTCCAGTAGGGCCTGTTCTTCGACGCCGCGCGCAGCGGTTGACAACGAACCGCCCTGCCGGCTGAGCACCAGCACGGCAAGCGCAAGCACGACCAAACCAAGCACGACCGGAAGAATTGCAAACCCTTTCATAGAACACCGCCAATTCGAACCGAGGTTTCCAGCGTATGGATGGTGTTGGTGTCATCCATTGCCGAAATTTTCAGATGCAACAGTGTCTGGCCAACGCCGATGTTCTGCTGGCGTGCTTCGAACAGGGTGACCCCTTCAAGTACCGTGTTGGTGACATAGTCCTTACCGTTCAGCACGGCGTTACCATCCACGTCCCACGGTACCGGAATCCGTTCGGTGATGATCGTGCCACTCAGCTGATAGACCACCGGATCGAACCAGTCCTCGTCGGTGCTGCCATCGGCATCGTCATTGACCGCGACGAGACTGCCATAGTCTTCATCGATCCATCCGTCGCCGTCGTTGTCCGTGTTGTCGAGCCCATCTTCGTTTGCGAGGCCGCTTTCATCATCATCGGCAGCTAAAACCCCTTCATCCGTCGAACCATCGGCGTCGTCGTCGACAAGAATGATTCCGGGCTTGGCGTCATTGGTGACATCGCTGCCCGGGTCTTCGTCCACCAATCCATCACCATCGTTGTCAGCATCTGCAATGGCATTACCATCCCGATTGACGCTGGTCGGCAGTGATACGGCAAAGACACTTCTGATTGCTGGACCAAGAGGCAGCAGAATGCGGTTGCTCGCTTGCGTGGTTCGTACCATGCGATCCAGCGCAAACTGGATATCAAGCACGGTCTCATTGATACGCTCCGAATCAGCGCGCATCGCTGAGGTCTGCACGACCAGCCGATAGGTGCCGCCCAGCAGCAGACTGGCAATCACCAGAGCCGCCATGAGTTCGATCAGTGAAAACCCGGGAGCAACAGGGCGCTTCACGACTTCGCAACCAGCGTCTGGTACAGGATATTCGTGCCGTTCACCTCGACCCGCACCTGCAGAATTCCGGCTTCGACGCCAGTCAGCAGATTGTTGTCACCATCGGCGTTGTTGATATCGTGTGGCGAGACGTACACCAGTCGTCGATTTGTCAGCCCCACTGGATCGGACCAGAGCAGGGACTCGGTGACGCCGCCGGTGATTACGGCTTCGTTGTTCAATGTCTCCCACGATGCCGCCAGCGCAGCTTCCAACTTGGTCAGCGCGAGGTATTCAACGGCAAGACGGTCGCGAGTTAACCGGCCATGCTCGCTCGCAGCCCGCAATGCGCTGCTCGCAGGAACCAGAGCAATAGCGAGGATGACCGCTGCAACCAACACTTCGAGAAAGGCAAAACCTGTACGGCCAAATGCAGTTTTCAATTGATGGTTACCCTGCCCGTAACCGGCGACAACACCACGTTGTTCTGGTGCACTCCATAGTCAAAAGGTATGGAAGTCGTAGTGAGTTGAACGATCGAGACGTTCCGGTTGATCGGTGTACCCCAACGATCGAAGTAAACCTCGAACGCACTCCCCATCACGTTGAAGAAAAATGGCATTCCGGTTGGTGCGACGACGCCCGTCGGAATCGTGGCCCGCGCCGGTTGTTTGCTGATCGGATCATTGACCAGGCCAAGCACCACTATGGGAGTGGCGGTCAGATTCGCGCTGATCAGTTCAAAGACAGGGACGCTAGGATCGTACCGCACACCATGCGTGATGCCGGTGGCGACACTTCTGGCCTGAGCGAGCTGCAGCAGGCTCTTCAATTGCCGGGCCGTTTCTTCGACACGTTCACCCTGCACCGCGTTACTGCTCGGCACGGCCATGGTGGCCAGGATGCCCAGCAAGGCAATGCCTGCAACGATGGAGATCAGAGTGGTCGGCATCTCCTGTACTCAGTTCCGTTGGTGTCAGGGTGCAATATTGCAAGCAGCCTGGGCGGCTGTGCTCATCAGGGCGTTGACAGATCTGTCAACGCCACCCGTCCGCACCGTTAGAGGTCATCGTAGTCAGCGTGGTCCGCAATGAACTTACCGACTAAATAGTCGTACCTCCAGCCTGCACCCGGAGCGGCGGTACCAGTCATTATCAGGTTTCCAGCGTTAACCATGGCCACCACAGCGCTACCGGTGAGTGCATTGGCCGGTAGTGCATCTGCCTTGACGTAAGGACCAAACTTGAAAGTTGCACTGGTCGTTGAACAGGCCTGGCCGGCTAGATTGGTGTACATGGTCAGCTGATTAACCAAAGCCGCAGCCGTATTGACCGCTCCAGTGCCTGCTGTACCAGTGCCTGGGCAGGTCGCACCGGTCGCAGCAACCGCACCCGGATAAGCCGAATGTTGCTGACGATAGAGATCGATCGCGCCTCGAATGCCCGACAGATCGCTCTTTAACGCCGACAGTTTGGCTTCGTCGGTGGTACTGGCGAACTGGGGTACGACGATCGCCGCGAAGATCGCAAGCACTACCGCGACTACCAGCAGTTCAACCAGTGTGAATCCCTTCACCTTGTGCATTTTCAATGACCTCGCAGATCAGATCAGTTCAATTCCTGACTCGACTCTACGTGCCTGAGTCCGGGAAAACCGTGACCGCACGCACATGGCAAACATGGACTTTCCAAAGTTAATCGAATCATCATCCAAATCCCGGCTCGTCCGGAAAGGCTTGGGACCGTTACAAAAATCGCGATCAGGAGATCGCTCCCACAGACATTGGGCAACGTGACTTTGTGGTCTCTTGTGGGAGCGGTCTCCCGACCGCGATGCCGGGTGGAAAATCGCGATCAGGAGATCGCTCCCACAGGGCGCATTTACTCGACGTCTCATGACTGGATCTGCCAACTTTATTGGTTGTGACCTTACGGTTTGATCTCCGCTGCAATACCGACCTTCTCTCCAGTCAATCGTTCCGAAGCTCTGAATAACTGCGCAGCATTTTCGGTCGCATATTTTTTATCCAATTGAGGTTATCCAGACCCTAATCATGTCAGTTCAGTGGATACCCGCCTGGAGTCGACGCGATGGCGTAAGTGGCTGGACCGGCGTCAGGACGTGTGCTGCGACATCTTGAAGATCGGCAGAATCAGCGAGCTGACCAGCAGCCCGACCAGCACACCCATGACAACCAGCATGATCGGTTCAACCATCTTCGACACCCGCATAAGCAGACGATCCAGTTCGCGATGGTAGTAGTCGCTGACGCGGAGTAGCACTTGCGGCAGAGAACCGCTTTCTTCAGCGGTCGCGACCATCTGTTTGGCGAGGTCAGGCACCCACACGGCCTCTGCGAATCCCTCTCCCAGACGCCCTCCTTGTTCAAGGCGTGCCGACATGGCCGTGAAAAAGTCCTTCACCACCTCGTTATCAACGATTTCCCGCGCGGTACGCACGGCTTGCACCAGGCTGACGCCGTGTTTGAGTGACAGCCCCAGCACACGAAACGCAACCACCAGATAAATGCGCTGCCAGATTTTCCCCAGCAATGGCGCACTTAACTTGAATTTGGCCAGCCAAGACTTCCCGGCCGCCGATCGCAACCAGGCTATCAGGGCCACCATGGACACCGAACAACCAGCACTAAAAACCATCCAGTGATGCAGCAGAAACTCGGACAAGCCCATCAACGCCTTGGTGGTTGCCGGCAGATCATCACCAATGGAGGCAAACATCGGTCCAAACCGCGGGAACACCACCAGCAGAATGAAAACCAGCGTAAAGATGGAAAACACGACCAAAAAAGCGGGATAGCTGAACGCCGAAACCATCGACGACTTCAGCTCACTGTTCTGTTCATCCATGCGCCGCAATTGTTCGAGTACCTCATGCAGAAAACCACCCTGCTCACTGGCGGCCACCAGACTGACATAGGTAGGGTTGAACACCTTCGGATGCTCCGCAAACATTTCCGACAGCGATTGCCCTGCAACCACACCTGAAGCAATCGAATCGATGATCGATGCCATGGGCGAATCCTGCATCTGGCCTCGAATCGAGATGAGTGCCGGGTGCAATGAAGTACCGGTTTCCAGCAACAACGCCAGTTGTTCTGTAAAAAACATGCGGTCCTTGGGCGCAACACCGGGGCTGCCGAAGGACAGCGAAAAGGGTTTAGTCACCTTTTCCGGCGCAGAGGTAGCCTTAATGACGGCATCAAATTGCAGTGCCATCAGCCGTTCACCACACGTTTGATTTCTTCCAGCGTGGTCTCCTGTGCCACCACACGCCGCAGGCCATCGTGATAAAGCGTGCGCAGGTCATGGTCACGAACGTAAGCCGTCAGCGCGTCTCGAGTGGGTGATGACACGATCAACCGCTGCAGATCTTCCGAGGTTTCGATCACTTCATGGATGGCTGCGCGACCCTTGTAACCAGAGTCATAACACTCACCACAGCCACGACCCTTGGCTAGTTTCACCGGCCGTGTCACATCGGTGTACAGAGCGAAATCGTTGTCGGCGAGCAACTCCCCAGGGGCGATAAAGGTGCTTTTGCAATGTGGGCACACCGTACGCACTAGTCGCTGTGCCATGACACCAATCAGCGCCGATGACAGTAGATAGGGTTCGATTCCCATATCGATCAGGCGAGTGATCGCCCCAACGCTATCGTTGGTGTGCAGCGTGGAGAGAACGAGGTGACCGGTCAGCGCTGCCTGGACCGCGATGTTCGCAGTTTCCTTTTCACGTATCTCACCGACCATGATGATGTCCGGGTCCTGGCGAAGCACGTGCTTGAGAATCGTTGCAAAAGTCAGCCCGACCGCAGGTCGTACCTCGTTCTGGTTGATGATCTCCATCTGATATTCGACTGGATCCTCAATGGTGATGATGTTGCGATCGATGGCATTGAGCTTGCTCAATGCTGCGTACAAACTGGTGGTCTTGCCACTACCGGTAGGTCCGGTCACCAGAATCAGCCCATATCCACGGGTCAGCAATTTCACGTACCGGTCACGATTGGCCTCGGCCATGCCCAGCTGATCGACATCGAGAATGGCCTGACTCTTGTCGAGAATACGCAAGACAATCTTTTCGCCGATGAGTCCTGGCAGTGAACTGAAACGCAGATCAACTGCCCGCCCTGCAGTAATCACCTGCATCCGTCCATCCTGCGGTAGTCGACGTTCCGCAATGTCCAGATTGGCCATGACCTTCAAGCGCGAAACCAGTGCCGGCATCAACTCACTACGCAGCGTCATCACCTCGTACAACACACCGTCGATGCGAAAGCGCACTCGACCCTTGTCACGAAACGTCTCGAAGTGAATGTCGCTGGCACCTTCCCGAATGGCCCGCTGAATCAACGAATTCGAGAGGTTGATGATCGGGCTGCCGGTGGCGATCTCATCGATCTGCGCAAAGTTCTCTTCTGCAGATTCCACCAGTTCCAGATCGGTGTCGCTGTCAGTGTCCAGCAACTCGAGGCTGAGATCCCTGACGTCTGCAGCCTGCTCCACAAACTCGAGCACCTTTTCGCGCGGTGCAAATACCGCGCGCACCTTGAGCCCCGTTAGCTCCTGAATTTCCTTGAGCACCGGCACATTCTGCGCATTGGGGGTAGCGATGGTGAGTTCGTCGCGCACTCGAAACAGCGGCAGCGCGGTCAATCGGCGCGCCGCTTTTATCTGCAGTGCCGTTCGCACGGCCGGATCAAAAATGCCTGCACGCAGCTGGACGCTGGGGATGGAAAGCTGCCCGCTCAGTGCACCAAGCACGTCCTGCTCGGTTACCCAGCGACGCGCAATCAGAATCTCTCCCAGCTTGCGTCCATTCTGTTTTTGCTGGACCAGGGCTTCCTGGATCTGCTCTTCCCGTACCAGGCCACGCGCAACCAGCATGTCACCAAGACGCTGACGAGCTGGTGCAACCCCGCGTACTTCGGCGTTGTCTACATCAAGGAGCGCAATCTGCGTGGACACGCCGGTAAATCGCAGTACTTCCGCACATATCGCATTGATTTTCGACAACTGCAGCCAGCCACCACGTGCACGCAGCGCATCATTGACGCCCAGAACAAATTCGAGCAAGCCCGAAGTGAGCGTTCGCGTGGCGGTCAACTCCAGCACGACCCGGACCTCGCGACTCTTCATGCAAATCGCGATTTCCCGTTGGACGGCTTCAAAGTCCGGCGCAGAGGCCAGTGCAAACGTTGGCCGCAACTGCACGGAAGTTGCACCGCTCGTCTTCAGGATAGGGATGCGATCGCCACGATCGCCACTGCTGAAAGCTGCTTCAGCCATGTTGTTTCTGCTGACGTATGGCATAAGCCGCCAGGAAGTCGCTCATGGGCATTGGTTTGCCGATGCCATAACCCTGTGCGTAGTCCACACCAATGACTCGCAGCGCATCAATAATGGCCTGATCTTCGACATACTCGGCAACTGTCAGTAAACCCATGCTCTTGCCAACGCTGTGAATCGCCGCGACCATCACCCGCGCCGTATCATCTCGACAGATATCGCGAACAAAGGAACCATCGATTTTCACATAGTCGAGCGGCAGTGAACGCAGGTACGAGAAGGAACTCAATCCCGCGCCAAAGTCGTCGAGCGCAAAACGACACCCCAGACGACGGACCCGATTGATGTGCAGTTGCGCTGCTGCGAGGTCGGCAATGGCCGCGGTTTCAGTTACTTCGAAGCAGAGATTTTCCGGCGGCACCAACTGCTCACGGATGAGTCGCTCGAGGTCTTCGAGCACACTTCCTGTTGCCAATGATTGTCCCGACAGATTGATGGAACAGACCGTGCCCGGGTATTCTTCAAGCACCCCGGATTCGCGCAATTGTTTGAGCGTTCGACGAATTACCCAACGATCGATCGCCGGCATGATGTTGTGCTTTTCGGCAATCGGAATGAATTCGATCGGTGGAACCATCTTGCCTTCATCATCAAACAGGCGAATCAACACTTCGAAGTGAGGCGCATCTTCCGTTTGCAACAACGGGCTGATCTCTTGTGCATACAGCACGAAACGATCTTCTTCCAGGGCACGTCGCACCTCAGTCAGCACTCGCATTTCTTCTCGCTTGGCGCTGACTTTGCCGAGCGCTTTGCCAAATGCTTCGACGCAGTTCCCGCCACTCTCCTTGGCAATACTGCAGACCACACTGGCCTTGGTCATGACTTCGACGGCAGTCATGCTCGAGTGGATTTCAACCACACCTGCACTGATACGCAGAATGTGTCGAGCTTTGCCGACCATAAAGGGCTTTCTTGCCAGTGAATCCTGCAACAGCTTGGCCTTTCTAACCGCCACCGCTTCGTTGCAGTCGAACAACAGAACCGCGAATTCATCGCCACCCAAACGGCTGCAAGTATCTCGTTGCCTGCCGAGCGCTGCCAACTGCTCACCGACCACCTGCAAGGCGCTATCACCGGCCAGCACACCATATTGTTCGTTGATCGCACCAAGTCCGTCGACATTCAGGTGAATCAGAGCATGTTGGCTGCGACTGGATTCAAGTTCCCCAATGGCTCGATTCAACCGGAGCTCAAACGACGAACGACGCGGTAGTCCGGTGAGCGAGTCAAAACTGCCCTGAATCAACTTGCTGACACGTGTTGACAAGGTCAGCAGGAGATTCTTGTCACTGTTGACCAGCTTCGGGCGTTCCTTAGTCCGGCAAAGCGCAAGGCCACCGATGATTTCATCCTTGTCGTCGTACACGGGCACAACGAGCGTCCGCAGTGGCAGTACACCGTCGAGCCCTTCGGCGGCTGCTTCAGCGCGGCTGTTGATCACCAGCGGCACACCGTGTCGACGCAACCAGTCGAGAACCAGTGACTCGGCCTGTTTCAATTCACTTGAGTGCGCAAACGACTGGCCGGACGCAGAAATTGCGAGTGTCCATAACTTTCTTGAAGGCACGGACAGCAGCACCAGATCTGCGTCCATGTGTTCCAGCACATGATCGACAATCAGCTGCAACCCTGCTTCGTCATCACCTTCGGCATCGGATGCAACATTGGTGCTGTAAATGAGGTTGAGTTCTTCGTGTCGACGATTGAGCTCTTCCGCCATGTCAGCGAGCTCGAGATTCAGGCGCATCTCGCGCGCAAGATTGTCGACCACCCGCTGCAACGCGGGTTTAGACTCTTCGTCAAACGAGCCTGTGGCCCCCTTGACCACCACGCAGGCGACTGTTTTTTTCAGATGATCCTTGACCGGCCCACACCACAGCGTATGTGCGCCATGCTCACACGAGTTCGCCTGATCGGCGAGTTGAACGAGTCCTAGTTGATTGGCTTCGTCGAACACCTCATCCGCGCAGTCTGGCCGAACAGACCCGCACACACGACCTTTGGCGATGATCAGTACATCCCACTGCCCGGCACCGATATAGCGGAAATGTTCCAGGTGGATTTGCAGATCAACGCCCTGAAATAGTCCGCTCACGGCCGCAACCTTTGTTCCAGCTCCTGGGCAAGTCGCCGGATGCTGACCGGCTTTTCAAGAAAGTGGAGATCCCGGATTTCACGCGTCCACTTGCGATGCACGAGGTCGGTGACACCGGTGATGACATACACCGGAAAGGTACGATCGGGCATCAGCTTTTCAAGTTCCTCGCACAACTCCTGACCTGTCATCACCGGCATCTCGATATCGGTCACCAGGACATCCGGTGGATTAGCCAGGACCGCTTTGAGCGCCTCGGCTCCGTCATGACAAACCTCGACATCAAAACCCTGTTTGGTGAGCGCCAGCGACATCACTCGCGCGGTCGGCGCTTCGTCATCGGCAAGAATCAGGCGCAGGTTCATATTGACCTCTGCGCGATGCCGGTGCGCTTCCACAGCTCGATGGTGAATCGAGATCCTTTGCCGATTTCACTCTCGACAGCAAGCGTGCCGTGGTGGAGTTTCACGATTTCACTCGCGATGGAAAGACCGAGTCCGTGCCCCGCCTTTTTCTTCGCCTCTGGATTGGAACTACGATTGAATTTCTCGAATATACGCGCCTGATCAGCCTCGGAAATACCCATACCCTGATCGATCACGGCCAGAGAAATTGCGTCATCACTCTCTTCGATTTCCACCATCACCGGTTGGCTTTCATCACTGTACTTGAGTGCATTGGTGAGCAGGTTGGAAATGGCAACACGCAACAATTCCTTGTCCACCTGCACGGGGGTGATCTTGTCAGAGGCCTGAATCTTGATGCGGGCCTGATCCTCGCCGTGATCAAGAACAGAAACACAATCACGAACGACATCGACCAGATGGACGCGCTGCGCATCGAGTTCGAATGTGCCCATCTCGATCTGCGTAATGCTCAACAGGTTGTGCACCAAACGGGTGAGGCGTTCAACTTCGCGGGTGATGACGTTGTGGGTTTCAATACGAAACTCGCCATCTTCGCCATTGGTTTCCAGCATCTGCGCGTACAGGCCAATGGTGTTCAGTGGCGCCTTGATTTCGTGTGACAGCGCACCGACAAAGTCCACCCGACTCTGGCGCGCCGCAATCTCTTCGCTGATATCTCGCAGCAGCACCAGTGAGCCAGTATGACTACCAGGCGAACGCGAGAAGAACAACGGATGAGCACTGACCCCAAGGGTGTGTCGGCCATCCGGATGAGGCATCTGCACAACCTTGTTCGACCGGGACTGCCCTGAACTGCGTAGTTCAATCACAAAATCGAGTAACGGCTGATGAGTGCACCATGCAGCCATTGGAGACGACAACACCTGATCGACACCAATGTCGAACATCGATTCCACATGCTGGTTGATGAACACGACCTTCGAATCTTCATCAACGATCAGAATGCCATCCGGTACCGTCTGCAGAATCGACTCGAAACGCTCTGCGCGATAGGACAGGAATTTTTCGCTGGTAATAAGCTTACGGTTCATCCGGTCGGCAGAAGAAATACGTCCCTGGACCTTGTCGACAAAACCGTTGAACTGCGAAATGAACTCGGCGAGTTCACCATTCGCCGATATTTCCACGTGCTGTAGTTTGGTCTTGCCCTCAATAACCTCTGCCAGTCTGTTACCAATATCCTTCAATGGGCGCGCGGTTCGTGCGTGGAGGAACAGGAACATGGGAACCAACAGAAAAATCGGCAATCCCAATGTTGCACCCACGCGAAGGTCTTCGGTGTTCAGGCCAAACTGGGGCTGGTAGTAGGCGAATCGATAGTATTGTGGGCCTTCTGCAGCCCCCTTGATCGGCCCGTAGAACTCAACGACATCACCCGTCTGCAATGTCAGTGTCCGACTTTGTAGCCAGTTACTGTCAGCATCCGCCAGTGCAGGCAGACTGCCCGCCAGCGATCGTGTTGCCGTACGCGTCACCGGCTGACCTGCAGAATCTTCAATCAGACCATAGGCGAAATCCAGATCCATGAGCTGGTGTTCGAACAGACGTTCGAGGTTACCGTAGTCACGCCGATCATCTGCGGTGACCCGGTATTCGCTGACCAGTCGCGCCAGCGCAACCGCATGCTGCTGTAGCTGCGCCTGGCTGCTCTGCTGCTGGAAATAGAGATACAGCACCGACACCAGCCCCATGACGACCATTGCGCCGAGATAAGGCAAACTGTGGTCCGGACTGAAAATCCGTCTGATCGAGGCGAAAAGTCCTGCTGCCTGCATGAGTTGAGTGATCTATCCGTGCTATGCACTCTGGTCTCTCATTGTGCCCACACAGCGCGCTCCGATCCGTGACCCAATCCCGATTTGTTCGGGAGATCGACAGGGTTCGTCCAATTGACCGAACGTGATCCAGTTCACGTTACAATGGCCCGCTGCCATCACGATCCCGCTTCGACGGTGCCGTGACAGGCCAGCCCCATGCAACCAGGAACAGCGATGAACGAAGAAGAAACAAAGCAGGTGGCGGACGAAGCACGGCTCGATACCGTTCTGCAGACCATCAAGGACATCATGTTCCGCTTTGATGAGCAAAGCGAAGGCAGCTACACCCTGTATGACCTCATCGGATTCCTCGCCGAAGATCTCGTCGAAGAAGGTTGTTGCGCAACCTGCATCAAGGAAGCTATCGACGCATCGTTCGAGCAGGCCGGTGTTGATACCACGCAGCATCGGCAGGATGGTGATGCGGTGTATCACTAGTGGGGCCGTTTACCTTCTGTTGGCGGTGGGCGGCACTTCCCAACAGCGTCGCGTCTGCTGGAATACGTTAGCAACACTGTGGGAGCGGTCTCCTGACCGCGAAACTAGGCTGTCAGATTATTGATTTCGCGGTCAGGAGACCGCTCCCTCAAAATCACTCGAAACCGCGCATACAAGTACGCGCGAAGAAGGTGGTGGACATCGCCCGGCCATGGATGGCCGGGCCCGCAAGGGCATCGGCGCAGCCGATGCCCGCAGCGTAAGGGAGCGAAGCGACCGGTAGCGCCGAAAGGGCAGGATGCCCGTAGGCAAGATAAAAAAAGCTCAGCCCGGCGCCAGCTCCGGATAGTCTGGCGACCACCGCTCCCCTTCAATGCTGGCAATGGCTTCGTTGAGGCTGCGACCTGCGACGCCATCGGTGTGCGCTTGACGCGCAACCGCACACGCAACAACTTGACTCACGGCTCGCAGGCGCGAAACTTCCGGGAATAACGATCCAGTTTCGAGTTCTGCATCGGTCACGGTTTTCGCCAGTGCTTCTGCGGCGACGGCGACCATGGAGTCGGTGATCTGGTGACAGGCACAAGCCAACGCACCAAGACCCAGACCAGGAAAAATGAAGACATTGTTGCCCTGACCCACAACAATTTTCCGGTCATTGAATTCAACCGGAGCAAACGGACTACCGGTTGCAACCAGTGCCTGACCGTTGGTCCAGGTCATAATCTCTTGTGGCGTAGCCTCAGCACGATCGGTTGGATTCGAAAACGGCATGATGACGGGTCGCGGCGTATGTCGAGCCATAGCACGAATGGCGCTCTCGGAAAACGAGCGTGGCTGACCGGATGCGCCGATCAGCACCGTCGGCCGATACTGCTCGATGACATCCACCAGCTGACGCGCGCCTTCGCCGATCAGTCCTTCCGCCTCGGCCAACGCCATGGGCCAAGCCAATTCCACTTTGTAGGCGTCATCAAATCGCGATCCTTCGACCAGCAGTCCGCGACTGTCCATGACGGCGAGGTGCCGTTTGCTCGCAGCGTCATCGACGCCCTGCAACATAAGCCCAGCCTTGATCTGCCGGGCCATACCAAGCCCGGCTGCGCCAGCACCAAAGATCAGAATTCGCTGCTCGGTAAGTGACTGTCCAAGGATGCGCATCGCCGAGTTGATACCCGCCAGCGCAACGGCGCCCGTGCCCTGGATATCATCATTGAAAGACAAAATGGAATGTCGGTGGCGCGCCAGCAGAGACTGTGCGTTGTCCTTGCGAAAGTCCTCCCACTGCAGGAGTGCGCCAGGAAATTCACTCTTCACGGCATCAACGAACTCATCGATCAGTTCGTCATAAGCCGCACCGCGTAGTCGACGCTTTCGCCAGCCGATATACATCGGGTCGTCCAGAAGCGCCTGATTGTCTGTGCCGACATCCAGACTGACTGGCAGCGTGGTCGCTGGATCAATTCCCGCGCCCACCACATATAACGCCAGTTTGCCGATGGAGATGGCCATGCCCCCGGCACCCTGGTCACCAATCCCGAGAATTGATTCGTTGTCCGTGGCAACCAGCAGTTCGATGTCGCGCCCAACGGTTGCGTTCGCAAGCACCTCACTGACCCTGCCACGACAATCCGGCGTTATCCACACCCCTCGACCGCGCTGGAATACATGACTGAAGTTCTGGGTCGCGAGGCCAACGGTCGGCGTGTACACAATCGGCATCAGTGCCGCCAGATGTTCGTTGAGCAGGCGATAGAACAGGTATTCATTGCGATCCTGCAGCGCCGACAACGCAACGTACCGTGCCAACGGGTCGGTTTGTCGTTCGATACCGGCATACGCCCGCTTGGCCTGCTGGTCCATGGTATTCACTTCGGACGGCAGCAAGCCCGTCAACCCCAGGGTCTTGCGCTCCTCCGTGGTGAAGGCCGTCCCTTTGTTCAACAGGGGATCGCGAATCACATCGTAACCGCGCTTGCGCACGTGAACTGTCTTACCGGTCATCAGGTTTTCCTCCGAAGGCCTGCATCATAACGAGAATTGCCCCGACTTGGCCTGTACGAAAACACGGCTCCAGATTGGTTGACGAGTCTTCGCAATCCCAACAAAAACCCGTACCCTTCACCGATGCTTACCGAACAACGCTATTCGACCCGATACCTTTGGTATGTGGTCTTCGTCCTGACGCTGGCGTCGACACTGTCATTCATCGATCGACAGATCCTCAACGTCATGATCGGCCCGGTGAAACGCGATCTCGGCGGAATCAGCGACACCGAGGTTTCGCTCATCATGGGCCTGGCATTTGCCCTCTTCTACAACGTTCTGTCGATACCCATGGGTCGTCTTGCGGATCGCGCCGATCGACGCAAGCTCATGATTTTTGGTATCGCTGGCTGGAGCGTGATGACCAGTCTGTGTGGTACCGCGGGCCAGTACTGGCAATTATTTCTGGCCCGGATGGGCGTCGGGGTAGGAGAAGCCACCCTCGGTCCTGCCGCCAACTCAACCCTGGCCGACTTGTTTACCCGCGATCGATTGCCTCTCGCCATCGGCTTTGTCTCTGCCTCGCCCTTCATTGGCCAGGGGTTGGCCAATATCCTCGGCGGACCACTCATTGACTACCTCGAGGCGACGCCTAACGTCCACCTGCCGATTCTTGGCGAAGTCTTTTCCTGGCAGATGGTGTTTCTGGTAGTTGGATTACCGGGGCTGCTGGTTGCCCTCCTGGTCATGACGACCAGAGAGCCAGCCCGACAAGGTCGAGTGCGCGCAGGTAACGACGCCGTGCCCTTCAGCGAAGTCTGGGCTTTCATAAAATCTCGTGGGACGCTGTTCTTTCTGATGTTTGCCGCTTACCTGTGCTTGTCTATCCAGGGTTTCTCGCTGTTCTCATGGCTGGTTGAGTTCTACGTCCGCAATCATGGCTGGACCAGAACCGAGATCGGCCTGACCTATGGAACCATCGCCTTGGTGGTGGGCATCGCCGGCAGTGTCCTCGCGGGACACTGGGCTGGTCAGTGGATCGCCAGAGGTCGCACCGATGCGACGATGCGCATCGTCATGTGGGCCTCACTCGCCCTGCTCCCCACCGCCACCGTGTTTACCTTGATGCCAGATGGGAAACTCGCCATCGCACTGTTGATCCCGGTGACATTTCTCATGGCCATGCCTTCTGGACTCATGATGACCACTTTACAGGCCATCTCACCGAATGAACTTCGAGGCCAGATGGTGGCGTTTTATCTCGTCGCCGTGAGCTTTCTGTCGTACACCTTTGCACCCTCATTACCAGCGATGATCAGCGACTACGTGTTTGGCAGCGAACTTGCGCTTGGCAAAGCGATCTCCGCACTGGCTGTGGTGAATTACACAATCGCCTTTGTGTGTCTGGCAGCTTGTCTGCCTGCTTATCGACGCGCCATGGCAGAAGCAGAAACCTGGTATAGGACTAAACCGTCATGACATCGAAAATCGCCCTTGTCTTTGCTCTACTGGTCCTGCTCACTGCATGCGGTCAGGAGTCAAAACAAGCGCCAGCACCGGAAACCTCTACCACAACAGGCGACGTTGTTACCACGACGGAAGAGCCGAAAGTCAGCGATGGCATGCAAGCCATCAACAACGCTCAACGGGCGCGTGATGCAATGCCCGGCAAGGCCATCTACGACAAGACCTGCGCGTCCTGTCACAACGGCGCGGTGAAGAAGGCGCCACATCGCGACATGATCGGGTTGATGACACCAGAAGCCATTCTCTCGGTCCTTGACAAAGGTGTCATGCAGGCCAACGCGGCAACGCTTACACCGGACGAGCGCAAGCAGGTTTCGGAATATCTGGGCGGAGCGCTCATGGGAACGACCGAAGTCGTGGCTCTGCCAACATGCACCTCGGACTCGGTGCTCGACCTGAACAAACCACCGAAACTGCGTGGCAACGGCATGGGCGAGCGAAATACCCGGCGAGTCAGCACGGCCGACGCTGGGTTCGACACGACCAATGTGGGGTCGCTGAAGCCCTTGTGGTCACTGAATTTTCCCGGCGCCAATCGCGCCCGTTCACAGCCTACGCTGGCTGGCGGTGTCCTGTTCGTAGGCAGCCACAACGGCAAAGTCTATGCACTCGATCAACGAACTGGTTGTCAGCACTGGGTTTATGAAGCCAACGGTGAAGTCCGCACCGGAATCGCCATCGACCCTTGGGACGCCGGTGACACCACCGCAAAACCACGAATCTACTTCGGTGATGTACTCGGTTACGCCTACGCGGTGGATGCAATCGACGGCAAACTGCTCTGGCGCAAGCGCTCCGATGAACACCCGAACGCGACCATCACCGGCACACCCGCTCTCTACAATGGCAAGCTGTTCGTGCCGGTATCGTCCCTGGAAGTCAGTCAGGCAGCAGACCCTGCGTACGAATGCTGCACCGCAAGTGGATCAGTCGCAGCTTATGACATCACTGACGGCAAACTTCTGTGGCAGACGTTCACTATCCCGACACCCGCCGTGGTCCAGAGTCAAAACAGGGCTGGAACCAACATGATGGGGCCTTCCGGTGCGACGGTATGGAATGCCCCGACCATTGATGCCAAACGCAACCAGCTGTATGTCGGCACCGGCGAGAACATGAGCTCACCGGCAACCCTCACCAGTGATGCTATTTTTGCTATCGACATGGATACCGGAAAGGTGAACTGGACCTTCCAGGCAACCGCCAACGACGTGTGGAACACGGCATGCGATACCGTGAACGATCACAGCTGTCCGCCGGAAGGCGGTCCTGACTTCGACTTTGGCGCGGGCACCATGCTGACCACAACAACTGACGGCAAGGAACTGGTCATCGGCGGGCAGAAATCAGGTGAAGTACACGCGCTGGATCCGGCGACCGGCAAAGTGGTCTGGCAGAAGAAGGTCGGTAGGGGCGGCATTCAGGGCGGCGTACATTTCGGTATGGCGGCTGATGACAAGACGCTCTACGTGCCCATCACCGACATGCCTGATGGACGTGAGTACACCGAAAGTTCAAAACCCGGACTGCATGCGATCGACCTCGTTACAGGCGAAGAAGCCTGGTACGCCGCAGCGCCCGACAACGTCTGCGGTGATCGGCAGTTCTGTCATCCAGGGATTTCGCAAGCCGTTACTGTGGTCGGTGACGTCGTCTTTGCCGGTGGCATGGATGGCGTCATGCGGATGCACAACATCAAGGACGGCGCCGAGCTACTGACGGTGGATACCACGAAGGCATTCACCTCGATAACCGGCGAGACAGCGCGGGGTGGATCCCTCGGTGGTGCTGCAGCAGTTACCGCTCAGGACGGTCTGGTCGTCATCAGTTCCGGCTACGGCATCTACAACCACATGCCCGGCAATCTGCTGCTGGTTATGGGTCTGCCCGATGCGCCGAAGTAGCTGCGTTGCCCTTGATTCGACAATAATCGGTAAAGCTTCCGTAAAGCAGCAGACGCATAACGCGTCGAGGCGTCGGGCGGCCCTCCCCGTTGTAGGAGAGGTCTCCCGACCGCGATGCCGAGTGGAAAATCGCGATCGGGAGATCGCTCCCACAGGCATCGGCATCGAGACTTTGTGGTCTCTTGTGGGAGCGGTCTCCCGACCGCAATTGTAGGTATCATCGAAGATCGCGATCAGGAGATCGCTCCCACAAAATCACGGAACCAACGGTTCTCGATCGCAATGTCGCTCCGACAGGGCACATTTACTCGACGTCTCATGACTGGATCTGTCAACTTCATGGGTTGTGAGCTTTCGGTTTGATTTCCGCTGCTATACCGACCTTTCTCCAGTCAATCGTTCCGCAGCTCTGAATACCCGGCTCAGCATTTTCGGTTGCGTAAATTTTGTCCAATTCAGGTTGACCTTTGGTGTGCCAGAACCAAGCCTCCGCACATCGCAACAGACACATCGGAACATCAACCCTGGCCCTTGTCATGAGCTTTTGACACCGCCTGCCCGGTGATGAACTCGCTCCTCTCAAGCGACGTAAACAACGGCACGGAGCACACCTTGTTGGTGCAGACAAAGGCCGCTGGTCTCGGCAGATTGGGATAAGTCACATCCGGATTCAGTAGCGGGCCTTCCGCTCCCTCCCACCACTCGATGTGTTTGTAGAAGCCCCTTTGAAAAAGCCAGGCACCCGATGGGCCGTCGCAAACAGCGTCTGCGCGCCCACCGCTCGTTTGCCAGCGCGCACCGTCAGATGCAGCGGATCATTGGCCAGTTCATGATCGGCGAGCAGGATGCCCACTTCAGTACTCGCTGCCAGACCACTCCTTCAAGTGGCCACCGCAAAACTCCCTGGCAACAGACCACACAGCAGCCACACAAGGAAACAACCAGCCCTGATCATCCATCACGTCCTTCGGAGTTCATGCTGGCTGGGACACCGTCGGTCGGGGTAAGTTCAGCCCGAACAATCGACCGCCATAACGGCACCAGCACACTCATGGAAATCACCATCGACCCAATCGCCAGCAGCCATAACGTAGATGTCATAGCGGTGGCGTCCATGAAGGCGCCAACCAACGGCCCAGCCACCACGAATGTCGCCCGAAAACCGAAGCTGGCCATGGAATTTGCGGTCGCCCGAAAACGCGATGGCGTACGCCGATTGAGTGCATCCCGCAGCACCACCAAACCCAGTCCGCGCGCCACAAAAAAGGCGATCGATACAACCCATGCAAACCACAACGGCCCCGTCGCCAGTCCAACGTAACCCAGCACAGGTAACAGGCCAATCAACACCAGCAGAGCCCGTATGCCAAGGCGAGCTTCGATCCGTAGTGCCCAACGACCTGCGAAACCCGCTATGGCCGTGTAGACCGCCCACAGATAACCGAACACGACCAGTGGTATGTCCTGCTCAAACCAGTAGCGCTGCAGAATCCATACCGCAAAAAAGGTGGTCAGACTCCACAATGACAGCGACAACACCGTCCAGCGCATGATCGAACCATTGGCCACAAGATGCCTCATCACTTCGGCAAAGCGTAGTGGCCCATGTTCCTTGCCGGCCTTGTGATCGGGTTCGACGAGAGTCGTCGTTATCAACATCGGCAGACAACCCGCGATCACCTGAATCACGATTACCGCTTCTATCGATATCAGCAGCAGTAACGAACAGGCGACCGCGGCAACGGCCTC
>JAYSTS010000300.1:0-11714 GCA_043719475.1 Gammaproteobacteria bacterium | reverse complement strand
CAGGTGGGGTGTATGGGGTCGGATCGACGACGACCTTGTTTTCCTTCAGAAGCTTGGGAAATTCGAAGGTCAGTTTGGGTTTGGTGGACTCGGCTGGTGTTTCTTCGGTGACTGGTGTTTGTTCGAGCAATTCGGGCCCGTACGCCCCTGCGAGCACACCAAGTGCACCCAGGATGATCCCGGCGACAAAGCTCGGGCCATGAAACAGCACGTTAGCTCGCTTGTCAGGCTGTCGTCGGGTTCTGGTGAAGTCCTTGGGCATCTCGGGATGATAGAGGCTGGGTCAGGTGCTGGCGATCATTTTACATTGGGAATCAGCGGTTGCCTTGCAAGTCGCGCGAGCGGCTTGCTTGAGCAGAGGATCCATAGGTCAAGCGCCGTCGTAAGGATCGATGTCAATCGACCAGCGAAGCGTTCTAGTCCCGGGAACTGCTCGAATATTTGCGCAACTGCGCTGCAAGGCGCTTCGGTTGGCGGCCAGCAGCAACAACTGGAGGCGATGTCGATTGGCAATTCGCTGAATGGGAGCCGGTACCGGGCCGGACACAGAAACACGTTTATCCAACCGGCGCTTGAGACTCTCCAGAAAGGCGAATGCCTCCGCGACTGTACTGGCATCTGCGCGTATCAGCGCCATCGCTGCGGCAGGAGGCAGGCCCGCGTTCACCCGATTCTCGAGCTCATGCCGCGCAAAGGCCGCGTATCCATCACAGACCAGGCGTTGCAGAGATGGGTGTTCGGGTTGCAGGGTCTGAATCCAGATTTCGCCAGATCGCTCCGCGCGTCCGGCTCGCCCGGCAACTTGCATGATCGTCTGGGCGGTTCTTTCCGGAGCGCGAAAATCGGCCGACAAGAACCCGGCGTCTGCATTGATGATTGCGACCAGCGAGACATCGGGAAAGTGATGGCCCTTGGCCAGCATCTGTGTGCCAACCAGGATCATGGGCTGACCCGCGTGGACACGCTCCAGATGTTCTTCCAGTTGTTGTGAGTTGCGGGTGGTATCGCGGTCGATTCGAAGCACGGGGTGCTGTGGGAAGATTCGCTCGAGCGCAGCTTCTGTTCTCTGCGTGCCGAAACCAATTGGCTGCAGATTAGCGTGCCCGTTGTCGCACTGGGCGGGTACTGCGGTGTGGAACCCGCAGTGGTGACAACGCAGGATCGCCGGTTGTCGGTGTAGGGTCATTCGACTGTCGCAGTGCGGACATCCAGCCACCCATCCACAAGTGGCACACATCAGGACGGGCGAAAAACCGCGCCGATTGATGTAAGTGAGCACTTGCCCGCCGGAACTCAGGTGTCGCTCCATGACACGCAACATGTCATGGCTGAGTCCTTCGTCCAGAGGTTGGCCACGAATATCGAGTACATGAAAGGAGGCAGGGGATGAAGCACTTGGTCGGGTGGATAATTGCAGATGCCCATAGCGCCCTTTGCGGACGTTATCGACGCTCTCCAGCGAGGGCGTGGCGCTGCCCAGGACCACCGGAATGCCGAGTGCCTGCGCACGCCAGACCGCTACATCGCGCGCGGAGTATCGCAATCCGTCCTGCTGTTTGAAGGATGCGTCATGTTCTTCGTCAACAATGATCAATCCGAGATTGGGAAACTGCGCAAATATGGAAGAGCGAGTGCCCACTAACACGCTGGCGGAGCCGTCCTTGCAGGCGAGGTAGGCGTCCCAGCGGTTGTTATCCGTCAATCCGGAGTGAAAGTTGGCGCTATCCGGGAAGCGAGCTCGGACACGAGCAATCGTCTGTGGCGTGAGCGAGATTTCTGGTACGAGAAGCAGCGCCTGTTTACCTTGTGAGGCGACGTTCTCGATCAGTCTCAGATACACCTCGGTCTTGCCACTACCGGTTATCCCCTCGAGCAGCCAGGGATGGAAGGTGCCGATTGATGCGCATACGCTTTCGATTGCACTTTGCTGCTCTGGTGTGGGTTGTATCAGGTGTACGTACTTACTTTTCACTGTTAAGCGCCGACTTGCCTGGACTTCCGCGATGAGCTGGCGGTCGGCGAGCGATCGCAGCTGACCCAGGCTGAAACCCGCTTCCTTCAATGCGTTACGGGATTGTGGGCCGGTGGTAACGAGCAGGTTGAAGAGCGCTAGTTGTCGAGGCGCACGAGCGAGACGGGACGCACAGTCAAGCAGCAACTCGGGTGTCAGGAGAGGGTGGCAAACCTGCCAAACCGTCGTGCTGCGCGGCGTCGTTGATCGACCCGTTCTTGCTCCGACCGGAAGACAGGCCGCCAGCACTTCCCCAAGCGGATGGTGGTAATAACTTGCCAGCCAGCGAGCGAGCGCGAGTAAGTGCTTTGGAACAAGCGGGGCGTCGTCCAGCCACTCAAGCACAGGCTTTGGATCTGCAAAGGGTTGGGTCGGCGCGACTTCCGTGCAGATACCGATCAGCTGGCGAGAGCCGAAAGATACCCGGACCCTGCAGCCAGCAGAGGGTTCAAAGTCGGGACCAATCAGTCGATAGTCGAACTCATTGAAAAGCGGCACCGGAAGGGCAACACGCACGATGACGTCGCGTTGACCGGCGATCGTCTCACCCATCGTCATTCTGCCTAGATTCATCCTTGCTCGCCGGTACGTTGCGTGACCGGGAACTTTTGGTACTATGCGCGGCCCTCAAATCGAGCCAGGAACGGCAATGAAAGCCGACATTCATCCGAACTACAAGCCGATAGCCGCCACATGCAGCTGCGGCAATGTCATTAATACGCGCTCGACCCTGGCCAAAGACATCCAGATCGACGTTTGTTCTGCCTGCCATCCGTTTTATACCGGTAAGCAGAAAACCATCGATACAGCGGGTCGGGTCGAACGATTCAACCGCCGTTTTGGTGCGCGCGTCGCGAAAAAGTAAGCCGAGCATCCTGGACAACCTGACCAATCGCCAACGAGTCGCTGGTGGGGTTGGGTTGTTGTGCTGCGGTTCATGTCGTTTGGGATACTCTCAATTCGTCTGATGGACGCGGAGATGGTCCTGGTGCGTTACAACGTCTTTTTTCTGACGATTCTGTTGTCGTGTTTCCCGTTGATGCGGACGCAGGCCGGGTCTGGTAGCGAGCAGTACAATGCCTTTCTTGAAGCAGACATGCTGTACAACGACAAGGCGTGGCAGGACTACGTAACGGCAGTGGGCGAACGTGTACTCGCGGTTTCGCCGCATCGCGGTCGAGCCTATACATTCGTCTTGCTCGATGATCCTCAGGTCAATGCTTTCACTCCAGGGGAAGGATACATATTCCTGACCCGCGGCATCCTCTCTTACCTGCGTTCGGAAGATGAACTGGCAGGTGTTATTGGCCATGAAATCGCTCACAACGTCGCGGCGCATGTCCAGGAAGGCAAAGGTAGAGCACGAGGCGGCACAATACTGGGTTGGATTGGTCTGATTGCAACCAGCTCGCCCGCCATGCTCGACCTGGCCAACACGCTTTCGGCGACAGCCAGTGCGAGTTACGGACGACGTGCTGAGCTGGAGTCTGATCGTTACAGCGCACAATGGCTGATCAAGTCCGGCTATAACCCGCAAGGAATGGTTGATGGCATTCAGGTTCTTCGCGACAACGATGCATTCGAAACCAAGGTGATGGGGCGACAGCCCGTCTATCACGGCATCATGCGAAGCCACCCCGAGCATCAGAAAAGAATTTATGAACTCGTGCAATTGGAAGATCTGTACTCCCTTGATCAGCTTAGAGAACCTGAGAAAGACTATTGGCACATGCTAGATGGTCTGGTTTTCGGGGATCAAGCTGCAACCGGAGTAGCGAAGGGTAACAAGTTCTATCACGGGGCGTTGCGGGTGGTGATCGAGTTCCCCGAAGGGTGGGATACGTCGCTCGCAGGCAATGCGGTGCTTGGGCAAGCTCCACACCCGGAGACAGCGACGATTTCGGTACAGCGCCACCAGCCGGCAACAAGTGGACAAACGCCAGAAACTTATGTGAAGGAAACGTTGAAACGTGATGACGTGATCAACGGTGAACTGGTCAAGATTGGCGAGTTCGATGCGTTTGTCGCAGATATCAAACTAGCCGACGGTAGTGCCCGCAAACAGAAGATCGGTGTCGTTTTTCGATTGGGCGAAGTATTTCTGTTTCGCGGCGAGCTTCCCGATTCGGAGGACGTAAAGGCCTTTGATGTGAAGTTCCGCACTGCGATGACCGGACTTCGAGCAATGACGATCGAAGATCTTCGAATCGCAAATTCACAGCGAATCAAGATCGTTGAAGCAAAGCCTGGCGATACGTTTGCGAAGCTTTCCAAGGGAACCGCCATTGGGGCGCACGGAGACGACCTTTTACGGGTGATAAACGGCCTGTATCCCAACGGCGAGCCGCGCGCCGGTGATGTCATCAAGGTTGTTCAATAAACCTCGTTCGATCGACTGCCTGGCTATCCAACGATGATCTTATGGACTCCGCGGCCAACCCTGATCCGGGAAGGTCTAGGGGTTTTGATCAGAACAAATCCACGCTCTGAATCGTGTTCTGTTGTTGAATGACGGGCGAAGTAGCCTCCTGTCGTTGTGAAGGCATGTGCTCAGCGAGGAAGTACTCAAACTCACTGACCCCGCCGCCGCTGACTCGCATGTTGACGATGCCTTCAGGCTGGTCGAGAAACTTCTCCGGTCGATCCGCAAGCGCCACCTTCATGTAGTCGATCCAGATGGGTAGTGGGACTGTTGAGCCAAATTCCCGGCGACCTAGCGGTTGAACATCCTTGAAGCCAACCCAGACGGTTGTCGCAACGTCCGGAGTGTAACCATTGAACCAGGTGTCGGCGGCTTCATCAGTCGTGCCGGTTTTGCCGGCAAGATCTGCGCGCTTCAGAACCAGTGCGCGTCTCGCAGTACCTCGGCGAATCACGTCTTTCAGCATGTCGTGCATGATGTACGCGATGCGGGTATCGATGGCCGGTTCAAGGCAGTTGGATGTTGGTGCATCACCAGGCGGTAAAGCGGCGACTGTGTCTGTGTCGATCGATTTGTCAAAATCTGTTGCAACGCCTTCCTCGGCGATCGTTTCCACTTCAACAGCAAACTGCTCGTGGCAAACGCGAGGTGGCCTGGAGTTCAACAACTCCTCACCGTCGCTGTTCTTCATGCTCTCGATACCGTACGGCTGAATGAGATAGCCACCATTCGCAAAAACCGAATACGCCCGCGCCATTTCGAGCGGAGTCAGCGTCAACGTCCCGCCTCCGACGGCCAATTGGGTGTCCCGGGGAAATTTCGAGATGTCGAAGCCGAAGTTGGCAGCGTACTGCATGGCGGGGCCGGCACCTACATCGAGCAAGACCCGGATGGTCACGATATTCACGGATCGATAAAGAGCCTGGCGCAGCCGAGTTGGGCCGTTGTATTTGTTGTCACTGTTCTTGGGCCGATATTCGCGGCTTTGGCCCCGCTCACGAAATACCAGCGGAGCATCCATATAGGTCGTTGCGGTGGTTCGTCCTTCAGCCAGTGCGGCCGCATAGATGAATGGCTTGAATCCAGAACCAGGTTGTCGAGCCGCCTGCGTGGCATGGTTGAACTGGTTCAATCCAAAGTCGTAGCCACCAGACATGGCCAGAACTTTGCCCGTATCGGGCTCCAGGGAAACCAGTGCACCCTGTACTGCCGGTGTCTGCGCCAGAACCCACTGTTCCCCGTTCTGCTTCAGTCGGACGATGTCACCTATCTGCAGAACGTCCGACATGCGCGTGGGTACAGGGCCAATGCTGTCGACGCTGAGAAATGGTCTCGCCCATTTGGCGTCTGCGAGTGAAATAATGGCGACCTCGCCGGAGGTCAGAATCAATTCGGCGCTGTTTTCATTGATAACGACAGCGGCAGCAGCTTCAAGTCGAGCGTGAGCTGGCAGTGCCTGAACGGCTTCACGCGCTTGCTCTCGTCCGGCCGCAGGATCAGTGGTCAGCAGCGTGGTGAGCTCGACGGGTAGGCGTGCTTCAGGTCCACGATACCCATGACGACGGTCATAAGCCTCCAGACCATCGCGCAGTGACGTGGTTGCTGCAGATTGCAGGTTGGCATCGATCGTCGTGTGAACTTCGTAACCGGCGGTATAAAGATTCGGGAAGGACTGGATGAGCTGCTGACGAATCCATTCTGCGGCGTATGGTGAGGCGACGTCGAGTTGGGGCTCGAACAGTCTGGCCGTCAGTGGTCTTGTTTTTGCCGCAGATAACTCTGCCTCAGTGATCGCGCCTTGCTCGAACATCCGATCAAGCACGGTGTCTCTTCTGAGCAGCGCCTTTTCTGGCCCGTTGATTGGATTGTTTGCTGAAGGTGCTTGTGGAATACCTGCCAGCATTGCCAGCTCAGATAGTTCCAGTTCGTTGAGTGACTTTCCGTAGTAGGTTCGGGCTCCTGCTTCGGCACCGTATGCACGCTTGCCGAATGGAACGACGTTTATGTACAGCTCGAGAATTTCGTCCTTCGTCAGCTCCTGCTCAAGCTTCAGTGCGAGCAGCATCTCCTTGAACTTGCGGATGAAGGTCCGCTCAAGGCTAAAAGACACATTTCTTGCTAATTGCATGGTAATTGTGCTGGCACCCGCGCCTAGGCCATCATCCATGATGTAGTTCTTGATCAAAATCAGGCTATCGTTCAGCAATGAAACGAAATCAATTCCTGAATGTTCGTAGAATCGTTTGTCTTCAATGCTAACGACAGCATCGAGGAAGTGACGAGGGATCTGGTCGATGCTGATGGGGATTGCGCGACGTTCACCAAACTCAGCAAGAAGTTGACCTTCGCGAGAATAAATGCGGAGCGGAGTTTCGAGGCGAACTTGTCGGAATGTATCGGCCCGTGGGGTCTGTGGGTCAAGATAGAGGTACGTAGCAGCGAGAGTGAGCACTACGCCACAAAATGCAATGCTGCTGACCCAGATAATTGAGCCGAGGATGGGTCTGGTTCGAAGAGTCATCGCACAGGCACTGTATCTGGTTTCTTAGAGCAAGAGGAGACGATATCAATCATGATTAGGTGCACCAACCCTCTGCATGAATTTACGTTGAGCTCGATTGCTCTCGTACTTCGAGTGGTATTTAATGTCCTGCCGCACGAAACGGACGTAAGTGCCCGCGCCATTAAGGAATTCTAACGTGGCCTGGTTCAATAAGAAGGCGCCCACTCTACTTGGGCTCGACATAAGTTCCACTTCCGTCAAGTTATTGGAGCTTTCCAGATCCGGTGATCGGTACCGCGTCGAAGCATATGGCGTCGAACCGCTTCCGCCGAACGCTGTGGTGGAAAAAAACATCAATGACGTGGATGGTGTCGCTGAGGCGATCAAACGTGTCATTGCTCGTGCCAAGCCGGGTACAAAAAGCGTTGCGGTTGCAGTCGCGGGTTCCGCTGTCATCACCAAGACCATCGAAATGGATGCGTCGCTCACTGATGAAGAAATGGAAACCCAGATTACCGTTGAAGCGGATCAGTACATTCCTTACCCGCTCGATGAAGTCGCGATCGACTTCGAGGTTCAAGGGCTCTCTGAACGCAACCCCGACCAGGTCGAAGTCTTGCTGGCTGCATGCCGCAAGGAAAATGTCGAGATGCGCGAAGCCGTGCTGGGCCTGGGTGGACTGAAGGCAGCGGTGGTTGATATCGAAGCGCACGCGATGAAGCGTGCGTTTGATCTGGTAAAACCCCAGCTAGGCAGCAATCCGGACGCGCTTGTTGTCGCCATCATCGACATCGGTGCGACCATGACAACGCTGTCCGTACTTGCTGATGATCGCGCCATCTATACCCGCGAACAGCTCTTTGGTGGCAAGCAGCTCACCGAAGAAATCCAGCGTCGTTACAGTTTGTCGTACGAAGAAGCTGGTCTGGCCAAGAAGCAGGGTGGTTTGCCAGATGACTACTTCGACGAGGTTCTGGAGCCATTCAAGGAAGCAGTGCTGCAGCAGGTGACACGTTCGTTGCAGTTTTTCTTTTCGTCGAGCCAGTACGATGATGTTGATTACATCGTACTCGCCGGTGGTACATCTTCGATCGATGGATTGGCGGAGATGATCGAGAACAAGCTGGGTACGCCGACGCTCATGGCAAACCCGTTTGTTGACATGTCACTTGCAGGCAACGTCGACGCGGAGGCTTTGGCCAACGATGCGCCGGCCATGATGATTGCCTGTGGGTTGGCCATGAGGAGTTTTACCTGATGGCAAATATCAACCTGTTGCCCTGGCGTGAATGGGAACGAGAACGCAAACGTAAAGAATTCCTTCTCAATCTTGGCGGGGTCGCGTTGTTCGGTCTCGTGATTGTGCTGGCATGGGGGCAGTACCTGGATGGTTCGGTGTCATATCAGAAGTCCCGAAACGAGTTCTTCCAAGGACGGATTGCGCAGCTTGATGAACGGATCAAGGAGATTGCCAACCTGAAAGAAGAGCGCGCCGAGCTGCTTGAACGGATGCGTGTTATTCAGGAATTGCAGGGCAACAGGCCCGTCATCGTTCACATTTTTGATGAGATGGTGCAAACGTTACCCTCCGGTGTGCACTTTGCAACTGCTGAGATGGCAGGTAACGGCTTGTCGATCGGCGGTCTGGCGGAATCCAATAATCGAATTTCAGCGTTGATGCGAAACCTCGATGCGAGCGAATGGTTTGCCGACCCGAATCTCAAGACCATCAAGGAAGATGCTACCAGCAACGTTTATGGTGCTGGCGCTTCCGTGTTCGACCTCACCTTCACTCAGGTGAATCCGAATGCTCCCGACGAAGAAGAAGGAGCAGATCCCGCGGCACAAGCCGCCAATGAGACAGGGCAGAACTGATCATGGCGTTGCAGGATTCAATCAAGCAGCTGCAGAGCGTTAATCTATCTGAGCTGGACTTCAACAACGTCGGTGCATGGCCGGCCGCGCTGAAAGGCATTTTCCTGTTGATCCTGATGGCGCTGATAGTTGGCGGCGGTTATTACTTCTACCTGTCTGAAAAGCGTGCAGAGTTGAAGATGACTGCCCAGCAAGAAGTCGATCTTCGCGCCGACTACGAGAACAAGGCCGCTCAGGCTGCGAACCTGGAAGCGTACCTCCTGCAGAAGCAGGAGATGAACGAAACTTTCGGTGCGCTGCTGCGTCAGTTGCCTAGCGATACTGAAGTGCCTGGACTGGTCGAAGACATCACACGCACCGCGATTGACAGTGAACTCAGAATTGAAAGCATCGCGCTGAAGCCGGAACAGCGCTCCGAGTTCTACGTGGAATTGCCGATCGATATCGTGGTTGAAGGTGAGTACCACAAGATCGGCGCATTTGTCAGCGCCATCGCGAATCTGCCGCGCATCGTGACGCTGCATGATTTCAAGATTGAACCGCAAGGCAGCCCACAGCGGCTGAAAATGTCGATACTCGCCAAGACGTATCGCTATCTGGAGGGCGTGTGATGAAGTCATCTCGCCTGATCCTGATGCTCGTGCTGACTTCGTTGCTCGCCGCGTGTAGCGGCGGAGATTTTGCGGACATCGAAGTGTGGATGACCGAGGTTGACGCCAGGCCAAAAGGTACGATTGAGCCTTTGCCTCCGTTTGAACAGGTTCAACCGTTTGCCTATTCAGCAAGCGCAAAGAGGCAGCCTTTTGAGCCGCCTGTGCTGGTGCGTGCGGTCGAGCGCAAGAACGGCGTCAAGGTGAAACCGAACCTCGACCGGGTTAAACAGTACCTTGAACAATTTCCGGTTGCTGAGTTGTCGATGGTTGGCACGCTGTCGCAGCAAACGTTGTTTGGTCTCGTCCGCGATCCTGATAGCGGCGTACACAAAGTGCAGGTCGGTGACTACATGGGCACGGACCACGGGCGCATCACTTCCATTGATGAAGTTGAAATTCAACTGATGGAAATCGTTTCGGACGGCACCGGTGGGTGGGTCGAGCGGGCGCGTACGGTGGCCATGGGAGGAGGAGAGGAAGAAGCATGAATAATCAAAACAAAAACAAGAAAAACACTATGGTCAGCGCGCAGTACCTCTATGGATTGTTCGCCTTGCTGTTGATGGTCGTCGGGCACAATGCCACGGCAGCTGCTCGACTCACCGGTATCGAATTTTCATCTTTGCCCGGTGACCGGACCGAAATTCGCATGGCCTTCGATGGCACACCGCCAGTGCCGCAGGGCTACACCATTGACCAACCCGCCCGCATCGTTCTGGACATGCCGGGTGTGGTGAGTGCGCTGGCAGAAAAACATCATGATCTTGGAGCAGGGAATGCCCGCAAGGTATCGGTGCTATCAACGAAGGATCGCACCCGGGCGATAGTCAACCTTACCCGCCTGGTGGCCTATGACACCGAGGTGAGAGGCAATACGCTGTATTTGCTGGTTGGCGGCGATGGCAGTGGAGTGCCTACACCAAGCAAGGCAACAGACGCATCTCAGTATACGAGTGCGGAACCGATCGTCGGCTCGCAGGTTGAGGCCGTGGACTTCCGGCGTGGAAAGGACGGCGGTGGGCGCGTGATGATCCAGCTGTCCAATCCCAAGGCGCCAGTAAACGTCGAAAGTGATGGGGGCAAAATCCGCATAGAGATTCGCAATACCCAGCTCCCGCCCAATCTCCGACGCCGTCTTGATGTTACCGACTTCGCAACGCCTGTGACCATGGTGGATGCCGTTCAGCAAGGTGATCACGTCAGCATCACCGTTGCAGCCACTGGCAACTACGATTACCTGTCCTATCAAGCTGACAACCAACTCTCAGTGGAAGTGTCGCCGCTCACTGAAGAGGAAGTTGCAAAGCGGGAAGACGTTTTCAAGTTCAGCGGAGAAAAGTTGTCTCTGAACTTCCAGGACATCGAAGTTCGCTCTGTTCTTCAGCTTATCGCCGATTTTACCGATTTGAATCTGGTTGCCAGTGATACGGTCGCTGGGCGTATTACGTTGCGGTTGAAGAATGTGCCCTGGGATCAGGCACTCGAACTCATTCTAAAGACCAAAGGTCTGGATCAGCGCCAGGTCGGAAACGTCCTGCTGGTTGCACCGGCTGCGGAGATCGCGGCACGCGAAAAGCTCGAACTGGAAAACCGCAAGCAGATATCGGAGCTGGCACCGCTACGCACGGAGTTTGTGCAAGTCCGCTACGCCAGTGCCACGGCGCTGTTCGGGTTGTTCCAGGGTGGTGGTGAAGAGGGAGGCGGTGGCACCAGTTCCATGCTCTCGGACCGAGGTAGTGTGATCGTCGACGAGCGCACCAATTCGATCATCATTACGGATACTGCAGATCGCCTCGAAAACTTTCGACGCGTTATTTCGCAGCTCGACATCCCTGTGCGACAGGTTCTGATCGAAGCGCGTATCGTAACCGCAACGGCCAATTTCTCCGAAGAGCTGGGTATCAAGTGGGGTGGTGGCTACATTAATCGCCATGGTGGGGATAATGCGCTGCGGGTGGGTGGTTCGGAAACCACGCTTTCAGAGTTGCAGAGTGTGTTTATTGGTGTAGACAAGCCGATAACATCGCCTGGTGATTTGGTCGTAGATCTAGGGGTAACTACTCCTGGCGCTACCAGCTTCGCGATTGGCTACTCAGGACTTGCGAACTACCTCATCGATCTGGAGCTGTCCGCCTTTGCCAAAGATGGTCATGCCGAAGTGGTGTCTCGGCCAAAGGTCATTACCGCTGACAAGTCGACCGCGATCATTGAGTCCGGCGTGGAAATTCCCTACCAGGAGGCGACTTCAAG
>JAYSTS010000299.1:0-11758 GCA_043719475.1 Gammaproteobacteria bacterium | reverse complement strand
CCCGCACTATTCATGAATGACCTACTGCGGACGCCACGGGCGTAGCGATAGCAGCGAAAACACTGGGCGTGCTCCCTCCGCGTGCTCGACGTGCTGTCAAGCACGCCTGTGCGCGCTACGGTCCGCGCCACCCTGCGTTTTCACTACTCTCGACGCCCTCGTTACGATCCTTCATGAATAGTGCGGGCTGGGGTATGATGCGCCGCGATCAGATTCAGGATTGATTCATCGCTGCTGAGCTAAATGGGCTCATCCAGGGTGAATCCCGACACCGAAGCACAGGCAGCAGACCAGCACAGCATGCATCTCATTGAGTACCTCGTTGCATTTCTGATCACCCTTGGTGTGCTTGTCACCGTGCATGAGCTGGGTCATTACTGGATTGCTCGAAGGTCCGGTGTGCGTATCTTGCGGTTTGCCGTCGGTTTTGGTCGTCCGCTTTGGCGACGACTTGATGCGCGTGGCGTCGAGTGGGTGATCGCCATGATTCCGTTGGGTGGTTATGTGCGCATGCTGGATGAGCGCGACGGTGATTTTGCTGCGTTGGCGACGCCTGGCGACATCGCTTTCGGGCAGCTGCATCCGGCATGGCGCATTGCCGTTGCACTGGGCGGTCCGTTCGCCAACTTTCTGCTTGCCGTGGTCGCATTCTGGCTGATTGCTGTCGCTGGCTCGACCACCTACATGCCCATCCTTGGCGTCGTCCCGATCGATTCACCGCTGGCACGTGCCGGTGGTTTCGCCGGTCTTGAAGTGGTGGCCGTGGACGGTGACCAGACGTCGTCTTGGCAACAGGTGTCCATGGCGCTGGCTACCCGATTGGGGGATACAGGGGAAATATTGCTTGAATTGCGTCGACCAGGTACCGAGTCGGTGGACGAAGTTCGTGTCGCCGTGTCGGACTGGGAGCGAGGTGTCGATGCACCGAACCTGCTGGGCTCGTTAGGCATCGTCCCAAACATTCCAGCAATCATCGGCCAGATTGAGCCAGGCTCCGCTGCCGAGCGGGCTGGATTGCAGCCTTGGGATCAAATTACTGCACTCGATGGCGCGATTGTCGCGGATTGGGCTGCGATGCAGGTTGTGATCAGCAAGCTGCAATCGGGCGATGTAACACTGTCCATCGAGCGAAGTGGTCAAGCCCTGGAAATACTGGCGCGCCCTGAGATGCGTTCGACCGAGTCCGGAGAGCGACGGGTACTGGGTATCAGCCCGCCGATCAACGAGATTGAACACGGTGTGTTTGCAGCCATTCCGGTGGCGGTAAGCGAAACGGCGGACACCGTTGGCGACACACTGGCGCTGCTGAAAAAGATGATCTTTGGCCAGGTCTCTATGGCGAATCTCAGCGGTCCGCTGACGATTGCGCAAGTTGCAGGTGATTCTGCGCGGGTTGGGTGGCACTATTTTGTCGGTATCCTGGCGCTGCTCAGTGTCAGCCTCGGGGTTCTGAATCTACTGCCGATACCGATACTGGATGGCGGTCATGTGGTCTATGCCACTGTCGAATGGGTAACCGGCAAACCGGTTTCGGAGCGGATACAGATTGTTGGGTTCCAGTTCGGCATGTTCCTGGTCGGCGGTCTTATGGCGCTGGCTCTCTTCAACGACTTCTCAAGGATTTTTGGTGGTTGAACAGTATTTTCGCTCGCGGGTCGTGATTCGCATAGTTGCCTGCATGGTTCTCTTTCTGGCCCTGCCACTGCGTGCGGAGGTGTTCACCATCTCTGACATCCGTTTGCAGGGGCTGCAACGGGTGTCGCCGGGAACCGTGTTCAACTTGTTGCCGATCAATGTCGGTGATTCGCTGGATACCCAGGCGACGCGGCAGCTTGTGCGACTGATGTTCAAGTCAGGCTACTTCAAAGACATCCGCATGGCCCGTGATGACGGGGTGCTTATCATCACCATGGTCGAGCGGCCTGCCATTGAGTCCATAAAGATCGAAGGCAACAAGGCGATCAAGACGGAAGCCTTGTTGAAAGGGCTCGGTGACCAGGGTTTGCGTGAAGGCGAGATATTCAAACAGGCGACGCTGGAACGTGTCGGGCTGGAGCTGGAACGTCAGTACGTCTCACAAGGCCGTTATGGCGCAACCCTGGACACCAAGGTGGAGGATCTGCCGCGCAATCGGGTCAACATCACGATCGAGATTGTTGAAGGCAAGGCTTCGGGGATACGGCATATCAACATCGTCGGGAACGATACCTTCAGTGACGACGTGCTGCTTGAAGAGTTCGAGTTGAAACATCCCAGCCTCTTCTCGTTCTATCGCAATGACGACAAGTACTCGAAGGAAAAATTTACCGGCGATCTGGAGAAGCTCGAGTCCTGGTACAAGGACCGTGGCCACGTCGCATTCGAAGTGAAATCGACTCAGGTCAGCATTACGCCTGATCGGCGTGATGTGTACATGACGCTCAATGTGGTTGAAGGTGGTGTCTACAATATTCGCAAGGTTGGTCTGGTTGGCGAGTTAGGGGACACGAAACCGGAGCAGATTCGTCCATTGTTCCTGGTGACGGAAGGCGAGCTTTTTTCGCAAGCCAAGGTCACTGCAACCGAAGAACTCATCACGAATGCATTAGGCAATTCAGGGTTTACGTTCGGAACAGCGAGTGGTGTGCCGAAGATCAATGATGATGGCACGGTCGATATCGAGTTTTTTGTCGATGCAGGCCAGCGGGCCTATGTGAATCGCATTTCTTTCACGGGCAATCGTGTCACTCAGGATGAGGTGATGCGGCGCGAAATGCGCCAGCTTGAGGGCGCATGGGCTTCGAAAGCACAGATCGACCTTTCCAAGATTCGTCTTGAACGGCTCGGCTACTTCTCGACAGTTGAGGTTGAGACCCCGCAGGTGGCGGGCACTGACGACAAGGTTGATGTGAATTTCACGATGGAAGAGCAGCCGTCGGGAAGTATTTCCGCAACTCTGGGTTATGCGCAGGATGTTGGTTTGATACTTGGCGCAAACTACCAGCAGAACAATGTCTTCGGTACAGGTAACCAGTTGGGTGTCGGCTTGAGTTCGTCGCGGTACCAGAAGTCGGCCAACTTCAGCTACTTCAACCCGTATTTCACGCTGGACGGTATCAGCCGAGGCTTCAACGTTTTTGTTCGTCGGCTGGACTACGATGAGCGGAACATTGCTCGTTTCAGCACCGATGCGGCAGGCCTCGGGCTCAACTTCGGGTTCCCGATCGGCGAAACACAGCGCATCGATTTTGGTATGCAGGTGGATTACACCAAGGTACTCGAGGGCCGGTTCCCGGCTCGCGAAATCCAGGATTTCCTGCGCGCAAATGGACCGGATGCCGTCAACTTCAAGGGCTCGTTAGGCTGGCGTCGCTCTACTCTCAACCGCGGTATGTTTGCAACCGCCGGGGACTCGGAATCTCTCAATCTGGAATTGGCGGTTCCGGGGAGCGATCTGCAATTCTACAAACTCACGTTCTCTGGTGAGAAGTATTTTGCGCTGTGGGGCGACTGGGTATTCAGAGCGCGCACCGAACTGGGTTACGCAGACAGTTATGGCAAAAAAGACCTGCCGTTTTATGAACACTTCTTTGCCGGCGGATTCGGATCGGTGCGAGGATTCGAGAACTCCTCGCTCGGCCCCCGATCAACCGATCCGGAGTTCGATATTGATGGCAACCCGGTGCCTGCGGGTTTCTTTGATGACGAGGGTGATCCGTTCGGAGGCAACATCCTGATGGAGTTTGCCGGTGAGATCATTTTCCCATTACCTCTGGTCAAGGATGCCCGTCAGTTCCGTTCGGCATTCTTCATCGACGCAGGTAACGTCTTCAGCTCCAACTGCAAGAGTTACAGTCGCAACTGTTCTGCATTCGACTTGGGTGAATTGCGCTACGCCGTTGGGTTTGGCGTCACCTGGCTGACTGGTCTTGGACCGATGACATTCAGCATCGCCAAACCCTTCAACGCTGGCGAATTCGACCAGAAAGAATCCTTTCAATTCGAACTTGGGCGGTCATTCTGATTCACTCGGAGCCGCTTTTTAACCACATATTCCTGACAATACGGAACAAATTAGTGCGCCGGTCACACGCAGATTGTTGGCTGACAAGCTGCTAGAATCCGCGGCCGCACTTGATCTGACACCGGCTAACGAATCCTGAGGAGACTGAGAGACATGAAGAAGTATCTGACATTGATGGTGATGGCATGCCTGTTCGGCGTGGCATCGATTCCGGCTGCGTATGCGGAATTGAAGATCGCGGTACTTGATACCCAGCGGGCCATCGTGGATTCGGACAGCGGGAAAGCGTTCCTGGAGCGTGTGAATGCTGAGTTGCAGAAGGATCAGGATGATGCCAAAAAGATCCAGACCGAACTCAAGACGCTGCAGGAAAAACTGCAGAAAGATCAGGCCGTGATGAGTGAAGAGGATAAGCGAAAATCTGCCAAGTCCATTGAAGACAAGCAGATCGACCTGCAGTTCATCGTCAACAAGTTGCAGAAGGCTGTGCAGGATCGGCGCGAAGAACTGATGCGCGATATGGTGCCGCGGGTTGATGCAGCGCTCAAGGATCTCATCGATCTCGAAGGCTATGATCTCGTTGCCGAACGCTCCAGCTTTCACTATGTGAATGCGAAGCACGACATCACACGCCGTGTCACTGAGAAGTTGAACTCCAAAGCCGCAGCGCGCTAACGGCTGCCGCCCGATGGCGGAGTTCAAGCTCGCGGAGATTGCCTTGCGTCTGGAAGCCCGTCTGGTTGGAGACGGGCAGCGTGTGGTGACGTCACTGGGATCATTGGCAACCGCGACGTCAGCACAGATCTCCCACCTGTCCAATACAACTTATCGCAAGTACCTCGCCGGAACTCAAGCCGGTGCGGTGCTGCTGCGGGAAGAAGATCTACCACAGTGTCCTGTTAATGCCCTGGTTGTCGCCAATCCCTACTTGGCGTTTGCTCGAGTCAGCCAGCTTTTTTCTCGACCCGACGATCTGCCTGCGGGCATCCATCCCACAGCGACCGTTGCATCGACCGCTGATGTTCATCCTGCTGCGGCGATCGGTGCTGGCGTCGTGATCGGAGCCGATAGTCGAATCGGTGAAGGCGCCCGCATCCATCCTGGTGTAATGATCGGCGAGCGATGCGTGGTCGCCGACACGGTCGAGCTATTTGCGCGTGTGGTGCTCTACAGCGATGTCCGGATTGGGGCACGCAGCGTAGTGCATGCGGGGGCGGTTCTAGGTGGTGATGGCTTCGGCTACGCACCGGACGCTGCAGGACGCCTGCACCCAATCGCCCAACTAGGCGGACTGACGATTGGTAGTGACGTTTCAATCGGCTGCAATACAGCGATTGACCGTGGCGCCATCGATGACACCGTTATCGAGGACGGCGTCAAGATCGACAACCTGGTGCAGATCGGACACAACTGCCACATCGGCGCACACAGCGTGCTGTGCGGATTTGTAGGGTTGGCGGGAAGCTCACGGATTGGCAAACACTGTGTGCTCGCCGGAGGCTCCGGTGTGGGCGGCGATCTGCCGGTCACGATTTGTGACCAGGTGACGCTGACCGCCGCAACGATCGTCACCAGCTCCATTAACGAACCCGGTGTCTACTCAGGGTTGATCCTGCACAATAGCAGCCGACGCTGGAAACGAAACGCTCTTCATCTACAGAAGCTGGATGAGCTGGTAGGTCGTGTACGAGAGCTTGAACGGCAATTGGCGAAGCGATCGGCGTGAGTGCCATGCCGGCGTAAACGGGCTCATTGAGCATGACAAATCGTTGAACACAACAATCAGAACAAGACAACATGACTTCACCCAACGAACGAATCCTCGATGTCAATGCGCTGATGCAGTATCTGCCGCATCGTTTCCCATTCTTGCTGGTCGATCGTGTGATCGAGCTGGTTGCCGGTGAATACATCAGGGGTTTCAAGAACGTCACGATCAACGAACCTTTTTTTACCGGCCATTTTCCCGATCAACCGATTCTGCCAGGGGTGCTGATTATCGAGGCGATGGCGCAGTTGTCCGGAGTACTGGCGTTCGAGACACGTGGAACCCGGTCGGGAGATGGCATGTTGTATCTTCTCGGAGGGACCGAGCGTACCCGTTTCAAACGTCCTGTAGTGCCTGGCGACCGCCTGATGATGGAAAGCCGAATCAAGGCAGATCGCTCACGGGTCATCAAGTTCGAATGCAAAGCCTGGGTTGATGAGCAGCTGGCGTGCACCAGTGTTTTGACTGTTGTCCAGCAACAAGGTGCGAAATGATTGATGGTCGATGCATCATCGATCCAACGGCGCGCGTCGCCGATGATGTCGAAATCGGACCCTGGACGATCATCGGTGCGGACGTCGAAATTGGCGCGGGAACCCGCATCGCCTCCCATGTCGTCATCAAGGGGCCAACGCGCATTGGGCGAAACAATCGAATTTTCCAGTTTTCAACGGTAGGCGAGGACACGCCGGCACTGGCCTATGGGGGTGAACCCACCATGCTGGTGATCGGCGACAACAATGTGATTCGGGAAGGCGTGACCATTCATCGCGGCCTCGCCCAGGACAAGAGTAGTACGATCATCGGCAATTACTGCCTGCTGATGGCGTACGTGCATGTGGGGCATGATTGTGTGGTCGGCGATCACGTCATCATGGCCAACAATGCGTCGATTGCGGGTCACGTTGCGGTCGGTGACCACGCTAACTTCGGTGGTTACGCGGGAGTCGCGCAATATCGGAGCATCGGCGCCTACTCTCATATCGCCGCCATGAGTCTGGTGATCAAGGATGTTCCGGCTTACATGACGGTCGGCGGAAATCCCGCTTCTGCCATCGGTCTGAACGTGGAAGGCATGCGCCGACGCAATTACGACAATGACGTGATGGACGCCATCAAACAAGCCCACCGACTGGTGTATCGCGCCAGTTTGACCACTCAGGAAGCGATCGCAGAGCTTACATCACTACGCAGCACGCACAAGGAAGTGGAGCTATTCGCAGCGAGCATCGAGTCATCGAGATGGGGAATTACGCGCGGAAGGAAACAAACGGACGCGTCATGACCGTCCAGGCTGCGCAGCCGGTGCGGCTGGGTATCGTGGCCGGTGAAACCTCTGGCGATCAACTCGGTGGCGGGCTGATGCGGTCTCTGACGGCACTGTTTGCAGCCGAAGGGCGCTGCGTCGAGTTTGTCGGTATCGGTGGGGATGAGATGACGGCTGCTGGCCTTACGAGTCTTGTCTCGTTTGCAAGCTTGTCAATCAATGGCTTTGTCGAGCCCTTGCGCAAGCTGCCTTTCCTGCTCCGCACCCTGAAACTCGTGGTAGACCAGTGCATCTTAAGGCAAGTAGATGCGTTCATCGGCGTCGACTTCAATGTCTTTAATCTGCTCATCGAGCGAAGGTTACGAAAACGCGGTGTGCCGACCGTTCACTATGTCAGTCCCTCCGTCTATGCATGGCGGCAAGGCAGAACACGTTCGCTTGCGCGAAGTACTGACCTGTTATTGACGCTCTATCCTTTTGAACCTGCGTTCTATCGGGATCTGCCGATTCAGGCCGTTTGTGTCGGACATCCATTGGCCCAGTCGATCGGCCCGTCGGCTGGTTCCGCTCTTGCCAGGCTGGATGCGCGCACCGAATTGGGTGTCGCGAACGATGCGCGGCTGATTGCCTTGTTACCGGGCAGTCGCCACTCCGAGATTCGCCTGATGGCACCGGTTTTTATTGCAGCGGCGCGAATCCTTCAGCGTGACCTCGGCGCCACGTTTCTCATTCCCTGCGTACGCAAGGAACTGGAACCGCTGTTGTTATCCATGCTCGACGCCAATAACGACGTCGATATTCGATTGTTAGTCGGGAATGCGCGAAAGGCACTGGCAGCGTGCGATGGCGCGCTGGTGAAATCCGGGACGGGTACCCTTGAGGCGATGTGTATCGGTCGACCAATGGTGGTGAGTTACAAGCTCGGCCCTTGGTCATATCAGCTGGCGCGTCGGTTGATAAGGACACCCTTTGTGGCGTTACCCAACATTCTTGCTGGACGGTCGTTGGTTCCTGAATTTCTGCAGGACGATGCGACGCCGGAAAATCTCGCCAGAGCTTTGGCTCGAGAGATGCAAACTGCAATCAACGATCCGGAGTATCTGCATCGTTTTCGCACGCTACGCGAATCGCTGGCCCTTGGTGGAGGCGCTGATGTGGAAGCTGGCAGGGCGGTGCATGCATTTCTGGCTCAGAAGGGCGTGTGAGCATCGTGCAGACATCGGCGATGCTGGTGGCGGGGGTCGATGAAGCCGGGCGCGGTCCGCTGGCAGGCGCGGTTTTCGCTGCGGCCGTCATTCTCGACCCAGCGCAGGTGGTGGAGGGTATCCGGGACTCCAAAAAACTCTCGGCGCGGGTGCGGGAAAAACTGGCAGTCGAGATCATGCACTGCGCCACCGCCTGGTGTGTTGCCCGTGCTGATGTGCATGAAATCGACGAACTCAACATTCTGCAGGCGACATTTCTGTCGATGCGGCGAGCCGTGGCGGGTTTGTCGCAGCGTCCGTCTTTGGTTTATGTCGACGGCAATCGATTGCCTGGGCTCGACTGTCCAGCTACGGCCGTGATCGGCGGGGATGACTTGCTGACCTGCATTGGTGCCGCGTCGATTCTTGCCAAGGTTTCACGGGATCATGAAATGATCGGGTTGGCACAGTTGTATCCAGAATATGGATTTGATCGGCACAAAGGGTATGGTACACCTGAGCATCTGCTGGCTCTTCGACGTCACGGACCAACACCTGTGCATCGTCGGTCGTTCGCGCCAGTGCGTAATTCCATCGGCATTTCCATCGCCAGGCAAAGAACGTCATGACGCAAAGCGAACCCTTTGTCCACCTGCAGGTACATAGCGAGTATTCGCTGGCGGATAGCGTAATTCGCATCAAAGAACTGGCCACGACTGCAGCGGCGCAAGGTATGCCGGCGGTGGCGTTGACGGATCGCGGTAACCTCTTTGCGCTCATCAAGTTTTATCAGGCTTGCCTGGTTGCAGGTGTGCAACCGATAGTCGGCGTTGAGATTCGCTATCGATCACAATCGGATCAGGTTGTGCGCGCCTTGCTGCTGGCAATGAATCTGACTGGCTACCGCAATCTCTTGCAGTTGATATCCAGGGCTTTTACGGACAGTGACGAGCATGGGCTGGTACCGCGAGCCGATATCACGCGTTTGCAGGAAGGACTGATCATGTTGTCCGGTGGTCGGCATGGTGAAATCGGTCATGCCCTGATCAATGGGGATACTCATCTTGCTGAACAGTTGACCGCTGAGTGGTCGAACTGTTTTGCCAACCGCTTTTATCTGGAACTGCAGAGAACCTCGCGTCCCGGCGATGAACTGTCCGTTCGCGCACACGTTGATCTGGCGCAACGCCTGCATTTACCCGTGGTCGCCACCAACGATGTCTGCTTCCTGGTGGCGGATGATTTCGAAGCCCATGAGACACGAATCTGCATTCATCAGGGACGGGTTCTCAATGATCCCCGGCGCGACCACAACTATTCGTCGCAGCAGTATCTGAAAAGCCCAGCCGAGATGCAGGCGCTGTTCGCCGACATCCCCGAAGCGCTTGCCAACACGGTAGAGATTGCACGTCGCTGCAGCGTCACGCTTGAACTGAAGAAGTACTTCCTGCCGAACTATCCGGTACCGGCAGACGAAACTCTCGCCAGCCATCTGGATCGAATGGCAAGCGCTGGTCTCGCCAATCGCCTGCATCGGCTGCCGATACTTGCAGGTGAGGAAGTTCAGCGAAAACACGTCCTGTATCAGGAGCGTCTACGTTTCGAACTGGGCGTCATCAACAAGATGGGCTTCGCCGGCTATTTTCTGATTGTCATGGAGTTCATTGCCTGGGCGCGAAGTGAGGGTATTCCGGTGGGGCCTGGACGGGGGTCGGGAGCCGGCTCGCTGGTTGCGTACAGCCTTGGCATCACTGATCTTGATCCTATTTCTTACGACCTACTGTTCGAGCGTTTTCTGAACCCGGAGCGGGTATCGATGCCGGACTTTGATGTGGACTTCTGTATGGAAGGCCGTGATCGCGTGATCCAGCATGTCAGTGATCGATATGGCCATGCTGCGGTCAGTCAGATCATCACCTTTGGAACCATGGCCGCGAAGGCAGTGGTGCGCGATGTCGCCCGTGTGCAGGGCAAGTCCTATGGCCTGGCCGATAAACTCTCGAAGCTGATTCCGTTCGAAGTCGGCATGACGCTGAAAAAAGCGGTCGACGAGACCGCCGAGTTACGTGACTTCATAACCAACAACGACGAAGTCGGTGAGATCATGGAAATGGCGTACAAGCTGGAAGGCGTGGTGCGCAACGTCGGTCGGCATGCCGGAGGTGTTGTGATCGCCCCTACGGAACTCACCGAATTTGTACCGTTGTACACAGAAGAACCGGGTGGTGCCCTGGTTGCGCAATTCGACAAGGACGACGTCGAAAAAGCCGGTTTGGTGAAGTTCGACTTCCTTGGGCTGAAGACCCTGACGATCATCGACTGGTGCGTCAAAGCGATCAACGAAGATCACCCTGACCGACACCTGGACATTGACACGATTACGCTTACCGACGATGCGACGTTTGCACTGTTGCGCAGGGCTGAAACCGCCGCTGTCTTCCAGCTGGAATCTCGTGGCATGCGGGATCTCATTCGTCGCCTGTTACCAGACAAGGTGGAAGACATCATTGCGTTGGTTGCCTTGTTCAGGCCCGGACCACTGCAGAGTGGCGCGGTTGATGACTATATCAACCGAAAACATGGCCAGGAGCCGGTGGATCTGCCACATCCTTCGCTCGCCTGGGTATTGCAGGGAACCTACGGTGTTGTGCTCTATCAAGAGCAGGTCATGCAGATCGCACAAGTATTAGCAGGGTTTACATTGGGTGATGCCGATCTGCTGCGACGCGCGATGGGAAAAAAGAAGCCTGAGGAAATGGCGAAAGTCAGGGCTCAATTCCTGACCGGATGCGCAGTCAACCAGGTCGACGAAAGGCAGGCAGGCGAGATCTTCGATCTGATGGAGAAGTTTGCCGGATACGCTTTCAACAAATCACACTCGGCCACCTACGCATTGGTCTCCTATCAGACGGCGTATCTCAAGACGCACTTCGCACCGTATTTCATGTCTGCCAACCTGTCGGCTGAAATGCAGAATATCGACAAGGTGGTCACGCTTGTGGATGAAGTGCGTCGTATCGGTATTCAACTTCGTTCACCCGATGTGAACAGCAGCAGATTCCGATTCGCCGTGCGCGAGGGCGCGATTGTTTATGGACTCGGTGCGGTGCGAGGCGTCGGAGAAGGCCCCGTCGAGTTGATTGTCAAAGAACGTCAGCATGGTCCGTTCACCAGTCTGAAGGATTTTTGTCAGCGGGTTGATTCTCGCAAGGCGAACAAGCGTGTTCTTGAAGCGCTGATTCGCTCTGGTGCGATGGACGGCCTGGTAGAAAAAGGACAATTCGAGTCGCTCAATGAAGTGCGAGCGTATCTCCTCGCGCTGTTGCCCGGTGCCATGCAAAGTGCCGAACAGGTCGCGCGTGATCGGGATCTTGGCATGGTCGATCTATTTGGCGGGGTGATGGCTGCACCTGGTGAAGTCATTGATGTCAGGGATGTCCGACCGTTTGATGACGGTGAACGCCTACAGGCAGAAAAACAATCGCTGGGGCTCTATCTGACGGGACATCCGGTTGATCCCCATCTGGATGAGTTGC
>JAYSTS010000298.1:0-2169 GCA_043719475.1 Gammaproteobacteria bacterium | reverse complement strand
TGGCGACCCCTGTGCGAGTCGCAGCGAACTGAAGCCGCGAGAGGTTCTCGACACTCACCCCAAGGCGAACGCTCAGATCGTTCATGGCGTCGCCTGCATCAATGGACTTCAGGATCATCGCGCCCAGTGCAGCGACACCTGCAGCCACGCCCGCAGCAATGGCAAGTCCCGCTTTCTTGCCGGCGTCATCCGCTTTCTTCGCGAACTTGTCCAGCTTCCCATTGGCTTTCTCCAGCTCGGACTGGAGCTGCGCCGTCTGCGCCTCCATGCGGATGACGAGCCTTGCGAGATCAACGGCCATCTGGTTTCCTCTGTTCAGCCAATGCGTTCATCTTGGCGATCATGTTCTTGCGTTCGTTCGAGGCTTTGACTGCAGGATCGAGATAGAAGAAGTCGCGGAACTTCGGCTTTGGACCCTTGCCCGCGTGGGCACTGGCGTACATGTGCGCGAGCATTGCAGTGTGATAGTTGTCTCGCCAGGTTCCGAACGGCTCCAGCTCATAGAACGCCATCCATTGAGTCAGCTCGCTGGAGGTGATCGTGCTGTCGAGTTCGGAGACCGTGCGACCCAGGGCAAGGGCCAGCGTGAACCGAAACCGTAGCTCTGGCCGCTCTACGAGTTCGGCTTTGCCTCGTCGACCGCCCCTTCACCCATGCCGGAGAGTGCGAGCACCTGTTGAGACAACGAAAGGATCAACTCGGCCGGCCCTTCGATCAGACCATCCGCATCCTTCTCCGTGAGCCCTTCCGTACCCATGCATGCAATCACTGCATTGATGCGCATGATGTCCTTGTTGTCGGCTCGGAACAGCCCAGCGATGGTGTCCCGTTGCCGGGCTGACAACTCGTGTACGTGGTAGGTCTCGCCATCGATCTCGACCGATCCGGTCTTGAGCGGTCGATTCTTCAGCAGTCGTTGGAGTGTGCTCATCAGGTTACCGCGATGGCTCCGCTGATCTTGATGCCAAAGTTGATCTTGTTGGCGTCATCAATGGCAGGCGCGATCTCCCAGCTCACCGGCGAAGCCGTAAAGCGGTAGGTCTTCGGCGTGACACCATCGGTGATCACGAGCTTGTACTCGTTGTTCACACCGGTGTTGACGTCGGTGATCATCCTGCCCTGAATCGCATTGCCCGGCAGGAAGTTACACTCGATCGTAACATCGGTACCGTCTGCGAGACCTGCGATGTACTCACGCACGCTTGCCGAGTCGGCATTGGTCACCTCGATGGTGTCCGCCTGTCGGCCCAGTCCGGAGACACTGACCACCTCCGGCAATTTTTCGAAGATGTCGGGCACAATGGTTTCTCTCCAGAAATCCCAACCGCCCTTGAACGCTGATGTTGCCATTTAGAGGCTCCTGTACCAGATGGATAAAAACAAGGTGACGCCCCAACGCTGGGTGTCGTCTTCAAACACGTCGAGTTCGGACTCGAAGTGAATGGGGTCTACGTGGTGATCGCCCATCGTGCCGCTGTAGCCGTTGAGCAGATCCACCACATCGACATGCATGGCCTTCGCGCCTGCGTAGGTCGTGGCCCACGAGGTCAGCTGGAAATCGACGGGATAGGTGGACGGCCCGTCGACGGTGTAGCGTCTGTCCGTGCTGCTCACGTAGTACGTGATGCAGGGCAATGTCTCCTTCTCGGGAATGACCATCGGATAGACTTTGGTGGTCACTGTCTGGAGGAATGCAACCAGATCAGTCTCGATGCTCACTTGCCGAGTTTCTCCAGTCGCTCCTTGAGTTTTGCGCGGAACGCATCAACGACAACGGCGCTGTTCTGTGTGAGCGCGGGGACAAGCCATGGACGGCGCGGCACTTTTGAGGTGCCGAGTTCAACAAAGTGCAGGCCGTAGAACGCCTCTTTTCGCACGCCGATCAGAATGGATGCACCACTGCCGTCTCGATGGATGTACGACCGACGATTGAGGCTACGGCGCAGGAATCCGGGTGAGACAATCCGACCCTTGTAGGTCTTGTGTACGACTGAGCCCACCGGAACTGTCGCCTTGGCTGCAGCCAGCACCGGGTATGACGCCGCGGTGATGGCGGAACGCATGGCTTTGTTGCTTACAACCCGCGACAACTGATCGAGTTTTTTCTTCAGTTCATCCAGGCCATCGATCTTGCTGGTTGAATCGGTACGGTACTTAAGCGGCATCGTA
>JAYSTS010000297.1:0-4565 GCA_043719475.1 Gammaproteobacteria bacterium | reverse complement strand
TTGTCGATCACCTGGGTCAACACCTGCAGTGCGGCTTCGCGTTGATCGTCTGCAGAAATGTTCATCAGATCGCTCATAGGTACAGCGCTTGCGCATCGATACCGTATGCACCTGCAGGTAATTCCTGAGTAATCCAGACCTGGGTGGTGCCATCGGATCGAGTGTATTTGTGAAGGTCGATGGTCACCATCTCGGCGCGACGTTGTTTGTCCGCATCCAGAACGATGACTACTTTGGGTTTCAGACGACGAGCCGGGTTCTGTGCAACCACGATGCCGACTTCGCCGGTTGACAACAGCACGACGGAACCCGTCGGGAAGAGACCTACGGCCTGGACAAACTGCTCAACGAGAATGCCCGGGAACTTGATATCTTTCTGATCGATCAGTGCCTGCACGGTATCGAAGGATGATCGTGTGGGCGCGTAGGGTCGCGGTGTGGTCATCGCATCATAGGTGTCCACCAGACCTGCGACACGTGCAGCCAATGGAATTTCGTTGGCAAGTTTGCCATTGGGATAACCCGAACCGTCCCAGCGTTCATGGTGGTCACGCAGAATGGACTCCACGATCGGATCGACCTTGTTGTCCCGTTCGAGCAGCGCCACGCCGAACTGCACGTGTTTGCGCATCGTATCGCGCTGTTCGTTGGAGAGCGGAGCCGAGCTGGTCAGCATCTCGTCCGGCAGTTTGACCTTGCCGACGTCCATCAGCGCACAGCCGAGTGTGAGCAATTCGAGATCTGCCTGTGGCATGCCGAGCTGATGTCCGATCATCGCACCGAGCACGGCCACGGATATTGAATGGTTGTACAGGTAGTCGTCCTTCTTCTTCATGCGGACGAGTGCCACCATCGCTTCTTTACGATGGATGACATGGTCGATCAGCGGATTGATGGCGCCCGCTACCGATGCAACGTCGATCTGACCCGTTTCCCGCAGGCGTGAGAACGCTTTTTTGACAGCAATGGTTGCGACATCGTAGTCAGACTCTGCCGCTACGAAGTCGCGGCGCAGGGATATCGTGACATCGGAGCTGGTTCGACAGGCCGGTGTACCGTTGAATGCGGCCTTCACATAGTTGCCGCGGGTGTGCCGGCGCGGATCGACAAACACATGCGTGCAGTGTTCTGCGACTTCTGAAATGTCGTTGGCAGTCTGCACGTAGAAGCCCTGGACCATGAACGGCGAGTTCAGCCAGGGACGATCCAGATAGGCGATATACATCCCAGGTTCCAGTTGATAAACCGGAACTTCCAGATATTTTTCGACGTCAGGTGGAACGAACATGCCTGTCATTATGCCGGGTCAGCTGCAGGGGACGCGGTGTCCCGGTGCAAACTGCGAACCGGTCGGCGGTGTCCGTGTGATCCAGGCAGGAGCATTGACTGCTCTCCCAACGGCGCAGCAGATCAGTCTCAAGTCCGACAGGCTCCTGGGTGCCGCGAATCTTCGCCGACCCGTGATTTCGGTAGCGATGTTGGTACTCATGTTCGATCAGGCAGCCTTGGTAAGCTGCTGATCTCGAAGCAACGACTCCAGCTTTTCTGTGATCACGTTAGTCATGGAACAGCGATCCAGGTTACTGAGGTGGGTGAGGCCTGGAAGGCAGATTCTGTGCAAATGCAGAACCGGCCAGTTTTGCTCGAATTCACGCAGATCACCCTTGGTCAGCACGGGTAGAAAGGGGTCCTTGGAACTGCGCGCTGCCATGATTGCGCGGATGCCGCTGACGAATGGAATCTGTCGACTGCCGAGTGTGCGCCCTGCGGTCACATTGGCCAGGTGCAGTCCACTGCGATTGATCAGTTCACCAGGAACGATATACAAGCCGGTTGGCTTCACCCAATCGGACACGATGCGGGTAAACGTGTCGTAGTAGGCGTTTTTATCCGGCAGGATGACCAGCTTGGCATCCTGCTCTTCCGGAAAGAGGATTTCGTAGGTTGCATACAACAATTCGACGGTTGGCGAATACACACACATTGTCGCCTGGAATTGAGTTACGAACTCGGTCGCACGCGAACGTTGAGCGAACTGGTCAAGGTCCCAGGCCAGGTCCGGATTCTGGTAACGAGCGTGTTGCATAAGCAACTCCTGATGCACACGCCAGATTGTAGAGATGCTGTGTCGGATGTCTGAGGATCAGTTGTCGTTTTGCGATCAGGAGACCTTCCACAGACAATGGGTAACGTGACTATGTGGTCTCTTGTAGGAGCGGTCTCCTGACCGCGATTGTTGGAATAATCGAAGATCGCGATCAGGAGATCGCTCCTACAAAGTCACGGAACCAACGGTTCGATTTCTGCTGTTATCCCGGCCTTCTCTCAAGTCAATCGTTCCGAAGCTCTGAAATCCCCTGCCAGCTCAGTCCTTGTACACGCGATTCAACCAGGTCGCGATGTCTGCTATTTCCTGCGGACACACCTGGTGACCCATACCGTATTCGTGCCACTCGACCTGAAAGTTCAGCTTGCGCAATGCCTCTCGTCCAGTAATCGCTCGTGTGATCGGGATCATGGGATCAGAGATGCCATGCGCCATGAAAATCGGTGTGTCGATGTTCGCCAGGCTGACAGCATCGACCACGCGTTCGTGATTATGGACGTAGGTGGACAATCCCATGATGCCCGCGAGACGACGGTCGCAGCGCACGCCAAGATAGGTGGCGATCACACCGCCCTGGGAAAAGCCGGCCAGCGTGATCCGTCGCGCTTTCGTACCGGCTGCGATTTCTTCGTCGATGATCCGTTCGATGGCCTCGGCGGATTCACTGATGTCGCGTTCACCCACCGTCGGATTCGAAAGGTCGATGTCATACCAGGCGCGCATCTCCATCCCGCCATTGATGGTAACCGGCCGGACCGGCGCGTTTGGAAATACGAAGCGCAGCGGCCTTGTAAGCTCGAGCATCGGCACAACCGGCTCGAAGTCGCGCGCGTCCGCTCCGAGACCATGCAACCAGATCACCGTACCTACGGGATCGCTACCGGTAGTAACTACCAACGTTTCCAGCTTTTCCATGATCTTGGTCAGGTCCTTTTCGTGTGGGTTGTCGGAGTCATTGTCGTTGTAAAGTGGGCGCGAAAGTTAACGGCGACGCAGAGCGGTGCGCAAATTGAACATCGCAGGGCGTTTCGCCGGCGCCTTCGAATCACCATAATGCTGCCATGGATGATGGACTTGATCGAGAAGCGTCGAAAGACGTTCGCAAACTTACCCCCGCGCTAGCCTTTTTACGCCCTTATCTCGGCCGTGTGGTAGTCGCAAGCATTGCGCTGATGGCCACGGCGGGCGTTACGTTGTCTATCGGTCAGGGTTTGCGCCTGGTGGTTGATCAGGGTTTCGAAGCAAGTTCGCAGGCCAGTCTCACCAACAGCCTGCTGGTGTTGGGTATCATGGTGGTGCTGCTCACTGCGGGAACTTTTGTCCGATTCTACTTCGTGTCCTGGATTGGGGAGCGGGTGAGCGCAGATATCCGGCAGGCGGTGTTCCGTCACCTCGTACATTTGCATCCTGGATTTTTTGATACCAATCGGCCCACCGAGATCCAGTCACGGATCACCACGGACACAACGCTGCTACAGACCGTCATCGGCTCCTCTGTCTCCATTGCACTGCGCAATGCGCTCATGTTTGTTGGGGGGCTGGTCCTGCTCTTTGTGACCAACGTCAAACTGTCACTCATCGTCATCGCCTGTGTGCCGATCGTGGTGGCACCGATCGTGTTGTTCGGCCGTCGGGTTCGGCAGCTGTCGCGATCGAGCCAGGATCGCCTCGCCGATGTCGGCAGCCAGGCGGGTGAATCCCTTCGTCATATCAAGGTGGTGCAGTCCTTCAATCATGAGTCGGCGGATACCCAGGCATTCGATGTGCGTGTCGATCTGGCGTTTCAGGTCGCGGTGCGGCGGATTCGCCAACGGGCCTGGTTGATCACGCTGGTCATGCTCCTTGTCATGGCGGCCGTTGGGGTGATGGTCTGGGTCGGCGGGGCCGATGTGAAGGCGGGGGGGATCACCACTGGCGAACTCGTCCAGTTCATATTTTATGCGTTCATAGTGGCCGGGTCGGTGGGTGCGATCACGGAGGTCTACAGCGACCTGCAACGCGCCGCAGGTGCCACCGAAAGACTGGTCGAACTGCTCGAGGCAAAAAGCATCCTGCTGGAATCTCCAACACCGGTGCGACTGGCACCGGGACCGCTGCGATTGTCTGTGCAAAACGTGGGTTTTCGTTATCCAACGCGTCCCGAGGCCGAGGTCCTGACGGGCGTGAGCTTTGCCATGGCGCCAGGTGAAATGGTGGCCGTGGTGGGGCCTTCAGGGGCTGGTAAGAGCACGTTGTTCGACTTGTTACAACGCTTTCACGACCCGCAGTCCGGCAGCATCTTTCTGAACGATGTCGATCTTCGGGACCTCTCGCTTGCCGAAGTTCGTTCAAGCATGGCGTACGTACCGCAGGAGGCGGTGCTGTTCTCCGGGACGATTGGCGACAACATTCGCTACGGGCGCATCGATGCCAGCGAACCCGATGTCTGGGAGGCTCTGAAACTTGCCAATGCAGAAGG
>JAYSTS010000296.1:0-11797 GCA_043719475.1 Gammaproteobacteria bacterium | reverse complement strand
GGACAATATGCCCAGGCCTGGCATCTTCCGGCGGATAAGGCGACTACCAGCGGCAAGACGTTGACGGACACGGTGCTTGCCTGGCGGGAGTTCATTCCAAGGCAGGTACCCATGCCCCACCCCAGCCCACGTAATAACTTGTGGCTGCGCCGAAATGCGTGGTTCGAAACCGACGTCATTCCATGGTTGCAAGAGCGCGTGAAAAGGTTGCTGAGGTCGGTTTAATCTTGATCGTAGGATGAACCTTTAATCTCGAAACTTGAGGAGAACGAAAGTGGCCAAGGGCTTGCCAGGTTTGCGAGGCGTCGATCACATCGGTATCACCGCACCTGATTTCGAAGCTGCTGTCGAGTTCCTCGAAAACGTCCTCGGCTTTGAGCCGTTTTATGAGCATGGTCCGTTCGGTTCCGACGAGAGCGATTTCATGCGCGACATGCTCAACGTTCATCCTCGCGCCGTGATTCGCAAGGTTCGTCATTATCGTTGTGGGCATGGACCTAACGTTGAACTCTTCGAATACGATTCTCCGGATCAGCGACAGGTGATGCCTAAAAACAGTGACTGGGGCGGACATCACATCACGCTCTATGTTGATGACTTTGATATCGCGCTGGCGCATTTGCGCACGCATGGTGTGCGACTGATGCCGGGTGGTGGAGGCCCCGAAATCGAGGACGGACCAGAGGCTGGTTTGCGATCCTGTTATTTCCTCACCCCTTGGGGCTTGCAGATGGAACTGATCTCCTATCCTCGTGGCAAAGGGTATGAAAAGACTATGGATCGAAGGCTCTGGGACCCTCGATCACCGGGTAAGTGATATCCCCGACCCGGAACTTCGTGACGTGACGCCCTTCAATGCGGAACAATGCCGCCCTCTCGAGATTGCAGGTCATTCATGAAACGCTTTTTTGGCTGGTTGTTCATCATCGTGTCGCTGACGCTGCTGATCGGCCCCTTTCTCGTCCCGGTCCCCGAACTTGAAGATACCGTTGCCGCCAGCGAGCTCGCTGATGCAGACAGCCGTTTTGTCGATGTCGAAGACATCTCGGTGCACTACAAGGAGTCTGGTGGTGCGGCGCCAGCCTATCTGCTGTTGCACGGCTTTGGAGCAAGCACATTCACTTGGCGTGAAGTGATTGATGACTTTTCGGCGCTGGGTCGGACTGTTGCCTATGATCGGACGGCGTTCGGATTGACAGGGCGTCCCGTGGAATTCACGGGTGACAATCCATATGTCGTTCAAGCACAGATCGCTCAGGCCATCGGGCTGATGGACACGCTCGATATCGGGCAGGCGGTGCTGGTAGGAAATTCTGCTGGCGGCAGCACGGCGGTGAGTATTGCTCTGGCACGCCCAGAGCTCGTGCGGGCGCTTGTTTTGGTCAGTCCGGCAATTGGGATGGGTGGCCGGCGAATGAGCTGGTTGCAGCCGCTGATGCATACCCCCCAGATGGATCACCTGGGTCCGTGGCTGGCAAGGCGAATCAGTACGTCGGGAGGCGATCTGATGCAGCGTGCCTGGCACGATCCTTCGCTGCTGACTCCCGCGATCATCGAAGGATATCGATTGCCCCTGAAAGCCCATGATTGGGATCGCGCCCTTTGGGAATTTTCACGTGCACCCCGGCCGGATTCGCACAGTCGGGGGGTACTTGCGGATCGATTGGGAGAACTGGCTGCAATCCCGACTTTAGTCATCACCGGTGATGATGATCGCGTGGTACCGATGAGCGTGAGTCGGTCTGTTGCGGAGAAAATCCCCGGCAGTCGATATGTCGAACTTCCGGCGTGTGGGCATGTACCGCAGGAAGAGTGTCCGGCGGCGTTCTTCGCAGAGGTTCAGGGCTTTCTAAGCGACAGTGGTGTAGTGGTTTCTCCTGCACCCAACGAGGCATCAATAGCCGTCGAAGCGTCCGACGAGACACACTGAACGCATGGACCTGCGCCAATTTCAGGATCGGCTACAAGCGTTCGCGGATGCGCGGAACTGGAACCAGTTCCATTCGCCGAAGAATCTCGCCACGGCGCTCTCGGTAGAAGTTGCGGAGTTAGTGGAGATTTTCCAGTGGCTGACTGAGGCCCAGTCACGGGATCTGTCGGCCAGTCAACGCGCAGCCCTGGCCGACGAGATTGCCGATGTGCAGATCTATCTGCTGCGTCTGGCCGATGTGACGGGTGTCGACATTGAGGCAGCTGTAGAACAAAAACTCATCAAGAACGTGCTCAAGTATCCAGTGGTCCCGCACGCTGATCAGCCTGAAACCTCCGCCTAGTCCACATGGGGCAGCAGCAGCTCGCGTAGTGCTTCTGCAGTCTGCCGGGTAGGGCTTGGCCAAGACAGCGGAGCGTCGGTCGGCAAGGCACGGGTAAAAAACCGGATTCGGCCTAGACGCGCACCGATGTCTACCGCGTTTGAAGCGGGGTCGACGACCTTTGTCCAGAGGCGGGATATCTTGTCCAGCGTTCCGGAGCGCAATTGAGGTAGTCCAGGCAGACTGGTGGTCAAGGACGGAGTGATGAGCATAAGTGCAGCATCTCGACGACTCTGCGTTGAGCGCTCGTTGAACGCGGCGCCAACGATTGGCAACTCACCCAGCAACGGTGTTTTGGAAAACGTATTGTCGTCGACGCTCTCCGAAAGACCGGACAGGATCAGCGTCTGGTTGAATCTGACCTGGGCGGTTGCCGCTACCCGTTGTTTGAAGGTACTGATGCCTTCCCGGAATGTGCCAGCGGCGTCTTGGGTCAGAAAGGAGCGAGAGGTTTCGATCTTGACGAGGGTGCCTTCCGCGGAAATGTCGATTGGGGTGACCTTCATTTCGATGCCGATATCGATCTGTTCGAGCGAACTGAAGTTGACTCCGGATACGGCGACCTTGAGTGAGCGGCCGACAAAGAACTCACTGGTTTGTCCGCGATACGCGGTCAGCGAAGGTCGCGCGAGCACCGAGTAGTACTGCCCTGTACGGTTGAAAATATTCAGGTTGTAGTTGAGTTCCGGGATATTGATCGCGCGTGTGATTACCCGCTGTCCGGTCGTGGCTGAATCGACTCCGGTGAAAGTCACCCGACTATCGGAGTAGTTGCGGCCATAACCGTAGTTAAGATTGAGCCCGTCCATGAGGTTCAGACCAACGCGGCTGCGCTTGACTCGTTGTGATAACACGATGGCGACATCCACGGAAATCTGGTCGGGAATCGACGGTTCACTAACGACTGTGCGCTCTTGCGCAGGCGCAATTTCAATTGCATCTACAGGGTTCGTTTGCTCAATTTGACCCATTCGCGTCTGAGTATCATCTACCGCTTGTTCACTCACTTGTTGCAAAGCTGTCAGATGTGCGTGTGCAGCATCGATGTTGTTGACTGCCGCATTCGACAAAGTTGCCAGACGGAGTGTCGCGGTGTGTTCAGGCGTCGCCTCATTCAGCATCACCGCCTGATTGGCTGCGATGGCCGCCAGCTCGACATCACCAGCCATGTAGGCGGAACTTGCGAGTGCAAACATAGCTCGTCCATCGCCAGGGCGCGCTAGTACGGCCTGGGCAAAACGAGAAGCGGCCACATCATATTCACCACGATCATAGGCAGCCCGGCCGGCAAATGCCGCCGCCCAGAAATTGTTCGGCTGCACGTTCAGAGCCAGATCGTAGCCGGCGTTGGCCAATTCCAGATTTTGAGGGTTGCGTTCCGCAGCTTTGTGATAGGTGAGGGCGAGCAGAGTTTGCGCGGAAGGGTCACGTGGATTGCGAGCGGCTAGTTCGGTAAATCCAGCAGCTGCATCTTCGAGCTTGTCAGCGATCAACGCCTTAGCTGACTCTTCGAAAATGAGGGCATTCGGTTTGGCTTCTAGCTTGGACTGTCGTCGCGAGCTGTCCGCTGTAGCCACACCAACCGATATGAGGCTGCTTACTGCGACACAAAGCGCTACCGATCTGAACATGTGATTCCCCTTTACTGCCCTGTCATTTTCGACGTGTGGCGAAATGTGCCGACATCTCCGCCACACTCTGCGGCCACATTTTCAGAGCTTCGTAACGTCGTCCCGCATACAACCAGAAACCGTTGGGAAACGAACTCACACTCTGGGTGAAGTCTACCTTTAGTCTGTGCTGACTTAACACGCAAATTAGCCCTCTGCAAACGATCTGACCTGATGCTACTAATCCGGCGCCATGTTTCGAGATCAGCGACTATCATCGACATCCACGTTGTGGTCTGATTGATCGCAGAATTCTTGTTCCGTGCAGACACCAGGAGGCAACGATCGTGCGACGCTCTACTCTCTTTTGGACATTGATCTGGGTGTGCGGTGTGCTCGCACTCCCAGTGCAGGCATCTTCTGAAAAAGCGACCTCTGAACCAGCGGCTGGAGCTACCGGCGCTGTCTCCGGTGCCGCTGCGGGCACCAAAACGACGCCACCGGTTGTACCAAGTAGCTACACAGATCTGGACTGCGGTGCTGGCAAGAAGCTCCGACTCGAGAGCTTTGGTGGGACCTGTTCCGTTTCAAAATCGACGGGCGTAGCCGCTTGTTTCAATCAACAAGGGGACACGGTACTTGATGCGAGTTGTGCCAAGGGATGTGGTACAGACCCGAGCCTCCAGGCAAGGTGCTCAACGCTCAACGTCCGCTAGCTGCGTTGGCGGGCCTGATTTCTTGAATCGGGCTGGAGAGATTGAAGGCTGTCATGCCCTGTTTTCCCGAACACTGTTCCGCAGTGCTCAGGGCAGGACGCCGCGCTCCCGACCAACCCGGATGGCTTCGACCCGGTTGTCCACGGCGAGGATGTCGAATATCGCGGCGGTATGGGTTTTTACGGTTGCTGGGGAGAGCCCAAGATCACGTGCAATTTCCTTTGTCGTATCACCTTTGGCCATGCGTTCCAGAACTTCAACCTGTCGTCGTGTCAGATGTGGCGCAGTTTGAGCGGACGCCTTTTGTGCGGCGCTGCCGTGAACCTCAGATGTCCGACGCCGGTCCGCAAGTTGCACCATGCGATCCGGAAGGTAACGTTCACCGGTCATGACTAGCCGGATCGCCAGTTCGATGACTTCCGGTCGCGAGGTCTTCGGCACGAACCCGGCAACGCCCAGGTTGAAGAGGGTCAGCAGCAGCGCGTCATCGTCATTGGCGGTGATCACCAGGATCGGTGTATTCGGACATAACGTTCGGAGTCGACCGATTCCTTCAATCGGTGTTGCACCGGGCATCGTCAAGTCGGAGATGATCAGGCGCCATTGCCCAGATACGGCCTTCTCGAATGCAGTTACGTAATCCAGGGCAGTGATTACCCGGGCTTGCGGCCAATGCATCTGTACGGTCGCGGCCAGAGCCTGCCGCATGAGTGGATGGTCGTCGCAGATGAGCACGTCCATGGAGGCTGACTGCATGTCGGCAGCGTGGCACCTACTTCAGAATCAGGAATGTGAGGCTAGCAGAGGGACCTGCGGTAATTCAACGAAGAAGGCACTGCCGTGGGTCCACCTTGGATCAAGTCCAGCGCTGCCATTCATCGCAATGGCCATGCGTCGGACTGAGGCCAGGCCGATGCCAAAGCCGCCTCGGATCTCATCGCCATGATCTGAACCTTGGAAATAGTCGCTGAACAGCGCGTTCCGTTCGTCGATAGAAATTCCTGTGCCATCATCAATGACATATATCCGCACGCGATCGCCCCGGCGCCTGGCACCGATGAGTACGCGCCGGCAATGGGCATGGCGCATGGCGTTGTCGATATAGTTGCGAATGATTCGTTCAAGGAAAACCGGGTCCGCCAGCACTCTGAGGCTGGAAGGCGCCAGATGCAGTTGCAGACCAGCCTGGACAATCAGAGGTTCTGCCTGATCACAGGCTCGTGTAATTGCGACAGCGATGGATAACGACACTTTACGCACTCGTTGGGCTCCGGCATCCAGCCGCAGGTGATTCTGGATCTGCGTCAATTGTTCCTCCAGCCGAGAGAGGGAACCCTCGGTCGCTGTGATCGCTTCGCTGCGACGATGTGCATCGGTCTCCCTGATGGCAAGATCGAAGAACAAACGGGCCGACTGCAACGGCTGCCCAAGGTCATGTGAGGCGGACGCCAGGAAACGCTGTCGGGCGTCTCGCTCACTTTCTACTTCCCGTTGCGCGGCGAGTGCCTTGCGTTCCGATGCATACATCCGTGCATAGGCCCGGCGGACGAAACCCCGCTGCAGCATCAACACTCCAGTTCCTGTCAGAAGGAAAAAAGCGATTGGAATAGCCAGCGCTTCGCCATGCGCCAGGTACCAGAGCGCGGTCGAAACGGGAAGCACTGCAGGGGCGAACCAGGTGGCTAGTGCCAGCCATCGGCCCTCCGGGATACGAGTACTAGCCATGGCAGTGCCGTAAGCAATGGAGATGACGATGCACAGGCTGAGCAAGCGTTCGGTGTCATCCGCCCATGGCATGAATAACCATTGCATGTAGGCACTGGCGAGGCTTCCACCCCAGAAGACTGCCGTATAGAAACCGATCCAGTCGCGTAGTTGCGTGACGTTTTTGCCGGCACGCCACCGCCACCACACCAGCCCTGCTGCCCAGAGGGCGATCACGATGAGGAGCGGCAGACCGCCCCGCATCACGATGTCGGCGGGGGCGCTGTCGCTGATCCGCCACACCACGAATACGGCCGATGCCGCGCAGAGGCACAGGCTCATGGTCTGGGTAATGGTCAGCAGGTAAGGGCGGTGCACGGCCAACACTTTAACTTGAGCGAGTGGTGGGGAGAGGCGGGTTCTCTTTCTGGTCGTGGGTCTGGAGCGGGATGTGAGGGATGCAAGATCGATGGCATGCTGGAACGCGCGTGGCGGGCGTCCGGGGGAAGTCGAGGACTATATTGGACATCGAACATCGCGGAAGTCCCGACTGGTTCTGAAACGCGTCTGTGCATGCCAGATCGTCCTCGTTGAAAACAACTGTCAAGACCCCGTCCTGGAAGGCGGTACGCCGCCAGAAAACAATCACTCCATCTGGGTTTCTCTTCGGGACTTAAGCGGATTGCCGGTGGCGAGTGGTGACCCTATCGGTGTCACCACCCACATCATGCTCAAGCTGCGTAGGCCTGGAGGGTTACCTCACTCAGGGCAGCGTAGTGCCGGCACCGGGTGCCCCTTGACACACCGGACGGGGGGCAGCGGCTGCTTGGGCGCGGACGCCGAGGTACCACTCCCCGATCCGGTGCCAGCAGTGTTGTTGGGAAATTCACGATTCGGTTGGCCACCGTTGATTCGCTCATCGACGTTATCGGTACGTCCGCCTGTGGTGTTCAGGTTGCCATCCTGACCCGGATTGATCGCACCGGCACCCTGGCTGTTGCCGAAGTTGGTTGTAGTATCAACGCTGCCCGTTTCTCCCAAACCCCCGCGAACGCCTGGATTTCCGAGCAGACCGGTAGAGCCGCCGCCAACCGGTGCCAAGGTGCCTGATCTTACAACGCCAGGTGCTGTATCGCCCCGACCGAAGTCGATGTTGCCGCCGTCGCCGGATTTCGACTGTCGGATCTGGCTGATTAACGCCGGGTTCTCCGCGTAAAACTTCGCGATACTCTCCGGTGTCGAGCCGCAGTCCGATGGATCACACGGTGATGTGGTGCTACTCGCTGTGGTCTCGCCAGTCTTTTTACCGGTGTTGTCGTAAGTCGTTTTCGTTACCGTTGTAGTTGACGTTGCATTTCCGTTCTTGTCTTTGGTGTCTTCTTTTTTCACCGTCGTTTCGGTGTAGCTGTCGTCCGCGTTGAACGTCGTGTGTGTAAAGCTGCCATCCGCGTTGTATCTGGTTGTATTGCCGCTCGCGTGGAAGACGGTCTTTTCTTTACTCTCACCACCGCTCGCGGATGTTTCTTGAGGTGCTTTCATTCTGTTACAGGCGGCTGCGTCACCGCTATCACACGAAGCGGAATCCATCTGTTGTTGACGACTGTTGTCGTCACCTCTGAGGCCGGCTCGCAGGTTGGGATCTCCCTGACCTCCAAGTGGATTTTCGCCGTTGTTGCCGGCGGCATTACTACCGGTCAACTCGCCGTCCGCGTTCGTGTTTACAAGGGTACCCGTGGCGCCACGAACAGCGTTGTTCACGATTCCGGCCGTAACGCTACCGGGCTTGGCGGATTGTTTTATCAAGGCCGTTCCTTGACTGGCAACACCCGTTGATCCCGTCTGGCTGCACGCTGCTGTGCCCAGTAGTCCACCGGGACAGCCGGTGTTGGTAGATATCGGGTTCCCACCTACGCTGCCCCCGGCGTCAATCTGGCCGGGCTTGTTGCGAAATCCCTGGTCGATGCCCGGCTTCTGATCTGTTTGACCGTTGGTCAAATCGCCCTCGGCCTGGGCGCGCAGCGCGGAGGTTGCTGCCGTTTCGGTTTGGCCGGTTGTGGTGCCGGAAGTGCCTCCAGTTCCAGTAATCGTCTTGATTTTTGCATCACGTATGGCGGGCGGCGTGACCTTGGAAGCAGGCGCAGTCGGGCCCGTTTGGGTGGATTGGGTACTGGTGCTGCCGGAGGAATTCCCCGTGTTTTTTTCGTTGTTCGGGCTCGGGTCCGCAGCCTGGGTTGTAGCGGTCAGTATCCCCAACAGGCCTATCAAGCAGACAGCGATCAGGCGAGACAGGAAGCCATGAGCTGTGATTCGCGAATGTGGCGCGGAGACTAGTTTTCGGGCGCCGCAGCGCCTGTTCCGAATGGATGCTGAATTGATGCCAAATGAGGCTGAACACTGCTTCTGCATGTGGTGTTACTCCGGTGCAAGCGTACGATGACGCGTTACGGAGCAGGGTAGGCGCATGAACGAACCGGTGCTTCGGCCAAATGGCCTAGTCCAATAGGTGAGTCGAACTACTTGCCGGGCGCGTTCTCGGCTGTGTTGACAGGCAGGTCAAGACAGTAAGGCGGAAGCATTGCTCGTCTCTCATAAGCAATCGGATGGACGCCTCCTCGAACTCTGAATGAGTGACTTCAAGCTACCATTGGGGCGATCAGACGCCGTTATGCCACGGAGCAGAGAAGTCCATTCAACCGGCTACGCCAATGGGTAACGGCCATCGAAAATAACAGGGCGAGGACGCGCGATAAGCAGTGCGCTCTCTTGATTCGACCAAGAGCCGCGCGCGAGAGTTGAATTGTTGGTTACTTTTAGTCCGCTAGCTGGACGCAAAATCTGGCGCCTCTCGTTGCCGCTCATTCCGAGCGCCAACGAGTGCGTACGACTTGCACAGGGATGCTTTTCTATTGCACCACTGCAGTTAGCAGGCGTTTCTTTGGCGGCGAGGGTTTTTTGTGGACTGTCGTATGCAATGGCACGAGCAAAATTTAGCTCGAACGGTGCCCTTTTTAGCCGCATTTGCGGCTTCGACAGCGCTACCAGTGCGTCTTGTCTTTTCAGTCACACTGTTATGCGTGTAGGTGTCCCCGTGGTGCGATCCAGGAGTATTGCTGTAATCGATAAAACCCTGCATGGTCGTCGGCCCGCTCTGTATCCAGATTGCAGCGTCGCGGTATTCATCGGTGCCGTCTTCAGCAGTGCTGGCCATCTGTGCCGCTGAGACAACGACCACTTGCATAACGGCAACGCAGTCTTGAAGGCTCCACGAGTTGTGACTGAAGGAAAGGAGGTCGGCGAACATAACGGCTGCGAAGCGACCAAGGGCTTCCTGCGAGTGACGGTTCCGTCGTGAGCCGGTGGCGTGGTTTCCGTTCCACGACCCACCCTCAAAAAGGGATGATCCGAAGACGATCCAGCTTGTACGACGATTCCGCATGAAGTGAAACTCCAGTGCAAGCGTACGATGACACGTTGCAGCTTCGGGTCGGCACCCGATCGAACGAGCGCTTCGGCCAAATGGTCTAGTCCGAAGTTCTTTCGCCGAGAGAGCAAATATCCCTGCGGCATCAGTCGGTTAGGCTGAACCGAGGGGTAGGCGCCTGTCTACAAAGTGATCTTTTGCAGCAGATCCAGGGCGCGTTGCTGTTTGGTGTTGGCGGAGGTCATGACCTCGAACGTCGAAGTCGATTCACCGGGTAGCGCCGCACAACAGGTATTGCGAACGATCGCCGATAGCTCGGCGAGCAGGGTCGAGAAGCTGTGTGCGGCCGTGCCGTCGGTGAGCTTGCCGCTCTGTGCCTTGAGGCGTGCGGCCTCTGAACGTTTTGCCGGCGCCACCGGATCCCGAGTGGCTTTGGCGGCCTGATCCTCATCGGCGAACATCAGCTCCCGCCACGCTTCCCGCATGTGCCATTCGACGTAATAGGCCAGCACACACAGCAGGATGTGTGCGCGCACCCGATCCGCCAGCCGGTGATGGATCGGGCGGATCCGGAGGTCAACGCTCTTGAGCGTGCGGAAGGCGCGTTCCACCTGAGCGAGGGACTTGTACTGACGCACGCACTCGGCGGCGTCCATGGTGCCTGCCGGCACTGACGTCCGGATGATGTAGAGACCATCCAGCCTTGCCTCGGCAAGGATGTCGTCAGTCTTGCGGTGAAAGTCGAAAGCGTCATCGCTGATGTCGAGCGAGAAGTGCTTGGCCATCTTGTATTGGTTGATCACCTTGCCAACCCGCACGCCGATAGTGTCCTGGCCCTTCAAACGACCTTTGGCCGCAGCGGTGCGGATCTTCTCCAGGTGCTTCTCGGTCGCCTGCAGCAGACTCTCGCGCTTGTGTGCGCGTAACTCGGCGAGCGCCGGGTTACGGCAGGCCACCAGCCGTTCACCGGGATAATCCGGATGCACTAGTTCGAACAGATTGCGCTGGTCGAACAGATCCAGCTGAACATGCCCTTCGCTCACCAGTGCGCGGATGGAGGTGCTCCTGAGCGCGGTGATCCAGTCGATGCCGGCCTCATTGCTCAGCGTGTCGATGGCTTTCTGGGAGATCATGCCGCGGTCGCCGATCATCACCAGCTGCCCGATTCCGAAGTCCTGCTTCAGCCGTGTGATCTCCGGCATCAGCGTCTGCGGATCGGCGATGTTGCCCTCGTACACCGAGACGGCGACCGGGCAACCACGACGATCAGTCAGCAGTCCGTAGTTGACCTGCAGCAAGCCCCGTTTGCCGTCACGGCTGTACCCTAGTCGCGCCAGCGGGCAGGTGGTGCCTTCGAAGTAGCTGGACGACAGGTCATAGAGCACGAGGCTATCGGTGCCCAGGTGTCGCGCTGCCAGTGTCTTCTGGATCGCACCCTGGCGCTCGAGCAGCCAGTCCATGGCCGCATACAGGTCTGTCTCCGTGGCATCGGTAACACCGAAGTCTTCGGCCAGTGTGGTGGTGTGCCACCAGCGGGTGGTGGCAAGTTTAGTCCGGGGCGACAGGATGCGGGCGGCGAGCATGGCCAGCACCAGATCGCGCTCGCGCGAAGGGGTGGTGTCGAGCAAGGGACCCATGCGCAGTTTCGTCATCGCCGTGCGCACCGCATCGACATGGCCGTGGGCGCGTGAGCCGATCACATTGAACAAGGTCTCGACTGGGTACAGTTGTTCGCCCTTGAGAATTGCGCGCAGGGCATGGATCTGTTCGTCGGTGAGCGCAGAGAGATTCGCGACCGTGCGCTTCCTGACCTTGTTTCCCTCGCGAAATGTCTCACGAAGGAGGTAGGCCGGGCGCGACTTGCGATTGGGGATGACGTCGATGTGCATGCAGGAATTGTACGCCCATGTCGCGACAATGCAAGCATTTACATGGGTACATTATTGGCCTGAAAGCAACCAAGAAATCCTTCCAACCCATTGATCCATCAATGAAAACAAGCTAACAGACGGGGTATATCGGAAAGAACTTCAG
>JAYSTS010000295.1:0-4579 GCA_043719475.1 Gammaproteobacteria bacterium | reverse complement strand
ACAAACCCAATTACGAACCCAATCGCGAAGACAGTGTGGCGGGCATTGCTGCCGCCCAGGGTCGAACCGGATTCGAAGTGATGTACGACCTGTTGCTTGAGCACGATGGCCGCGAACTGTTCTATCAACCACTGGGTGGATACCAGACTTATAACTTCGACAATTTCCGTACGTCCATGGAGCATCCGAACGTGTTGTTCGGTTTGTCAGACGGTGGTGCGCACTGCGGTGTCATTGCCGATGCGGGTATGGCGACCTTCATCATGACGCACTGGGGACGAGATCGAACCAAGGGTGAACGCATGCCCCTCGAATTCCTCGTTCGCAAACTGTCGCGGGATACTGCGCTGGCTTATGGCATGGATGATCGTGGCTTGCTGGCACCGGGAAAGCTGGCTGACATCAATGTCATCGACTTCGAACGCCTGCAGTTGGCGCGACCGGAGGCGATCCATGATCTGCCGGCCGGTGGACGACGCCTGGTGCAGCGGGTTGAAGGCTATCAGCACATCATCAAGCGTGGTCAGCCGATCTTCGCGAATGGTGAACACACCGGCGCGCTTCCTGGACAGCTTGTTCGCGGCGGTCGTTAACGCGCCTGTCAGCCAAAACCGGTCGGCGGGGTGAAGCGAAAACCCTGCCGCTCCAGTTCCTGAGCAACCTGGATCGTTAGGCGATCGTCCCAGGCGTCACCGATGATCTGCACACCAATCGGCAAACCCTCGTTGTCCGGGCCGGTAGGAATCACCGTTGACGGCAGGTGGGAAATTCCGGTCAATCCGGCCCAGAAAATCTGCTCCATGTAGGGATGTGAATCCCCGTCCACGTTCAATACTCGACGCATCTGATCGCTGTGATCGTGTGGAAATGCCGAGGTAGGAGTTTGCGGCGCGAGCAGGATGTCGAAGCTTTGAAAGAACTCGTGCCATGCCCATCGCAGGTAATCGCGCTGATTGTTGTAACGCAGCCAATCGCGATGGGTGAGTGTTGAATATTTCGGAATTTGGCTGCCTGGGTCATTTGCACCCTGCGGTATTTGTGCCGCGACACTTTGCAGCGCGGTGTACTCGGAGTCTGGCAGCCCCGTCGCCATGATTGACCACAGCAGCGCCGAATACACGGTGTGGCTGTGTTGTGCACCGAAGTCTGGACGTGCTTCGTAGTTCACCGATGCGCCCGCCTGAGCGAGAGCGTCGGCGACTTTCAAAACACGTTCCTGCGTTTCCCGAGACACCGGAGACACTTCATCATTCGCCCAAACGGCAACACGAAGCCGCCCGAGATCCCGGTATGGCAGGCCTGCGAGGTCGTAGCGAATTCCCTTGTCCAAGGCGTCTGGCCTGGCCAGCACGTCCATCATCAGTTCGAGGTCAAAAGCAGAGCGGGCCAGCGGACCAACCACGGCGATATCAGGTTCGGCGATGGCTCCCGGAAGAGCATGACCTCGGCATGGAATGAGGCCCCAGGTCGGCTTGTGTCCAAAAACACCGTTGAAGTGCGCGGGTGTGCGGATCGAGCCGCCAATATCGGAGCCGATTTCCATGGCAGCAAATCCGGCAGCCAGCGAGGCGCCTGAACCACCCGAAGATCCACCTGGAGAGCGATCAATGTTCCAGGGGTTGTTGGTCTGGCCGTAGATGTCGTTGTAACTCTGGAAGTCCGCAAGGTTGATTGGCACATTGGTTTTGCCATAGACAATCGCACCAGCTGCCTGCATTCGCTCCACCACGACCGCGTTGCTGCTGGCGATATTGTTGCGGAAGGCCGGTATGCCCCAGGTAGTGGGCGCACCGGAGACGTTGAAAGACTCCTTGATGGTCATGGAAAGACCTGCAAGTGGCTGTGCAGGGCTTGGTTTCGCCTGACTGCCAGCGGCAAGCTTGCGAGCTTGATCGCGATCCTGCCACACCAGGGCGTTGATTCGGCCGTTATGGGCATCCACCTGCGCCAGATGTGCTTCGAGAAGTTCAGCGGCGGAGTAGTCGCCCTTGGCCAGGTGTCCCAGATGTTCGGTCGCTGTTGCAAACACATCGATCATTTACGGATACCTCCGTTTACCTGCACGTAGGCGTTGTTTGGTCTGCAAGCGGCCTAACCTGCCGGCTCGAAGTCGAAAGGAGTCGCCAGTGGAGAGGCCCGTTCAAACCAAAACTCGCAATACCATGATTACACTCGTGCTGGTGGGCTTGTTTCTCAACCTCGCGTTGGCTATTACACTCATGGGCTAAGGAAGCTCTGAACAAGCAGAGGCCCTAAAGGGACGCCAGCCATTCGTCATCGGAACCCTCGTTGATCCCAGCGAACAATGGAGTCGACAGGTAGCGCTCTCCCGTATCCGGCAGCATGGCAAGAATCACGGACCCTGCTGCTGCAGTAGCAGCAACCTTGAGGGCCGCAGTAAACGTCGCCCCAGACGATATCCCGACAAAAATCCCTTCCTTTTGAGCCAATGCCAGCGCATTTGTCATCGACTCGTTTTCATTCACGAGAATGATCTCGTCCGCGACCGACCGATCCAGTACGCCGGGTACGAAATCAGGCGTCCAACCCTGAATCTTGTGCGGGCTGAAAGTACCGCCAGACAGCAATGCAGCCTGCTCCGGTTCTGTGGCAATCACCTTGAGTCCCGGTCGTGCCGCCTTTAATACCCGACCAGCGCCCGACAGCGTCCCGCCCGTACCCCAGCCGGTGACCCAGAAGTCGAGCCGATCACCTGCAAAATCACGGAGGATTTCCGGCCCAGTCGTCTGTGCGTGATAGGCAGGATTGGCCGGATTTTCGAACTGTCGCGCGAGAAACCAGCCGTGTTTGGCGGCGAGTTCTGCAGCGCGTTTGACCATACCACTGCCCCGCTCGGCGGCGGGCGTGAGAATGACTTTTGCCCCGAGCGCTCTCATGATCTTGCGGCGTTCGATGGAAAAGGTTTCGACCATCGTCGCCACGAAAGGATGTCCCAGTGCGGCGCAGACCATGGCCAAGGCGATGCCGGTATTCCCGGAGGTCGCTTCGACGACGGTTTGGCCTGGCTTCAATGCTCCGCTATCGCGGGCATCCTTGATGATGGCATAAGCCAGACGATCCTTTACCGAGGAGAGAGGGTTGAAGGACTCCACCTTCACGTACATCGTCACGTGCGCGGGAGCCAGCTTGTTGATGCGGACAATTGGCGTATTGCCGATGGTCTGCAGGATGTTGTCGTAACGCATGTTCAACCTCCGAGATGTTGTTTCAAGGCCTTTGCGGCTTGGGCAGTTGCGAGTCCGGCTTTGGCGATCGTTGCGTGCATACCGAAGAAACCATGCACCACGCCGTCATATCGGGTGAGGGAAACCTCGACCCCCGCTGCCTGCATGGCATGCGCATAGGCTTCGCCTTCATCGCGTAGCGGGTCGAATTCTGCGGTGAGGACCAATGCGGGTGGAAGTCCTTTTAGATCTTTGGCCTGTGCGGGAGCAGCGTAGGCTTCTTTTCGGCCTGCAGTCGTTGGGACGTAATGATCCCAGAACCACTGCATGGCAGATCGTGTCAAAAAATATCCGTTGGCGTTGGCGGTGTACGACTCAGTCGTGAAGTTCGCGTCAGTCACAGGATAAATCAGCAATTGGAAGCAGATTGATGGCCCGTTTAGATCACGCGCCCTGAGTGCAACAGCGGCGGCGAGATTGCCACCAGCGCTGTCTCCGCCTACTGCAATACGCCCAGAGTCGATCCCTAAGTTTTTTGCTTCGCGTGCGGCCCAGGCAGTGACGTCGTAGCAGTCGATCATGGGACCGGGATAGCGTGTTTCCGGTGCCAGCCTGTAACCGACGCTGATAACCATTGACCCGCTGCCGACACATAGTCGCCGGCAGGTTTCATCGTGGCTGTCGAGACTGCCGATTACCCAGCCGCCGCCGTGGAAATACACCAGCGCCCCGCGTGTGGCGGTGCTGGGTTCGGGGTAGTAGATCCTGATCGGAATAGCACATTGTGTGCCCTGCACGTCCCGATTTTCGATGCGGTGCACCGCCGTTGGCACGGCTGGTGGTGGTGCAAGACTCACCGAGCGAGCTTGCTCCACCGAGAGGGCCGAAAATTCTGGTGCACCGAGTTTTGTCAGCAAATCCAGAACGGCTTGAGTATCGTTGTCGACTGGCACGATGGTCGGATTCTCCTGTGGCGATGACGAGAGCTTACACCGGCAAACTTGTACATTGCTTGATAGGACGTGAAGAACAATGAGTGACGACGACCGAGAGCGATGGAATCAGCGATACCGGGATGGCGCATACGAACAACGAGCGCATCCGAGTGCTTTAGTCGCCGAGTGGATTGAAGGCCTGCCAAGAGGACGAGCGCTGGACGTTGCCAGTGGTGCTGGTCGAAACGCGCGGTTCTTGAGTGATCGGGGCTACTCAGTGACTGCGCTCGACATCTCATCTGTCGCGCTGTCCCGACTCGCAGACACGCCGCAGATCCAGGTTATCGCTCATGATCTGGACAGTGGGTTGCCCGCCTTCGATGGCAGCTTTGATCTGATTCTGATGATGCGCTTCCTCAATCTGGCACTCGTGCCCGCGTTGATTGATGCGCTGAATCC
>JAYSTS010000294.1:0-4580 GCA_043719475.1 Gammaproteobacteria bacterium | reverse complement strand
TCCGTCGTGGAATTGGTGTCCAATAACCAGCCTAGTCGAATCTGGTCGAACTGCCAGGCGCCTCCCCAATTAAAATTGGGCACGATCCTGTGACCGTTGTGTCCGGTACTCGGACTTTGTGCCAGATCCGGTTCATCGCCGTCACAGGGTGCATCTATCCTTGGCGACTCGAGAACCGGACAACCCCGGGCTTCTGTGAGCAATGCCTACCGACAATTCGGCCTGCCTACCACGACCACAATTCGCTCGAGATGCTTGGCTGAACTGATCGAACTCTGCGACCTATTGGCGCCTAGAATCCCGCGAGGTGGCGCCGGTTTCAACGCGCTACACAAACACATCAAGGTGGATCCAGCACGTACTTCCAGACAATACCGGCGAGGGGCTGTGCGGTGTGTGTAGCGCGATCTACGCACTACACTAGCGATGTCGAAGGAGAGGTGAACACGCTGCTCACTGATGATCGGCGGGGTTAAAAACTGACGCGGCACTGGTTGCGTAAAGCACATTCTGGGTTGACGAAGCTTGCCGGGTAACTCGACTTATTGTCACAACCCGGAAATCCTTCCAGCGATCGAGTCGTGGTTACTTCGCCTCTCTCAGCTTGTCCTTCTTGCTTTTGCCCTTGCCCTTGATCCCACCATTGCCAGGTTCAGGTGGCAACACAGTTTCGTCAGGTTCGAATCCGGGAATGACTTCGCGTTCCAGCGCCAGTCCATGACGCTTTTCGATCAGTCGAAAGTGCGCGGCACCGTCTGCCGTGACAAAACTCACCGCCACGCCTTCCGCACCAGCACGGCCTGTGCGACCGATGCGATGCAGATAATCATCAGTCGAACGTGGCAGGTCGTAGTTGACCACGGCTGGCAGATCGACAATATCGATGCCACGCGCCGCAAGGTCGGTGGCCAGTAGAACCTGCAGCCGGCCCGCCTTGAAATCGGCCAACGCCTCAGTGCGTGCCAACTGACTGAGATCACCATGCAGCGCCGCCGCGTTCAATCCGGCACGTCGCAGCTTCTCCGCCACATGCTCGGTGGTGTAGCGCGTAGCCGTGAACACCAGTGTGCGCGACCACTTGTGAAGCTCGACAAGGTGACGCAACAGTTGTGTGCGACGGGCCTGATCAACCCGAATGGCGCGTTGTTCGATACGCGGCGTGGTGTCTGCATTCGCCGGAACGTCGATACGCAGCGGCTCCTGCAACAACTGTTCTGCGAAGGTGTGGACCGCTGTCGGGAACGTTGCTGAGAACAGCAGGTTCTGTCGCACGGCCGGCAGTGCTGCAAGAACCCGCGTTAGTTCTTCGGCGAAACCCAGATCGAACAATCGATCCGCTTCGTCCAGCACCAGTGTAGTGAGCTGGTGCAGTCGCAATGCATTGTGCTCCAGCAGATCGAGCAGACGTCCGGGTGTTGCAATCAGGATGTCGGCACCACCACGCAGCAACATCATCTGTGGATTGATGGAGACGCCACCAAACACCGTCACTACCTTCATGCGGCGTGGTGCGAACCGTGCATAGTCTTCGCAGGCTTCGCCAACCTGAGCCGCGAGTTCGCGTGTGGGCACGAGAATCAAAGCTTGTAACGGCTCGCCAGCGGCACGTCGCGCACATCGTTCGATGATCGGCAGCGCAAAGGCAGCGGTTTTGCCTGAGCCTGTCTGGGCACAGGCCCAGACATCGCGGCCCGCGAGGATGGCGGGGATGGCGGCCAATTGCACCGCAGTGGGTGTGACATAACCGCGAGACGACGCGGCCCATTGTCCGGCCGGATTGAGTCCGGTGTCAGAGAAATCCACTGCTATTTCTCCAACTCACGTACACGGAAGGAGCGGCCCTTGATCTTGCCCGCTCTCAAGCCGGTGAGCGCCTGCGCCAAAGCGCCTCTAGTTATTGCGACATAGGTGCGGGTGGCGAACACGTCGATTTTGCCAACGGCAGCGGCGGAAAGTCCTGCACTACCGGTGAGTGCTCCAAGCAAATCGCCGGGCCTTAGTTTGTCCTGCCGTCCAGCATCGATCACCAGAGTCAGGAATGGCGCTGGCAACGGATAACCTTGCGCGGTCGTCAGCTGACCCCAAAACAAAGGCGCGTCGATGTTATCCGCAATCGCGCGCAGACGTGCAGATTCACTGCTGGAACACAAGCTCAAGGCCAGACCACTGCGTCCCGCGCGACCGGTCCGGCCGATGCGGTGCAGGTGCGTATCGGCGTCGTTCGCAAGCTCATAGTTCACAACCATCGCAAGATCCGCAATATCAAGGCCGCGCGCGGCGACATCGGAGGCCACCAGCACGGTGCAACTACGATTGGCGAAGCGCACCAGCATCTCTTCGCGTTCACGCTGATCGAGTTCTCCATGCAGCGACAGCACTGCAAAACCCTGCCGACCCAGTTCAGCGGCGACGCTGCGCACGGTTTCTCGGGTATTACAGAACACCACCGCCGACTCGGGTTTGTACTCCAGTAACAAGGCGCGCAATGCAGGCAGTTTCTGTTCGGCTTCGACACTGAAGAACCGCTGGTCGATCTGTGGACGTGTGTCTTCTCCCTCGATGCTGACATCCAGCGGGCTGCGCTGCAGCCGTCGACTGATGGCGCGTATCTCTGCCGGTATGGTGGCCGAAAAGAGCAGGGTCTGGCGCTCCTCCGGCACTGCCTTCACCACGATGTCGATCGTGTCTGCAAACCCCATGTCGAGCATTCGATCCACTTCGTCCAATACCAGCACTTTGACTGCCTGGAGTGGCAACACCTGCCTCTCAACCAGATCCTGGATGCGTCCCGGTGTGCCCACCACGATATGCGGCAGATGCGTCAACGACGCCAGTTGCGGACGCAGTGGCACGCCGCCACACAGGGTCAGCACCTTGACGTTGGGAATTGCCCTGGCCAGGCGCCGAATTTCGCGACTGACCTGGTCTGCGAGTTCGCGGGTCGGACACAAAACAAGCCCCTGCACCGCTTCCGTGCCTGGTTCCAGTGCGGCCAGCAAACCGAGCGCCAGGGCTGCAGTCTTGCCACTACCCGTGTGCGCCTGCGCAATGACATCGCCGCCGGTCAGAATGGTTGGCACGCAGGCAGCCTGTACATCAGTCATTTCAACGTATTCGACGTCGGCCAGGCCACGGGCCAGCGGGGCTGGCAGATTCAGTTCGGAAAACAGCATTGGGGATTCGACGCCTCGCGTGCAGATGGGATCAGGAGCGGCCAAGACCTCGGTCAAAGTCTGCCAAGAAGAGTTTCCCCGTGGGGTCTCGTTCAATCCGTCTGGAGTATCACAAATGGATGAATGCAGGGTACCGCGGAATACCGGCACCACGAAGGGTTTTCGAACACACTCAATCGGAGTGCGCGGCTCTTAATCTGGCATCACAAAAAGACGCCAGCGCTTCAAGCTCGCTGCCGCAGTCTCCCGCAAAGCAGGAGCCATGCATCACCGCGAGTCGATCAGGGCGAAGCGCCATCAGTGCGCGAATCGTCGGACCTGTTGCAGGTGTAATGGCCGTTGATTGAAATCCATTCTCGGCCGCAATTGCGGCGGCAACGATACTTTGCCCGCCAATCGCAGGCCCGTCCCCAAGCTGGGTAAAGAGGTCTCCGGTGAAGAGCGTCCGGGTGGTCTCTTCGAACATGAGCCCGGACTCCCACGCATGCGGGACATGCGGCGTATCGATGTAACGCACCCGCTTGCCACCCAGATCGAGCACCTCGCCATTCGCGAGCGGACGCGGCGCGCGATCGGCAAGATCATTGAGCGACACCAAACACGCGGTCGCACCGTGTACAACCTGCGCCTGGGGTGCAGCGGCCAGCCACTGATTCATCGATCCGCATTCATCGGACTCGACGTGCCCGAACGAAATCCAGCGCAGCTTCGTCAGTGGCATGATCTGCGTAACGGCGTCCGCAACGAGCGGAAAGATACTGCGGCCACCACAATGAAAAAGCAGCGGTTCGTCCGCAACGATGAGGTACTGGTTGAACGTGAAGCCGACCGGAGGAAATTCCGGGAAGAACGTCGAAAGCCGGTAGATGCCTTCGGCTATTTCATGGACTCGTGTTTTCATGCAGCCTCCATCCTTATTGGTGCCATCAAATCAACAGTGTCAGGAAGCGGCGTGCTGCCACCGTTCTGACACGCGCACGATGGCGCGTTGTCAATGCACTGACCACCTGATCGCCAAGCTTCGTTTTTAGCGCCCTCGAATCGGCCAGGTCAGAAAAGACCAGCGTCAGAATGCGGGATATGGAAGCAGAATCAGTCATGTCCCAATTCCCTATTCTGCCAGGAACGCATGAATGCGCGCAGTGATGAACGTTAATGCGGCCGAATCGAACCCGCCTCCGGCCAGGTGGCCGAAGTCAGAGCGGATTGGCGCCAACGTTGCGTTTTTCAGCAGAGCCACTTCGGCCTCGTTGTCTCTGACCCTAAAGTAGAGATCCGTATCGCAGGGCATGACGAGAGCCCTCGCCCTGATGGCCTGCATGGCCTTCTCGAAACTCCCCGCATACTCGTCGTTGGCGCCAGGATCTCCGGCACGCCAGGTAGCCGCCATCGCCAGCAGATCGTTGG
>JAYSTS010000293.1:0-79781 GCA_043719475.1 Gammaproteobacteria bacterium | reverse complement strand
AAACGGGTGGCGATTTCTTCTGCGGTGTCGCTGATAGCACTGCTGCTCGTCAGTGCGCGACTGATCGATAACGTGGTGATCTTCGGCAGCCCGATTGCCGATGTCGGCGCAGTGCCTGTATATGCGATTTCACAGCTTGACTGGGAAGCCTACTTTCGCGAAGCCAGAGGTATCGCGACCTTTGCTGACCAGTGGCTCGCAGGGTTCTTCGCAGGGCTCTCGCAGCCTCGTCTCTATGGGATCACCTACTGGTTATTTGTAGTCGCGCTCGGCGTATTTATTCTCAAATTGCGCCGTTCGGGTGTGCTCACTCTCAATCAGGGTTTACCGAGTCGAGCCTTGTGCATGATCAGCAGCACGCGCCTTGAGTGGTCTTCGCTCTTGGTTGTGCTGATGTTTGACTTCATGGTGTTCGTTTCTGTTGTGCTCGATATGGATTCGTTCATCAAGAATTATCGGTACATGATGACTACCCTTCCTTTGGTAGTGATTTTCATAGTGAGAACCATGTCGCCGCCACTCGATAATTGGCTTCGGTCGGTGACCCCACAAGGCAGGCGAATGTCGTGAGACTAGGCCAATCCATCCTGTGGGTTCTACTCGCTCTTGGGACGGTCGCCACTGCGGGGCCCGTGCTCTACTACGCGGTCGTGCGCCTCAATGAGTTTGGGCTGGTCCATCCGCAAAATCTGCTCATGTCCGATCGAAACAAGCTGCAGTTGTCCCGACTGGGTCAGGCTCAGATGCTGGGTCTGGATTTGTGGGAGCAACGGGAGACTGTCCGGGTACTGACGCTCCGGCAGGCTGAGTTTGCCTTTTACTCGAAAGTCAGGTTCATCAGCCACATTGATCCTCGCATGGTACCGTTCTATTCGGCGAAGACGGTCGAGGCAGCATTCCTGGAACTTCGTCGGTTGGGTATCACCCACGTGTCGATACCCGAAGAGCCCCTGCCAACGCTTTACAACAGTTTCCTGGAAGAAATCACCAACTCCGGACGCTTCGTGCGTCGACGAGATCAGTTTGGGGGAGCGGTTCTTTGCGAGCTGTTTGATCGGCCGCTGCCATCTTTCGAGGAACCAGAGAAATCGATGTCGGTAGGGAGTGAATGGACGCCGTGGTCTGCTGCGGGCAAATATGCGATAGCAGAGGGAACTTATGCCAGCAACGGCCATACGACTTCCATCTTCAACGCACCTTCGATTTCGGCGAACGCACGGGAGATACGGCTCAGTTCAGGTCCAGGTCCGATTGATGTGGCACCCCAATTTGCCGGGAGCCAATCTCCACTGCAGTTCGAATTCGGGCGTGAGTACCTGCTCGATGCCGACATTCGCGGCGAAGGTCTCGTCCATGTAGAAATGCACCTGTACATCGATGACACTCCTCCGAAGGTGGTGCCGCTGTGGCAGGGATTTCTCAGTGGTCGCAGCAAACGCCTGCGTACAATTTTCGCGCACGACGCGGTATCCCTGAAGTGTATTGGGTGCACAACAGCGACAGCACGCGTTGTGATACGGCTGCTGTCTCGAGGGCAGATTCACCTGGGAGAGACTGCCATCACGGAGACGGGATTCGTTGGTCGGAGTTCATCGATTGAACGAGCCATGGCAGAGCGACGTGGTTGGTCCCTTAATAGTCAGCAGCCTCGAGCCATTCGTTGGGGATTGGCCAACGACGATCATCCGGTGCTTTTCAGCAGACAGTCCGGTGCTTATCCAGTTTCACTCGAGTCCCTCGGATTCTCCGTGCGCGAGGGTGTAACCGCGCCTTCTTTGTCTTTCCAGGTTCGTGGGCGTGGCCGGTTCTTTGTTGAATTGAGGTGTGCCCGCGACGAGGCGGCATCGGCACAGGAAATCCCGCCGGAGACTGATTGGCTCGCCAGAGTGCTCCTGCCGACAGAGGGTGCTCTCCTTCCAATTCGAAGCGGCATTGACGATGTAGCAGTCCAGAGCACTGCAGTTGCCTACGCCTCAGAATACTGGAAAGAGGTGGATGTTCGACTTCGGGCGCCAGATTGCCCGCCACTGGCACGCAGCGCTGTTGTCAGTAGGAGATTGTCGATCAATCATCCGCTGGACGCAGGCGTTCAGCGCCTGAGTGTCTTCCGTCTCGCTTTCATGACCCGCAGGGAGGCGGACTATATGGGAAGACCGGAAGAACTGCCCGAAGTGCAGATCAGAAATATCTCGCTTGATATTTCCCCTTCAACGGACGTTCACGAACTCGTGAAACTGTAGCCAACCTACCACGGACCACGCATGAAGCAGTCTTCGTACGCAGACCCATCGCGAACCTATCAGGTATGCACCCGTTGCATCATGGACACAACCATTCCGGAAATTCATTTTGATGACCATGGCGTCTGCCAGTTCTGTCATATTCACGATGTGCTCGATGCTATGTATCCGCTTGGGGAGGAAGGGGAGCGCCGCCTGGCGGCAATTGTCGATAAAATGAAGTCCGCTGGTCGCAACAACAACTACGATTGTGTAGTCGGCGTGTCAGGCGGCAGGGACAGCACTTGGCTGCTGCTAACGGCCGTCAGGCTTGGACTGCGACCTCTCGCGGTGCACTTCGACAATGGCTGGAATTCCGAGATCGCGGTGACCAACATCAAGAACAGCGTGAGCATCCTCAGTGTGGAACTCGAAACCCACGTTGCGGACTGGGAAGAGTTCAAGGATATCCAAAAGGCGTTCCTTCGGGCCTCTGTGCCAGATGTCGAAATCCCAACAGACGTCGCAATCCACAGTGTGCTGCATCGGGTAGCGGCCAAGGAAGGCATCAAGTACATCCTCAACGGTCACTCGTTTCGGACTGAAGGGGTTGCTCCCCGTGGCTGGACTTACTTCGACGGCCGTTACATCAATGCGGTCCGCAAACGATTCGGATCACTCGGCTTCAGTTCAGATCAGAACTTCACATTTTTCGATGTGTTCCGTTTTATGTTCGCTCATCGTATCAAGACCGTGCCGATCCTCAATTTCAGGCCCTACAACCAGGCTGAAATCACGGATCTCATCACCCGGGAGCTTGGATGGACCTACTACGGAGGTCATCACCACGAATCTTTGTACACCAAGTTCATCCAGTCCTTTCTGCTGCCGCGCAAGTTCCGCATCGACAAGCGGCGAACAGAGATGTCGGCCCTGATTCGCTCAGGTCAGGAGGATCGGGAGAACGCTCTGGAGTACCTGGATTCGCACGAGTATGAGTACGATGAAACGCTCGTTCCCTACGTGTTGTCCAAGCTCGATCTTGCTGAGTCAGAGTGGCAAGAGATATGGAATCTGCCGCCTAAGAGCTACCTCGACTTTCCGTCCTACTATCCACTTCTGAAAGCCTTTCGGTCCCCGATCCGTTTGCTCGCTGACTTGGGTGTGATCCCGAAACTCCTCTATCTCAAGTACCTGGGATAATCTGATGCTGTCGGTCCGTGTTTTTCCTACGCTCCTTCTCAAAGGAAGAGGGTTGTATAAAGGTGCCAAGTTCAAGGATCACAAATATGTCGGTGATCCGATCAATGCGGTCCGCATCTTTAATGACAAGGAGGTCGACGAGATTGCCGTGATCGACATTGAAGGTTCGGCACTTGGTCGTCCGATCGACGTTAACTTCGTGCGCCAGTTTGCCACAGAGGCATTCATGCCCCTGACGGTCGGTGGTGGCATTTCCACTGTCGCGCAGGCACGCAGCCTCTTGCAGGCAGGAGCCGAAAAGGTACTCGTCAACACCGCCGCCATCGAGCGGCCTTCTCTCATCACCGAGCTGGCCGACACTTTCGGCTCAAGCAGTGTCGTTGTTGGCATTGATTGTGTCCGAACGTTTTTCGGAAAGAGTGTAGTAGCAACACACAGCGGCAAGAAAACCACGAAGCTTGATATTGTGGAGTGGGCGCGCGAAGTAGAGAGGCTTGGCGCCGGCGAAGTACTGGTAACCAGTGTAGAGAGAGATGGTGAACGCAATGGTTATGATGTCCCATTGTTGAAAGCGGTGACTGCTGCCTTGACGATACCCGTGGTTGCGTCTGGCGGATTGGGGGCTGTTGAGCACATGCAGGAAGCTGTCAGTCAAGCGGGCGTATCAGCACTCACAGGTGGAAGCTTTTTTGTCTTTCATGGGCCACGACGAGCTGTGTTAATTAGTTTCCCGGCCCGTCCGGCGATTGACGCGCTCACGATAGAGTCGGTCTGACGTCGTGCGCTCACGTGTTATCTCTATTTTCGTCACTCTGCTGTTCATTGGCGCAGCTGTCTGGCTAATCCGTGAGGGGAGTGAACATGTTCCTTCGCCAGATCAAATCCGTTGGATATTTGCTCTGCCTCTGATCTTGGCCGCAAGTGCCTATACCCTTTTCCAAGGTTTACTGTTGCGAGATATCCTGCGACCTGAAGGTATCAATCTCTCCATTTCTGAGCACTTTGGCTGCTCCGCTGTCACCACTCTGTGGAACTATATTTTTCCTTTTTCTGGATTCGCCTTCAGAGGCATTTATCTGAAGAAAGTCCACGACCTCGAATATGCCCGATTCATCGGCTCGACCTCAGCGCTCTTCCTCGTCGAAATAGCCGTGTTCAGTGGTCTGGGACTACTCAGTATCGCGATCCTGGGTTTTTCGTTTCTCGAAACCGGATACGTCACAGTCACCGTGCTCGGGGGAGCTTTTCTAAGCAGCCTTCTGATCAGCGTGCTACGCATTCGGGTTCCAACATTCCTTGGTGGGATCGGCCGCAAGGTTTCGACAGTTCTCGGTGCTGTCCGTGATCTTCTAGGCCGGCTGTCGATCCTGCTGGCCACGGTAGGATGGACGGTAGCAATCTTTTTGACTTATGCGTCCATGTACTATTTTTCCGGTCAGCTCATCGGCATGGATCTGCCGCTGTTGGCGACAGGCGTTTTCTCCGCACTTACTGATCTGGCATTGCTTTTCCGCATCGCGCCGGCAGCGGCAGGCACGTATGACGCTTCAGTAATGTACGTCGCGACGGAGTTCGGGCTCAATCTGACGCAAGGTCTCGTGTTAGCGTTTCTAGTCCGGTTGTCGCAACTCGCGATAGCGTTCACCGTTGGTGTCTGGTTCCACTTTGCGCTCTCAAGGCGTATGGCCAGTGCGGAAGAAGGAGAAGCAAAGTGATCGTCGTGGTGAATTCTGGCACCTCAAACGTCGGCTCGATCGTAAACATGCTCAAGAAGGTAGGATCCAACGGAGTCATCAGCGAAGACCCTGAAGTGATTCGTCAGGCAGAGCGACTGATTCTCCCAGGTGTCGGTAGCTTCGATTCGGGAGTCAGCGCATTGCGGCGACTCGATCTCTGGGATTGTCTTCAAGAAACAGTCATCAAGAAAGCCGTCCCCTGCCTCGGGGTTTGTCTTGGCATGCAGATGATGTGCCGAGGCAGCGAAGAAGGTGAGTTGCCTGGTCTGGGCTGGTTCGAAGCTGATGTGGTCCGGTTGCCCAGAAATACGGTTGAAGGCGTACTTCGGGTGCCTCATATGGGTTGGAATCGGATCAGTCCCCAGAACGCACATCCGATAGTGGCCGAGTTGGCAACAGACGCGCGTTTCTACTTTGTGCATTCCTATTGTGTGCAAGCTGACCATGCAAGTGATGTGGTGGCGACGTGCAACTATGGCGTTGAGTTCGCATGTTCAATCGCCAAAGACAATGTGGTCGCGGTCCAGTTCCATCCTGAAAAGAGCCATAAGTTTGGGATGAAGTTGATGGCCAACTTTGTTAATTGGAAGCCGGCATGAGCGGATTGATCTGCAGAACTCTTGTATGCACAGCCGTTGAGCCTGTCGCGTATGACGAGCTAACGACCGGTTTCAGCTCCGCTCGCAGTTCGGGCTCGAGTATCCCGTAGCGAGCCGAATCGGTGAAGCAGTTTGTTCCTTTAGTCAGCAGAACAACCATGTGATCAGAATTGCCTCGTTTTTCTTAAATCAGACATCAGCTGGCTGCGCGAAGTCGGCGTCGATTTCAAAGAAGGGTATGGGTGCTCAAGTAGACATGCAGATGTGAATGTTCCCCTCAGTGGAAGATGTGCCGATCCATCGGGAGGCTGGTGATTTTGCAGAAGCCAACAATGACAAGGTTGTGTGTGAGTGACCGCCAATGGGATAGCCGTCATTAGTCAGTGAGAGCCTGTCCTGAATTTTGTGTGCGAGGCATAGTAAAGACTGTAAGGAGGAACTATGCCGAGCAGAAAGACGACGAAGGCGGCCCTGGTGGCTGCGGCGAGGATGCCGAGCATCCCGAAAGAGATCATTGATCAGTTTGTGACGGGGCCGATGACAGCGACAGCCGTCAACGATCTGTCCATGGCGTTCAGGAAAGCACTGATCGAACGCGCACTGAATGCGGAACTCCCATCACTTGGGCTATCCCCCCGGCGCTGACAAGCCGGGGGATGTGGACAAGCATCGCAACGGCACCACCAGCAAGATGATCCATGACAGACCATGGGCCGCTGCAGATTGACCCCCCTCGGGACCGGGATGGCTCGTTCGAGCCGATCCTGATTCCGAAGCATGCGCGGCGCTTTACCGGTTTCGACGACAAGATCATCGCCATGTATTCACGGGGCATGACGGTGCGCGAGATACATTCGAGGTGATCATGGGGTCCGACCTGATTCGCTCAAAAGCGCGAATTGATCAGTGTCCCCCCAGGTTTGCCTCACGATCGCGCCATTCAGCGCAACCGCCAGAGTTCAATCCCTTCAGCTGCACTGTAGCCCTTGAACCAGATGCCCGCTGTCGGTCCGTCCGGCACCATCAGGGTCTCTTCAACGTCTCGAATTTCAACAGAAGTATCCAGCTGCACCACTCGCCTTTCATCGGCAACAAACGGCCGGAAAATGCGGTCCCGGGCGTCGGCGAGGAACACCTCATTTGAATTCAGGCGACGAATGACGCGGGGCTGCAAGCGCGCACCATCCTGGGTTCTTAGTGGACGGATGTGAGCGCTGGGTGAGTCGAACACGCTGAATTGTGATCCGTCCTGGTAGGCATCGGCGACGAGGTAGAGTTTGTTGTTGATGACGCTCAATTGGCGAAAGCCTTCGGTGAATCGCGGTGCTGCGATGATCTTCCGGACATTGGTTCCGTCAAACGCCCACAGTGCGAGAGCTTCCTCGTCCCTGGCGATGAACCAAACCTCGTTTCCGAAAGCAGTCAAGGCGTATGGATCGCTGTTGCCGAAGCCGGTGTTGATATCCGTGATTCGGGAAATCCGGGCGCCGTCAAACTGCCACAGTTCGCTGCCGGAATCGCGGTCGCTGGCGCTGAAGACCACCCTGTTTCCGAGTGCTATAGGGCGAGTTTCCGGGTTTCTGGTGATATTGGTCTCGCCGATGAACTCCGAGGCACCTGTTGCGGGATCTGTGCGTCTCAGGCCAAGCCTGCCGTTGGGTCCGCTGGTGCTGTAGTAGACCCAGTTGCCTGCCGTGACTAAACCACCGGCTCGCTCATCATGCGACGAAGGCGAAATGTCTTCAGCGAGTGGAACGGTTCCATTCTCTGTTCCATCGGTTCGCCATAGTTCTACGCCGGGTTGAGTTTGATCCAGACCACTGATGATCAGACCCGCTTCAGTCGGATGCAGCTCCGTGTAGTGGATGGAACGAAGTCGCCGGGTTCCGAGTGTTGTCCCATCCGATACCCAGAGGCCGCCTTGCTCTGCGGTGAAGTAGAACCGGTCACGATAAGCAAGCGCTTGTCGTGGGTTGCTCCCGAAATCGTCGTTGATTTCCAGTACCTTGCGGGTCCCGGTATCTGACCCATCCGAGATCCAGAGTTCGCAGTCATTGATGGTTGCTTCGCAACCCGAAAAGTAGACACCAGCGGACGTGTGGCCAAGAACCCTGCTCACACCATCGTGCGTCCTCGTCTCCGCTTGCAGGTTCCCAAGCGTTACCGTACCCGAGCCGCTGCCGTCAGACGTCCAGGGTTCGATGCCATTTTCCCGCGTCTGCGCCGCAAAATAGGCTCGGCCATCTGCCACAACACCTTTGATCTCGGATCCATCTGTCAGACCGGACGCTGAGCCCGGTTCAATGTCGGCCAGCAACTCAATCCGGCTGCCATCGGTCCACCAGAGTTCGGTTCCATGTTCCACCGTTACCCTTGGAAAAATGACCCGATCCGGGAGCCCGAGAATGACGAATTTCTCCGGAAACTGATAGCCATACACCCCAGTAGAGATCTGACGAGTTCCTTCAGGCGTACCATCCGATGTCCAGAGAGATTTGTCGTCAAAAGCCGTCTGTGTGCCGAAAAATACTTTTCCGTTCAACTCGACTAAACCGCAGGCAGCGCTGTAGATACGAAGAAGACTTACTGAATTTTCGGCTCCGGGAACAGGTATCGGGGCAACATTGTCACCCGTCGAGAACCAGACAAAGTTGTCGGTCTGGAACCCGGAACCGACCCGAGTGCTGTAATAGAACCCGTTTGTTGCGTTGAAAAAGCAGGAAGCGAATCCTTCCCCATCAGCTGCCAGCCTATGGAACAGGAACTCTGCGCCCGGCGTTCCATTAGTGGCCCATATCGCTGCCTCAGTTCCAACACCTTGATCCGCTAAGAAATACAGGCGATCGCGATGAACACCGAGTATCGACTTCACACGAAGGTTGGAGCGGGTGACGGGTTGCGTGCCATTTTCGGTAGCATCACTTAACCACAACCTTGTATTGCCTTCGTTATAGGCGATGAAAGACCATTGTCCCCCCAGTACATGAACATCGGGGACCTGGTCCACAGAGGAGGCCCGTCCCGGGTTCAAATCACGCACCATGCGGGTTCCACTTGGAGTTCCGTCAGACACCCACGGCTCATAGCCAAAAAATTGAGCCTCGTCATTGGCAAAAAACAACATGCTCTGCCCGATTGCTGCACCTCGCTCCACGTTCAAGCCGATCATGGACTGGGTGTGTCCAGACGAATCTTCGTAAATCGATAGCTGACGGGATTCGTCATTTGGTGGGCCTACTGTCTCGGTAAAGAGCAACCGCGTACCTAGCGTTCCAACGACGGACGGGTTCCGGAGCTCCCTCTCGAACAGCGGCACCGGGCGACCACTGCCATCGGTGGAAATGAGTCGTTTAATGTTGGTTGCAGCGCCGCCGTCGATCGTAAACACGACCCGACCGTTGAATACGGAAAAGTCTGACGGCGACGATGAATGTTGTGTTGCGTTTGTATTCACGTCTTTGACCAGAGCCACTTTCTGCGGGGTATCGCTGCACGAGACATTCACAGCAATGCTGGATCTGGCAACCGTTCCCGACGCATTGGTCAGACCACATATCAGCCCGGCCGGGATACTCTGGATTTCAACGGAGTAACTTTCGCCGCTAGAGAATCGCTTGGTGAACGTGAGGTTCCCTGAGCCGGTGATGGGCTGAGCCTCGGTGTTGTTCAGCCTGAACACCATGCGACTACTGTTTGGTAACCCGGATACCGCCAGGGATAAGGACAGACCGCCTTCGGTGTTGATCGGGGTGGTGGGGCTGGTGCCCGAACCACCGCCGCAGCCGGCAATCGCCGAACAGATTGATAGAAGCGTGACTGCCGAGAAGAACCTGATCATGCCTGCTCCCTGCGAATGGCACAGTCACTTTGGCACATTCTTCACCCCATTTGCGTTTATGGAATCGGCAATTTTGGGTGTTGGATCCATGTCGTTCGATTGGAACCAGGTTGGTTGGGTACAAGGCCGCTTAAGTTGACAACGACTGCCTTTTGAGCGCGCTCGATAGCGACCCGCGTGATGACCTTCCCGGAGATTCGCGAGGCCGTCGTCGTCGGCATCCTGGAGACCATCTGCGGTATTAAGGGGATTGAAGCCGTAGCGCGTTTCTCGATCGTTGAGCATACCGTCACCATCGCGATCGAGGTCTTCCCCATCGGGGCTGCCATCCAGATCGAGATCGCTGGACCAGAAGTTTGCGCTGATGTTAACCGAGCGTATCGCCACGTAGATCAACCAGCCATCACCGATGTCGACATGGCCGGGTGTCCAGGTTTGGAGGTCAGGATCAGTCCGGCGCGGATCTGGATTGGCTCCGCCGTGGAGCGCTCTTAACCTCCCTGCACCTGCCGAGCCCGTTTCAGCACTGGCAGACTGAAACTGTCGCGGACCATTACGCATTCTATCGACCGGCAGCTTGCATCCAAGGGATCGAAGCCCTGGCTGACCTCGACATCGTCGCGAACCCCGTCACCATCCGAGTCGATCTGTCGCGGCCGCGTCTGCAACCCGTGCTCGCGGAAGTTGGAGAGGCCATCGTTGTCGGCATCACCGACACCGTCGCTCGAATTAGCTGGATTGAAGCCGTTCTGAATCTCCCAGTCGTTGAGCATGCCGTCGCCATCACGGTCGAGGTCTTCATCGTCTGCTTCGCCGTCGAGATCGAGATCGTTGAACCATGCATAAGCCGAGAGGATTCCGCGTGGTCCTGCGATGTAGATCATCTTGTTGTCACCGATACTGATCGCACCTGGCTCTGAATCGCTCCAGACACGGCGGCCCGTTCGGATATCAATCACGTAAAGCGCAAACAAATCCGAGACGAGAACATGTGCAGCTGTTGCGACCGGCGCGAACACGAATTCACCGGTGCCGCGGAAACGCCAGATTTCCAGGCCGGTGCGCTCATCAAACGCAACCAGCGCACCCGATTCGATTGCGAAGACCATGCCGGCGCCGAGCGCCGGCGAGAGGGTGGCGAACGAGCCTGCTGTCCGCCACCGAATCCGGCTGGCGCCGAGGTCAATGGATTTCAGACTCTGTTGCCTCACCACAAATACGTCATCCTCGAAACCGAGGATCGGCGTTGCGGCGAAACCCTCATTTCGAGCATCGCTGATGAACTGCCGCTGTGTTCCCGATGCGGCGTCCAGAACCGTCAATCCCGAAGGACGGTTGGCGCCAGGTTCCGAGAAAAGAATGACACGATCCGCATTCACGATGGCGCTTGTTCCCGAGGATGGTCGGATCGTCGTGAACCACAGGTTGCGTCCGGTTGCTTCGTCGATGGCACCGAATGGATTGGAATTCCCGAGCCGGCCAACCACCCAGGGCGCATCTACGGCCATCGGCATCAGCTGGTCTGCTGTTCCGAACGACTCCGTTTGCCACCTTGTCGATCCGGTTGCGCCATCGATGGCGAGCACCGCGGAAACGTTGCCCGGCAACGCTGCAGCAACGGCGATACGCAGGCGATTGAGAGAGGGCGGGCCCAGCGCAGTCGCATCTGCGACCTGATTGCGCCAGAGCCGCTGACCCGTCACTGCGTTCAAGGCGACAATGCTCCCGATTCCGCTGGAGGAGGGGTAATAGGTTGCATACAGCTTTCCATGTCCCACCGCCATCGGATTCAACCGTTCCTCCGACTGCCCATCCGGGCGCAACACCCAGCGACGGGCGAGTCTCGAGGTGTCGATACGCACCGGGGCAAAACCCCGATGCGTGGCATCGCCCTGCTCTCCGGTCCACGCACCAGGTCTTGGTGTACTGGTGCCGGTTCGTGGATTCGCCGTGTAGCGCGCTTCTACAAGATTGCTGAAGCCATCGCCGTCACTGTCGAGGTTTGCATCATCCGCCAGCAGCGGATTGAAACCGTTGGCAACTTCAAAACCGTCGGGGAGGAGATCAGCGTCGGTATCCCGTTGCAGAGGCCCGGTTCCACGTCTCAGCTCTTCGCCATCCGCGAGGCCATCCCGATCGGTATCGGCCAGACGGAACGAAGTGCCGCGTCTGAACTCTTCAGAAGTTACAAGACCGTCTCCATCGGTGTCCCGGGCACCGTCCGCTGGATCGCGGGGATTCAGACCCTCCCGTTCTTCAAAACCGTCCGGCATGCCGTCCCGGTCCGTATCGGCGTTGATCGGATTGGTGCCGGTTCGATTGATCTCATCCGGATCAGTCAGGCCATCGGCGTCGGTGTCCGCCCGCACCGGAGACGTCCCCCGACTGCGCTCGTCAGAGTCGGACAGGCCATCGTCATCCGAATCGGTTTCAGCTGGATTGCTGCCCAGTGTGACCTCATCACGATCCGTCAGGCCATCACCGTCGGAATCAGCAACTCGGGGATTGGCTCCCGCCGCACATTCGCCCGAATTAGGCAACCCGTCCGCATCCGGATCCGCTGCTCCATCCGCTCGCTGGAATGGCAACAATCCGTAGGAGAGTTCCCACCAGTCTGCACAGCCATCGAGATCGGTGTCTGCGCCGCCTCGAAGGAACTGGGTGACGCCAATCAGGGCCCAGGAGGGAAGGCCGTTGTCGAGTGTTACGTTGCGGGAGCTCGACAGGTCTTTCGCAACTACACTGAACGACGCGGATGAGGGGAGGATGATTCGCTGCCTGAGGTCGATCAGGAGATGCTCTGCGCCAATGGTGCTGTTCTCGGACACCTCGGCAAGTGGCTGCCCGGTCGAATCGAAACGGCTGATACCGGACTGATGTCGGACGAGAATTCTCCCGTCCGCGTCAACGGCGAGAGGGCCGCGAAAATCGATCCCGAGTGATATCTCGGCCTGCAGCTGATAACGAACAGGGTCATATCGGCGAACCACACCGAAGTAGTCGTTTGTGTAGACGTATCCATCTGCACCGTAGGTGACGTGTGCTGTCGTGCCAGGGTCGCCTGCCAGCTGCCGAAACTGGCCGTTCAGGTCATAACGCACGATGCGACCGCCCCGTCCTGCCATGAGCAGTGAATCCGGGGTCGCGACCGGCGAACCGAATACGTCGGCGACCTGGTCGTCAACCTTCCGCCAAGAGTCGTTTATCGGGTTGTAGAAGTGCCACACACGGTAGTCGCGAACAACCACTTCGTGCCGCGTGGTGGTCGCGACCGAGGTGCTGCTTGTTCCTTCAGGCTGCGGTACCGGTGCCCGCACGGCCCGCCCGTCCGCAGTGTATTCGTGCAGCATCCCGTTCGCCCGAACGATGAGGTTGTCACCACTCAGTCCAAACGGCACGGGCTTTCTGAACCGAATGTTGTCCAGAAAACCTGCAGGTCTCCCTTCTGCCGGGCTGCCATCCGCGGCCTCAAAACTGATCGACGTTACACCTTCCCGAATGGCTACACGAAAGGTCTGCCAGCCGGCTGTGCCGCCCGGCACATAGAGGATCCGTTCGCTGTCATTTGCAGTGATTACAAATGAAGAGATCGTGTTCGGCAGGAGCAGATCAAACACCAGTTCACCCTTGGCAAATCTTCCGCGCCATTCAATGCGAACGCCTATCCGACCTGGCGTTTGCATCGCCTCCAGTGCGTATTGCCCATCGCTTGCCTGGGACGTACTCCGGCGCCAGTTACCACCGGATGACGGATCATTACGCCAGTCCGAAGGCAACTCCGTCTCGAATGAATGGTTCGCGCTAAAAATGAAATCCGGCTTGCTCGCCGAATCGTTCGGATCGGTCCGGTGGCGATTGACTTCTTCGCCATCGGAGACTTGGTCGCTATCGGAATCGGTCAGGACCGGATTGCTCCGATACTGGTTGATCTCGGCACCATCACGTAGTCCGTCACCGTCGGTATCGGGCTCGACCGGATTGGTGCCGGCGCTGCGCTCTGCACCGTCGTCTGCACCGTCACCGTCGGTGTCCGCATTGCGCGGATGTGAACGCGCGCGGAATTCGTCGAGGTTGCTGAGACCGTCCGCATCTGCGTCCGCGCCCGCATCGGCGGGATTGGTCACGGACAGCCGGAAAGCCCGCTCCCACCAGTCCGGCAGCCCATCACCGTCGAGGTCGCCATCCAGGTTGAACAGAGACAACCCGAGCGAGTCGCGCAATACAAAAACCCCGTCGTCGCTAAACGCCATCTGACCGGCCTGAGGCAGTTGCCAGCTGATGCTGCGATCGGCGAACGCCATTGCCAGTGTTCGCCCGGATTCCGAGACGAAAAAATGGGTGCTCGAAGAAACGGGTTCGGCGTTGATGTAACTCCCCGAATCCCAGGTCCAGCGATTCGAACCGTCCGCGGTATTGATGCCGACGATGGCATATCCCTGCTGTTCCGCGATGATGGTTTCTCCTGCCACAGTAGGCCTGAACGCCTGCGCGACATCGGTTCGCACCCATCGAACACGGCGATTCGCTACGTCGAATCGTGCGATACACCCGGGCAAATGCAGGTAGGGTTCACCGACAGCATCGAAGAACACCGTCGAATCTTCGCCGCGACCGCAGTCGCTGTAACCGATCTGGGTCTGCAGAGCACCGTTGGCGCGGCCGTAGAGATGGAGTGTCTGATTGCTGAAGACGCCCACCTGGTTTCTGCTGGCCGCCGCCACCCACCTCGGTTGCAGGAACGTGGAGGCGCTTGGTACTTCCTGACGCCATTCCTGCACGCCGGTGGATGCGGTAAACGCAATCAGCGAGGTGCCGGCAGAGAAGAAGCCCTGGTTGTCGATCACCATCAATCGGCTGTTGTATTCCGCGCTGTCGATCTGGCCCAGATTGCGCACGTACTCGACCTTGCCCGCGAGATCGAAGCCAACCAGTGAGAATCCGCCGAATGAATTCTTGAATGCGGCGATGATCCGGTTTCGGCTGATGACAGGTTGTACCGCCATGACCGAGTCAGGATGTTCATACCGCCATTGCTCGCTGCCATCCAGAAGACTCCGCGCGATGACCCCGGCTGAAGGCGCAAACGAGCGCACGTCGAGCACGAGACCTCCGCCAATGGTCACCGATTCGCCAGTCACCGAATTGTCTGCAGCCCTGGACCAGCGCTGTTCCACCATCCCGCCTGGCGTCGCGACGGGCACGTGGCCGGTTCGAGCCGCATTACCGAGAAGTCCTGACCAGGGTCTGCTGGGTGGTCTGGAGCCTGCATCCCGGGGATCACTGCCTGCCGCAAATTCCTCGCGATTGAGAGCACCATCACCATCGGCGTCCTGGCTGCCATCACTTGCTGACAAGGGGTTGAACGCGTAACGCACTTCCCAGCCGTCACCCATGCCATCCGCATCGGAATCGGGATTCATCGGTTGTGTCGAATAATTCCGCAGTTCATCGAAATCAGACAAGTCGTCTGCGTCGGAATCCCGGGATCTCGGATTCGTACCCGCGCCGGCTTCAGCACGATTGTCCAGGCCATCACCATCGATATCTTGCGTAGCATCCGCGCCATCACGTGGGTTGAGACGATGCCTGCGTTCAAATCCGTCACCCATGCCATCGCCATCCGTATCGGCACGCAGCGGATCCGAATCCGGTGAAGCCAGCTCGTCGCCGTCACTCAGACCATCGTCATCGCTGTCGGCATCGATGGGCCGGGTGCCGATTTCCGTTTCCCGCAGGTCCGTTAGGCCATCACCATCCGTGTCTGCAAGCAGCGGATTGCTGCCGAGATCGACGATCTCGCGCCGATCGGAAAGACCATCACTATCCGTATCAGCGCTGATCGGCGAGGTTCCGGCGCGAAACTCGCGGAGGTTGTCGAGACCGTCACCATCAGGATCTCGCGTGCCATCTGTACCATCTACCGGATTGAGGCCATATCGCCGTTCCCAACGGTCATCCATGCCGTCAGCGTCACGATCTCTGTCTGGCAACTGGAGATGAGCAATGCCTCCGCTGACTGAGCGGGCGCGCAAGGCATCGACGGGTGTCACCGTAGCGATGACGTGGCTGATCAGATTATTCGCTGTCAACGTCGAATCTTCAGAGGCCAGTAGACCGATCATGCCGGTCACATGTGGCGTTGCCATGGACGTGCCACTCTGGATGGCGAGCGCATCACCTGGCCGGGTGCTCAGGATCTCCTCGCCCGGGGCGAACAGATCGACTGACAGCGCGCCGGTATTCGAGAACGAGGACAACTGGCCACCGCGGCCAATGGAGCCCACGGAGACAATGTTGGAGAGGGGGTATGCGGAAGGATAGTGGGGACGCTGGTCGGTATTCACGCCGTCGTTCCCGGCGGCGGCCACGACCACGACGCCTCGCTGTCGAAGACGGTCGATGGCATCACTCAGCGGCACTGAATTGCGTTCACTCCCCCACGACGCGTTGATGGCGACCACGTTGACGCCACGCGCCTTGAGCGCCGAGAAGTAGTCAAAACAACGGATTGCATCCGCTTCCGTTCCCGCACCGCTGCGGTCCAGGAACCTGCACGCGGCGATACGGGTTGTCCACGCCACACCAGACACACCTAGGCCATTGTTGCCTACCGCGCCAATTGTTCCCGCCACATGGGTGCCGTGTCCTTCGTCGTCTAATGGATCACCGGTCCGGTCGATCGCATCAATGCCGTGAACATCATCGACATAACCATTGCGATCGTCATCCAGTGCGTTGCCGGAAATTTCCTGACTGTTCACCCACATGTTTCCGGCCAGGTCGATGTGGCGGTAGTCGACCCCGCTGTCAACCACACCGATCACTGCAGTGTCACTACCGGTGTAAGTGTCCCATACCTCCACTGCATCCAGGTCGGGGTCTTTGGGGTCTGTCGAGCTGCCCGTGTGCAGGCCCCATTGATCGCGGAAGAACATGTCGTTCGGCAGTGCGTCGAGGTAGTAGAGATGATTGGGGCCGGTGTGTTCAACCCCGGCAGACGCCTTCAAGAGGCGGACACCTTCTGTGACTGACAGGCCACGTCCAAGCTCTATGAGGAAAAGACCGTCACGATCCTGAAATGTCTCAAGGAGCTTGCCGCCGAGAAGGGCGATCAGCTGATCTCGCTGAACAGCGGTGGTGCCAGACTGCAGCTGAACCAGCAATTGGCCTTCTACAAAGGGTGGCTTGACCCGCCCCACCCGCCTGGTGGTGTCCAGATCTTTCCGGATGGGCAACGTGATCGCCCCTCCTGCCCACTGCACGGCGGAAATCAAGGGTCGTGGTACCGCTGCCAAGGGAACTGAATATGTTCGCAGGTAAACTACGCTGCCAGCTAGAAGTGCCAGCAGGCACAAAAATCCGGTCAGAAGAATCCGTCGAAGTTGTCGCACGGTTGGCGAATCCACTCAGCCGTCGCTACCAGATGTCGACGCGATAGGCGAGGCAATATCCATTGTGTCGTCGGGAGTCGTCTATGTAGACCGAGAGTCCCTTGTCAAGCGCGAACGCCATTTGTGCCTGTTCGAGCAACCGGTCGGAAACATCCTTCGGCATGAAAGTTCCATCGCAGCTCATCGTCACCCACGCCGAGCCGCAGTTAGGCAGCATCGATTGTGGATCAACGCTGAGCTGCACCATACAGCCACCAAACGTATTTTCTGAAACAAGTATGCGTACCGGATTCGCTACGATCGTTGCACGATCCGCCAATGCGGTTGTCGACATTATCGGCAGGTAAATAGCCAAGGCGCACAAAACCCGGCGCAGAGTGCTAGACATGATTGACTTCTCCTTGTGACGTCCTGTCATCACTACCCCGTTTTGGGTCAGCAGACCACAACAGAGTCGAACCGGCAACCGTGTGGATGTAATTGGATATTTCGCAATAACTTCGGAGAGCGGGCTTGTTTCAGGCTCCGGAATCGATCTATTCGGAAGTATTCATCGGGTCCACGTGCGGGCCGATATCGCGCACCGGTTCTCCACTGTGTACCTGCACCTCTTGCAGTGGGTTTTCGAGACGACCGCCAACGTCGTGTACAACTTCCGAATCGGCTTCATCCGGATCAGCATCATCCGGGTGGATCGACGTCGCGCCAACATTGAACGGCGTCCTGTTCTCGACGAACAAGCCGGTTGCGTCTGCAGTTGTTCCGCCGTCACCAGCATCACTCTGCGGATGGTCTGTGATGCCAGGAACGATCGACATTTCTTCTCTCACCGGTGGGTGCGAATGCTGTATCGGCTCCTCTGGATGTATGGCTTCTTTCGGCGAGTCTCCGGAACGGATGCGATGTCCCTGATCGCTTGTCATGAAACTGAACAGAAAAACCCCGACACCCGCCATTACCGCTGCTCCAACAAGTAAGGACCATCTCGGCTTCATCCTCTGCTCCTGTCGTCAACGTCTGGGTCATCTCACTGTAGCGCGAATGGTCGTTCCGTAATGCTTCCGTGTGTTTTCCGGGCTCGATCTGAGTGTGGCGGCAGGCGTCAGAGCAGCGATGAGCGCCGTTGGTTTTTTTGTTTGGCGAAACATCCGGTGAGGTTATGGATTTGTGCTTACGGGGATTGCCCGAAGCGGGAACGATGCGTCGACTGAGCGGTGACCTGTGCTCGGCGATCTGCCGGAACCAGAACGCGCCAGCGACACACATTCCTTCCGGAAGATGCGGATGTCGTCGCGAGTGTGCACCGTGGTGATGTGCATCACCCGCGACATCGACTTGGTCATGAGGGTGCTCCGAGTGTCAGCGGGGATTCAGCGGCTGGTTTTCTGCTAGCTGGATATAGAGACAGAGCCGAGTAAACGGGCTAACAGCCGCTTGAGTATTCCTGTTTTAACCGCATGCATGCCGACACTTGCCGCGTGTATTTGGGCACGGCTTGATCTCACACTTCGATCTAAGAAAAAGTGAGGGTTGCCTACTTTGACTAGGGAGCAGAACGATCCAGCACCCCAAGCTACAACCTCTGCGGTGCAGTGTAACGGACCCATCATCAAACACGAAATTGCCGTGATGATTCTGGCCTAAGGAAGGTCGGATCAATTCGCACGAGTGAATTGATCAGAATTACCGGAAAGAGCTATGGCGACGAACGACCGACTTGCATGGATGATGATTTCACGCAGAGACGCTGAAGCACTCCTCCCATAAAGCGACGCTGTAGAGGCGCCACCGTGTGCCTGGATCGAGTGAGCTGTACGCGGAATGTAATCGACTGGTGTCGCACACAGACGCCAGAACCCTTGAATTTCTGACCATATTTTCCATTTGATTCGAGTGACGAGCCAGCCAAATAGATTCTGGCGCTTCAAAACCGCGCTTGTCGCGTCGCCAGGCGATGTGGTCCGGCAATATCCCGGACATTCCTCTGCGCAGCACGTATTTGGTCCAACCCTCCCTTACCTTGTACTCGCCAGGTAACGCCAGTGCGGTTTCGACCAGACGGTAGTCGAGAAAAGGCAGGCGCGTTTCAACCCCATGCCACATGGCGTTTTTGTCTTCGTAGCGCAACAAAGCCGGCAGATTGGTAGTTTCGATTTCCAGTCGTTGCAGCTCAAACTCGTCACGACTGGCCTCTGCGTAACGGATCAGATGATCAGGGATGGCGGGTGATTGTGTCAGGTAGTGATGGCGTCGCTTGTATTGCCAATAGCGCGCTTGGGGCGAAGAAAAATAAGCGAGGTATCCCGCAATTATTCGAGGCGACATGCGAGCGTTGTGTCTGGCACTTGAACGCATGCTGCTCATCATTGCCCGCCATCCGTGACGGCGTCGTATAGCGAGATAGTGGGCGGCGAAATAGCGTTCGTAACCCAATAGCGTTTCGTCACCGCCCTGCCCATCAAGCAATACCTTCAGTCCAGACTCGCGTGCGGTGCGCATGACAAAGTACTGCATACAAATCGAAGGACCGGCGAAGGGCTCTTCCTGGGCTTCAACGACTGCTTCGATGGACGACTCGAATGCTGCGTAGTCTGGCTTTGTCGTTAGCCAATGCAGACCAGCATTAATGGCTACCGAGCGAGCATAAGCCGATTCGTCATTGTCCGGGTCTTCGCTCACCGCTGTGACAGCGGCGAACGCCATTCCATCGGGCTGATGGTAGAGAGTTGCTGCCAGGCTAGCGACACTGGAACTGTCCAGACCACCGCTGAGGCAAGTCCCAAGCGGCGCATCTGAGCGCAGACGCAAGCGCACAGCGTCTTCCAATCCGTCTTTGTACAAAGCGATGGCATCGTCGAGGGAGATCTTCTCGAGATCCGTTCGTCGTTCAAGACGATAGTACCGTTCCTGGAAATGACGGTCCTGATCCAGCCGATAGGTCAGATTGCAACCCGCTGGCAGCTTGCGGACGGAGTCGAAAAACGTGTCTTCCCGGTGTTCGCAGCGATCGGAAAAAACGAAATCGATCAATACCTCATGGCACACACGGACAGCAGGCAACAGTGGTAACAACTGACGAATTTCTGAACCGAAAGCAAGACAATCGGTGGTCTCGACATAGTAAAACGGTTTGATGCCAAAGCGATCGCGGGAGCAGAACACGATGCCTGCCTGCGGGTCGTGGATCGCGAATGCCCACATGCCATTGAAGTGGTTCACACAGTCTGAACCCCACGTGTCGTAAGCCGCGAGAATGACCTCGGTATCGGTGCCGGTGTAAAAGCGTCGCCCCCTGTTGGCGAGGTCCGCACGCAATTCCAGGTAATTGTAAATGGCCCCATTGAAGATGATGCTGCGACCCGACTGTGGATCGAGCATTGGCTGCGCCCCGTCGGCCGAGAGATCAAAGATTGAGAGGCGTCGGTGTCCCAGCCCGACACTTCCGGTGATCGTCAGTCCCGTGCCATCTGGCCCACGATGACTTACCGCAGCACACATCGCTGTCAGCCGTTCCCGATCCACTGCTCGCCCTCGACGGGCGATGTAACCTGCTATCCCGCACATGATGACTGGTTATCATCAGCTTGAGAGGAAAGCGACTTAGTCGGCTTGTTGGTATTCACTTCGCAAGCAATCAAGACCTTCTCCGAAACGTGACACCGAACTCACCAAGCCGCGACTTGAGCTTGTCCTTGAAGCTGAACAGATGGTGATTGGAGGGGTAGTCACGAAATGTCCTTGGTGGAAGGTTGAGGATTTGCGTGAATTCCTCGCTCGAAAACCCCAACTTGTTACAAACGAAATCGCTGTCTTCGCGTAACTGTGCGTCGGAGTAACCGGGTTCGGCGATAGCATCGAGTGCCGTTTGCCGGTCCATCTGGCCAGAGAGTATCAGGCTCGATAAATATGCCCGCCGCTCGTCGTAGCCAAATTTGTACGGTCGATAATAAAGCTGCTGCCATTTTGTGAACCGTGATTCGAAGTGTTTTCCGCCGTAGTAAGTGAATCCTGTTTCCCGCTCGAGCGTTCGGATCGCATCGTCCCGGACATACGGCAGGAAATTGAGGGGGCGCAATACCGTCATGCGTTTAACGACCGGATACCAGAAGTAGTACTGAAAAAAGTTCACCGTCGGAAATGTGCGCAAAGGGGCTTCTCCAAAACGCTTGTGGATAGCACGCAGATGCCGCAAATCCATGGCGTTATAGGCCCACTCGCCAGGTAGGATCGACTCCGTGGCAACGTTGCCCCCACTCAGCACGTGGCGGATTCCGTGCTGTACCGCCTGTGAATAGAGACCGGAGATGAAGGCATGATCCTGCGGTACGTCCTGGTTGGCCAGACCAGCGCGCAGAAATGCACGTTGCAGATCGCGCATTTCCTCCCAATCAACGACCTGTGTATGGAGGTCGATACCCAGTCGAGTGACGATGCCTTCAATATTCCTGACGGCCAGCTCTGAATTCCACCCTCCATCAACGTGTATGGCCAGGAGACGCAGTCCGAGTTCACGGCGCGCCACGTAGGCCAGGTAGGAACTGTCTATGCCGCCGCTCAGTCCGATGACGCAATCGTACGGTCGGCCGCGATTTTCTGACTTGATTCGTTCGACGAGCGAGTTGAGTTCTTCTCTTCCCTGCTGGTTCGGATGCCAAGTCTTTGAGAGCTCAGTATCGAAGAAGCGACAATGGTTACAGACTCCCTCTTCATCGAACGCGATTTGCGGGTCGGAGGTATCCATGATGCATCGGAGGCAGATTTGTGAGGATTGATCAGACATATTCTCTGGAGATTCACGTCCTGTGCTCTTGATGGCTGCAAGCATACTGTACAGATTTCCCGGATGAGCTGTGTCTTGCTGGTCGAGTGGGCTGCTTTCGTGACGAACGCATTGGGAAATGTCGGGACCTATAGAACTTGCCGATTGGGCTGGAGGCGCGCCGCCATTTTCCCGACATCGAGCGATGGAGTGTGGCTTCGTTCGCGTTGGACTCCCCTGATTGGCCTTTGTCGTCGCTGCCAGACCACAGATTCTGGCTAGCTTGTGTGCTCCCTGCCTATAATGAGGAACACCGGTTACGGAATACAGACTATGCCACTCATTGTCGGACTGTCCGCCAGTCTTCGAGGATCACGACATGGGATCGGTCTGCGCGATTTATCTGTTGAGCTCGCTCGATGTTCTGACCTGAATTCATTGAAGGCTTTCCTCGAGACTGAGTCCGGAGCACTGCTCGAAGCATTCAACGCAGCAAGGGCGAAGGGAGTCACTTTTGACGAGATGTATCGCGACCTACGAAGGTCGACCGGCCTTCGCGGGCTGAGTAATTGCGAAGTTGCGCTGGCTGCAGCGTTATGGGGAGCTTTGCAGGAAAAAGTAGAGATCGCCTGCGTCAATCTGTCAGATCACTTTCCGGAGACGGGAGAGCCGAGAAATCTGGGTGAATTGCGGAGTTTGTTGATGGAGGCCGATGGCCTCGTCCTTTCCGGACCGGTCTATTTTGGGGATCGTAGCTCGGTCGCACAGGAGTTTGTCCACTTTTTATATGGTGACCCCGAGTTGCAGGCCCATCTCAGAGGCCGCGTCTTTGGTGGTTTGGCCGTAGGAGCGAAACGCAATGGCGGCCAGGAAACAACATTGATTTACCAACTGCTGGACATGATCAATCTTGGCATGCTCGGTGTTGGCAATGATGCGGGATCAACATCGCAATACGGCGGAACGGTTGTGGCCGGAGATGTTGGTACGGCTGCCCGTGACAACTATGGTCTGGAAACTTCCATAGATACAGGACGCCGGGTGGCACGAGTCGTAAAAGGACTAGAGGCAGGAAAAAAGACTGGCCCAGCACATGCTCATGTTGCAATCTGGTTGTTGCAGGACTCCGAAGATCGCCGGGGTTTCATGTTGGCGAATCGATTCGTTGAACAGCTGGAACAACCCGGACTTACGATTCAGCTCAGTGACTTCACGCGAGAGGACGTGCATCGTTGTATCGCGTGCGACATCTGCCCGGTGAGGACGGGTCCGACCGAAGAGTATCGTTGCATCGTCACCAGTCGACGAGACTTGTTCGCGAGGGAACATGGCGCTTTGATTAAACCGGATGCAGTTTTGCTGGCAGCATACAGTCCGCGCAACAAGCAAAAACTGGAATCCGTGTATCAGCGATTCATCGAGCGTACCCGTTACCTGCGACGTGATGACTATGCAATCGGCGATCTGCTGACGGCGCCATTGGTGTTTTCTGAAATCGAGGCGAGCCAGAATCTGCATCTCCGGATGCTTACATCCATGGTTCGGCATCACACGATCCTGCACCGACCTCTACTCGGGTTCGAACACCAAGGTGAAGTTCTGAACTGGAGCTCGCTGGTCGGCCAAGGCCAGAATTTTATCGACCAGGCGAAGCGCATTCGAGCAGCTCGTAATGCAGAGCAAGGCCTACTGGCTGCAGGTCGGGAGTACGTTCCGGTTGGTTATGAGATCTCTACTGAAGAGAAGCGTCGACGTGTGCAGGCCGCGCAGGCGGGAAGTTGACAGCAATGGCACGAGTAGGATTGCTTCTGCGAGGTGTCGCGCAATACCTTATCTGGACTGCCGGATTTCTAGCAGTTTCCTTTGCTTTGATACTCAACGTATCCGTTGAGGCTTTCCGTTACGCCGGGTTTTGATGCGTGAGAAAAAAAGTGTGGTTGAAGTTGCATCGGGCACGCTTCCTCCGCTGCTCGGACTGATCACGACGCTGCTACTGCTCGACTATTTCGGGTCCGTTCTCAACACGTACGTTGCTCAGTGGGACCTGCCACGTCGATATGTGGATGATGCGTCCTACGTCGAATTCGTGCTGCATCGCTTTCATCCGTCTGGTCAAGCATTGGTCTTGCTCGGTGGCTCGGTCACGCGAGAAGGTGTCCCCGACGATTTGCATCTGGCTGAGTTGCTGCAAACCGCTGTTGCCGCCCCGGTCGATGTCCGAAACCTCGCTTACAGCAGTTTTTCTCCTATCGAAGCCGTGGCGATTATTGACACATTGGATGCTCCCCACGGGACAGTCGTTGCGTTGCAGCTGAGTTGGCAGAATCTTGTCGAGTCTGGTCGGGATCTGGACGCGCTTGTTCGAAGACCACGGATAGCACACCTGGACTGGACTTCCGTACTCGATAGCGCATCACTTGGCACCCGTTTGGAGGTCGCCTTGACGCCGTCGCTAATCCGGAACTCTGCGGTCATTGCCAACTACCTCGATCAACGCGATTGCGATTGGCTAAACCTCCTTGCCCAGGCGGAGCGAGAGGTGTGCTTGCGACCGATGATCGCGCAGAGAAATTTCTATTCTGTTGAATCCAGACAGCTGGAATCGGAAAAGCAGGCGAGTGTTGCCATTGCACACGCTGAGTTGCGCCCACTCGTCCAACAGAATCATCAACTTGCGGAAGCAGTTTACGCCCGCTTCATCGAACGGTCGGTTACACGCGGGTTCCATCCTGTCTTGATGATGTTCCCACGAGACCCAACGGAGACGATGGCGATAACTGCTCATCAGCTTGACGTGATTGAACGCGGTGCGATGAAGCGTCTCTCCGAACTGACCGAGGTTATCGACTTGCGCGACGTTGATGGGCTTCTCGCTGAAGATTTTGCGGATCCGCTGCATCTGCTCGAATCTGGCCGCGCCAAGATCTCCGTGCTGGTTGCCGATCGCATTGGCGATATCATTGAACGAACGGGAAGACGATCAAGCACATGACAAACTTGCAAACACCGAGTCTGCAGATTCGCGAGTTTCTCACACGGGAAATGGGATTGGACTCGTCGTTGGCGGACGAGGATCCGCTGTTTTCAAGCGGCCTGCTCGACAGTATCGACCTCTTGTCCATTCTCGAATTCATCGAATCACTATGGGCGGTCACTTTTTCAGCGTTTGATATAGGCCTGGAAGACATGGACAGCATCGAGCGCATCGTCCGGCAGATCCAGAGCCGCAGCAGGTGACCATTGGAACTTGCCAATAAAACTACGCTGCTCTGCATACTCGTCTGGTTGGTTTTTTTAGCCCTCGCTTTAGTGCTGCGTGACAAGGTTGAGGTCGAATACCAACTTATTGATGACAGTTCAGCGATCACCTGGCCGCTGCAACTGGATACAGGCGATGTGCTCGTCGGTCGACTACGGTCTGTTTCTGCGACACGTCTTTTCGCGCTGGACATCGAGGGCGTCACAAGTGCGGACTTAGGCATCCGGATCGGAGTCAATGGTGCTTGGCCGACATGTCGACCAGAACCAAAGATGTGTCGCTTGCTGGTAAGCGTACCGGACAAGACTACGGTCTACATCACCGCGCGAAATCCGGTTCGCGTTGAGGGAATTCAGTCTGTTGTGCTTCGTCATCAATGGACGACTGCAGCGTCGGGGGGGCTGTCCGTACTGTTCATCGGTATTGTGCTGATGATTCCGCTCAGTTGGCTTGTCGTGAGCAGGCCCATACTGCAACGTCGCGTTCTACTCGCAGGGACCCTTGGCTTATTGGCCTGGTTGCAGCCTGTATTTGCTGTGACCATCGTTGCGCTGCTGTACGTACTACATTACCTAGGAACCCGATATCCACCGGGAGAGTTCACACAACTTGCTGCTTCGCTGGCTGGGGCGGCAGTAGTGTTGTTTGCGGCCAAGTATGCGGCTACTGGAATTGAAAATGTCTTCGCCAATCCAGGAGGCTTCGAACTCCTGTTGCCGCTCGGCATTTCGTACATCGTGATTCGGGTAGTCGATACGCAAATTCGTTGGTACCGGAACCAGCAACGCGACGTGACGTTTGAAGAGTTCCTCTTTTTTGTCTTGTTCCCTGCGTCCATCGCAGCTGGACCCGTCGATACTCTCGAGCGCTTCCGGGGCGCAAGAAGCGAACGCGTAACGGTAGATGCATGTGTTTCTGGCAGTCGACGAGTTGGCTGGGGGGTATTCAAGAAGCTGGTTATAGCTGATGCACTCTTGTTCCCGCTGTTGTGGTCCGATGAAGGTATTGCGCTTGCCGTGTTCGGTTCGGATCAGTCAGATCCTTTGGCTGCTGTGGTCTTTCTGTTCATTGCATTTGCCTACGTCTATATCGACTTTTCTGCTTACTCTGATATCGCGATTGGTCTGAGTCGGTTGTTGGGCTGGTCTGCTCCCGAGAACTTCAATTTTCCGTTTCTCGCGCGGAGCGTCATGGACTATTGGCGCAGATGGCACATGAGCGTGTCCGGATGGTGCATGCGCAACATCTTCATGCCTTTGCTTCTGTCAACCCGACGTCCAGCGATTGCATCGATGATGGTGATGTTGGGCGTCGGGATGTGGCACAGCATCGGGTTGTCGTGGATGCTCTGGGCCGTTCACCACGGGGTGCTGGTAGCGATAGAGTCTTCGCTCGTTCGCTGGCGTCGTAAGTCGATGGCGTCGAAAAACCAGGCTTCGTCGTGGCAACGCGGTTGGCGCAATCAGGTGCTCTCTCTGCCAGCGCGTTTAGGCACACTCACCTGGGTTGCTGCGGGACACGCGTTTGCCCAGATTGAAGATCCGAAAACCGCCATTGAAGTGTATTTTCGATTCTGGAAAGGAATCATGATGATCCCCGTGAGAATTTTTGAGTGATGGCTCGAGTGCAATCATGCTGACCCAATTGCTTGCAAGACTTGCGAAGTCGACTCATAGCTGGTGGATCGATGATGCTTCTCAAAAGCTGAGTCCATCAGCGTTCGTCTACCAAGTCAACCAACGTGCCGATGGCTTGAGAAAGAACGGTGACGTGACAGGGCAGAGGCGACTCATCGTTGCCAGTGAGACTGCTGAGTTTTTCCTGGAAATGTGTGCTACCTGGGTAAGTGGCGGGATTTGTTGCCCCGTGGAGCCGGGACTTTCTGCGGCTGCGATTGATGAAATCCAGATTCTTCTTGCAAAGGATAATCCGGCCCTTGATCCGGACCAGCGTGTGGAAAGTACTGTGCTTCTGACAAGTGGCTCCACTGGAGCTCGAAAAGGCGTCCGCTTGACGTCTCAGGCACTTCTCGAAAATGCCCAAGCAAGCGTGAAACGCCTGGGAATGACACCTGACGATCATCTCATGATCAACATTCCGTTCCACTTCACCAGTGCCATCTGCCATTTCCTTGCATGTCTGGTGTCAGGTGCTCGTTTCACAGCCATAGGCAGGCCACTGCTTGCAAAGGATCTGGTTAGTCGCGTTCGGCAAGTCTCTCCGACAGGATTTGGCGGCGCTCCGCTACAGGCGCGGTGGCTTGCTGAAGGACTGTTGGGAGAGAGCTCGCTTGGATGGCTGATGACTTCGGGCGACGATCTGCCAGCCTCTAGCAGAGATATCATTACCCGGAATCTGCCGCAGGTCCGTTTGCATGTCTTCTATGGCTTGACCGAAGTCGCAGGTCGTTTCACCTCTCTCCACCCGGATGACCGTCCTCAACTTCCTGGATCAGTCGGTCGCGCCATTGATGGATTGTCAGTCGAGGTGCTCGATGATGCTGGTAATGCCGTTGCATCGGGGGAGTTCGGTGAGGTTCATGCCAGTGGGCGCACGTTGATGATCGATTATGTCGGACAGCATGAGTCCATCACCGTGCACAGCCGTTTTCCAACAGGGGATATCGGATGGCTGGATTCGAGTGGCTATCTGTACCTGGCAGGGCGAAGTGACGATGTGTTCAAGGTGTCGGGGACCAAAGTTAGCGGGCTGGCGGTGCGAGAGACTCTGTTGAGAACGGGCCTTCTGGCAGATGCCTTCGTGATTCCAGTACGCCAACGTAATGGCCTGGTCGTCAGCGGTGCGTTGATAGTCCCGAACGCGGGCTCATTCTTCGATCTTCCGTCGTTGCGCGCCGCGGCGCGCGCAAACTTTGATTCACATGCACTGCCTCGCGAGTACATCATCGTCAACGCAGTTCCTCGAACTGGCTCGGGCAAACCAGATCGTAGGGCCATCGACCAGCTATTGGTATCGTGCGGGTGGCAGCGTGAGCACGGGATTGGTGTTTATGCTCCAATTGGAGAGAGTAGATTCGAGTGAAGCTGGTCCCGACTTCCATGTTATCTATACGAGGACTTAGTGCCGAATTGAACTTCTCTCCGCCTGGAACCGACGGTTATCATTGATCTGGAGAGCTGGCCTCTTGCGAGATCGGCAATGAAGATGGACGGGTTGATTGCATGCATGGACAATGCCCCCCGCCTTAGACTCCCTGATTTCGGACTATTCCATCATGTACCGCGAAAAGAGAATTGCCGTTGTCGTGCCCGCCTATAACGAAGTGGGACAGGTCGCACGGCTTGTCATTGATCCGATGCCGGAAGTCGTAGACACCATCATCATCGTCAATGACTGCAGCAAGGACGCAACTTCTGACGAAGTGCGGAGCAGTGCCGGCTACCAGAACGGTCGTGTTCACCTGATCGAACACGAGGTCAACCAGGGAGTTGGCGGAGCGATTGCTACAGGCTACAAGTGGGCTCGAGATCAGGGTTACGACATTGCCGTTGTCATGGCGGGCGATGGACAGATGAATCCCGCTGACCTCCCGGCCATACTCGACCCAGTCGTCGAGGACCGCACCGACTACACCAAAGGTAATCGTCTTGTCACTGGTGATGCATACAAGAAAATCCCGACTATACGGTTTGTTGGCAATTCGATTCTCTCACTACTGACGAAGATCGCCTCCGGATACTGGCGGGTTGCGGACTCGCAGACTGGTTACACCGCCATCAATCGCACCGCGCTCCAGACGATTGACTGGGACAACATGTACAAGCGGTATGGGCAGCCGAACGATTTGCTAGTGAAGCTCAATGTGGCTGGCATGCGTGTGATGGATGTCCCCATTGAGCCGGTTTACGACGTCGGTGAGCAGTCCGGCATCAAGGTGCGAAAGGTCGTTTTCTCGATTGGCGCTCTGCTGATTCGATTGTTTTTCTGGCGGCTGAAAGAAAAGTACATCATCCGCAATTTTCATCCACTGGTGTTTTTTTACGCGTTTGGCTTCTTCGGCATGGCTTTAAGCCTACTGATGTTTCTGCGGCTCATCATGTTGTGGATTGATCTAGGACAAGTACCGGAGGTTACCTTCCTCAGTTGGCTGTTCTCGTTCTCGATTGGTTTCAACTCCCTCGGATTCGCGATGTGGTTCGACTACGAGGAAAATAAACACCTCAATCCACCGCTCATGCATCGACACATCTCTCGCCTGCAGAGTCCTGGCAGCTGAGACAGGCTGTCATTCCCGGAAGGATGCCATCGTCTGACTGAACGCTTGTGTGGGGTCAATCACCGGTGCCCAGTGGCATTCTGTTCTGGCTCGAGACCAGTTCACGAGCAAGGATCGCGTAATGCTGTCGATTTCGCGACGTCTTCCCATAAGAGAACCGCCCTGCTGCAGGATCGCTGGTGGAAACGGGACGAGGCGAGCGGGGATGCCCAGCGCTCTCGCCGCAGCGCGAACCAATTCAGGCATTGACCAGTCCGAGCCGTCCCCGATCACGAATTTCGATTGGCCAGTCAATTGCGGTCGATCGATACAATGACGCAAGAAGTCCGCCAGGTTCTCGACGTAAATAAAGGATCTATGCGCATCTACAGACCGCAATGGAAGCGGTAATCCTGATTGGATCAACCGTATCAGCCTGACAAAGTTCCCCGGACAACCGCGCCCATACACAAGAGGCGGGCGGACTATGCAGAGCTCCATACCCGCCGTTTGGCACAGGGCCGCCAAAGACACCTCCGCAGCCATTTTGGAAAGCGCATAGGGTGTTGTTGCCTGGAGCGCAGAGTTTTCGTCGACCGGAGTCTCGGACCAGTTGCCGTGAACGCTTAATGTGCTGACCTGAATGAAGCGTTGGACGCCCGCGCGAATGGCAGACTCCGCAGTCTTCACTGCCAGTTGGTGATTACTCCAGTCAAACAGTGCTGCATCAGCATCCGGAGCGTTGAAATTGTGTGCTCGACCGGCGAGATGCACGATTGCGCTACAACCTTTGATGGCGTCAGGATCCGGGATTCCGTCGATGGAGTGGTGAGCGGTCAGTTGCCCATTTCCGGTGCCGATCAAACTGGCTGGTGGCGTCCTGGAACAGGCGATAACCTCGACATCCTGGCCAAGGCAATGATGGGTCAATACACCCCCGATGTAGCCATTGGCGCCGGTGATTGCAACCTTCATCTATTCAGCCCGGAAATTTCGAGATATTCGGTGGCCAGACGTGAGTACGCGTGAGATCTGAGCACGTGACGGTAGCCGCGATCGCCCATCGCCTGGCGGTCCGCTACCGGGAGGTCTGCAATCCAGCGAATTGCATTAGCTATGGCAACCACGTCATCCGGATCGACTTGTCTCCCGCAACCGGTTTCTGTCACTGGATCGTTACCCGCTCGTACGGCCGCTATGACGGGTAACCGCGCCAGCATGTAGTCGAATAACTTGTTCGGACTGATTCCGAACCGGAACAAGGGCTCCGGTCGCAGAGAGAGATAGCCGATGTCCGCCTGCGACAGCAGCGATTGCACTGCACTCTTTGGAATTTGGTCGCTGATCAACACGGACCCTTTTAGAGCCGGATCGGACGCCAGCAACTTCAACTCAGTCGCCATTTCGCCCCGTCCAACAATGACGGCCCGCACCTCTTTGGCTCCCGGCGGGAGTAGACGCAAGGCGTGTACTAACGAGTGGACGTGGTTTGGCATTCCCAAAGCTCCGGCGTACACGATGATCACGCATCCTTCTGCGCGCCACTGGAGTACTTGCCGAAATAGCTCCGCATCCTGCCCTGCGGCAGTGCCTCGATCGACGGATACTCCGTTCGGAATGTAGTGCCACCGCTCGGGTGGCAAGCCACGTTCCTGCATGTAATCACGGGTGCAAGGCAACAGCGAAACCACGGCGTCAGCAGTCAGGTAGGCCCGTCGTTCGATCCAAGCGGTTAATCGGACCAGCGGATGAGTAGGCGATGCCCCGGCTAGTTCAATCAGGCTTAATGGCCATAGATCCCTAACCTCGAATATGCATCTCGAACCAAAACGAGTGGCGAGTTGCCGGGCAGCCAGATAAGCGTAGGGATGGGGGGAGCTTGCAACGATCGCGGCCGGTTTCGAGGTCGACTGCGCAATACGTCCTGCCTGCAGTAGTAGCTGGATCGTGAAAGCGGCCATATTAAGTACGCGACCAATACCGTTTCCGCTATAGGCTGGACAGCGCAAGAACTCATGGCGGATGCCTTGAATCAACCGCGTTCCAGCCTCTTGTGGCATATCCATCAGGTGATGGAACGATGGGCATATGACAACGGGTTCGAAGCCTCGTTTGCGGAACTCCTGTGAGAGGTGGAAAGCCCGATCATAGCGTCCGATTCCGGGACCGCCGGCGTAGGGATGGATGTACCAGATCGATCCGCGCTCAGACATGGCTTAAAGACCGGTAAACGTCCAGCATACGTTCCGCTTCGTTGCACCAGCTGCACTCACTTGCGGTGTGGAGCGCGGCAAGACGACACTTCGCAAGTGTCTGGTGCGTGATGGATGCCAACAGCTTCAGAAGGCTTTCATCATCTGCCTGTGTGATCCAGCCACATGATCTTGCAGAGACGAACCGAGCCTGCTCTGGAAGATCGCTGATGACGATGGGCAGACCTGCTGCGAGATACTCGAAGAGCTTGTTCGGTAGTGAGTAAACGTACGAGAGGCAGACCGGCTCAGTCAGGCAGAGGCCGACATCCGCACACTGGGTGTAGTCCAGCACGACTTCGGGTTCGACGGCCGGATGCTGTTGGATGTTAGGGAAATCTGCTGCGGCACCTTCAATCAGTGGAGTGAGTGGGCCATCACCCAGCATCAGAAGATCGTGTTGAGGCAATTTGGCGAACACGCGCAGCAGCCTCTCGACGCCTCGTCCTTGCATCATCGCTCCTTGATAGATGAATGTAACGGCATCACTACGAAGTCGCAGACGTGATCGCAACTGTTCCCTGTCACCAGAGGTGGTTGCCTGCGATCCGGTAAAATTGCGGATCACAACTGGTCGAGCTATCCCATATCTGGCTTCATACCAGTCCGCAATGGAATCGCTAACGACGAAAACTGCGTCGCAGCGATGGACCAGCAATCGCTCCACAATTTTTGCGAACACCTTTCTCACACCAAGGCTGGCAATACTTTCGGTTTCCAGTTCATGCGGATCGTAGATCAACAGCGCGTTGTGCCGACGACTGATGGCGGCACAAACTGGTAATGCGGCGAGACTGTGTGCGTTCACGCAGACGACGGGTCGATTCCGGAAGTACAGGTAAACACGGAGCGACCACTCCGTCAGACGCATCACTTTTGACCAACCGGATTTGCTCTTTGTTGTCCAGACTGGAAGGAGCCTGACGATCTGCCGTTTCGAATCAAGCAGTTCTCGTTCGGACAATCCATCACCGCTGATGCCGACCATCTCGATCGCCGAAAATTGTCCGCTTTGCGCCAACGCATCGGTGATGCGCAGCATTCGGCTTTCGTGTTCCAGCGTCGAAGGATAAACATGAGCGTTAAGCATCGCGTTTTCAGACTTGCTTGGCTGTGCGACGGAGGAAGTGACGAAGTCCAGCCAAGCCCTCGATCAGATAGGCGCTGTTCGGATAATCAGTGTGTTTCCGGTTCGGCGCCGCGATCAACTCAGCCAGATATGCGTGGCTGATGCCGAGCTTTCGAACTACGAAATCCGTATCAGCATCCAGATCGTGTCCTTCGTAGGGGGAACGGGAGAGCTCGTCCAGAGCCTCTTCGCGGGGGATCTGCTGTGCACAGACCAGCGCCGAGAGGTGCGCCTTGCGCTTGTCGAAGCCGAATTTGGCGATCAGGTAGTAACCTTGATACCAACGCGTGTATATGGACTCGAAGTGCTTGCCACCGTAGTCACGCCAGTCGGCTTCCTTCGTAAGGATACGCATCGCTTCTGCCCGGTTGTAGTCGAGATAGTTGAGCAGATTGACCATTCGGTATCGACCTGAAGCTATTCGACTCGCGAACGACCGTAGAGTAAGCTGTGGATAAGTTCGAAGTGGACCGGTTCCGAACCGTCGGTGGATGGCCATTAGATGATGTAGGTCGTGGCTGTAGTAAACCCAGGCAATCGGGAGAATCCCTTCCGTCATCACGTTGCTGCCATTGATGACGAAACGGGTGCCGATTTTCTCTGCCGTCGTAACCAGGGTTGCGGTAATGGCGTGGTCTGTCGGTATCTCGCTGTTCGGTACAGAAGCCTTGAGAAAAGCGAGCTGCAGACCGCGGAACTCCTCCCAATCGACCACCTCAGTATGAAGGTCGACGCCCAAGCGGTCCAAGACCGACTTGATGTTGGCAACCGCAAGTTCGGAGTTCCACCCGTTGTCAAAATGTACAGCCAGAGGCCGAAGACCGAGCCGTCGCAATTGATAGATGATGTAGGTACTGTCCACGCCACCGCTTACACCTGCGACACAGTCATACTCTTGCCTGCGGCCCTCTGCTTGTATGCGTTCGACGATTCTCTGCAGTTCTCCAGCCGCCTTCGCGGTGTCAGGAACCTCTTCTGTCATGCGCGCGAACCAACTCGTGCAATGGTTGCACTGGCCAATGGCGTCGAACGTGATGATCGGATCGGATGAGTCCATGACGCATCGCACACACTGTCGCTCATTGCGGATGCTGTATCTGTCGGCATGTCGTGGCATGGAGTGGAATTGTCCTGGTTTCACAGGTTTACGAACATGCGATTGTTGGCAGGGCCATCCTTCATCAGGAAAACAGTCGCAGCACAATCTCCGCGATTGCGGTATAGCATCAAATCCAGTTCGTCTTCAGACACGAAAGTTCTCCTTGCGACCGGCACATCGAGCCCGACGTGCCGACCCCATAAAAGGATGTTGTGACGGCTGGCGAAGGCAGTGTGCAGGATAACAAGCTTGCCAACTAGTTGGGCTCACCAGGAGTCGCGGTGTCCACTTTGGGAAAGAAGTTCGACTCTGGTTTCTCCTCCTCCAGAGAAAGGTAGACACGGTACAACAATAGAGCGGTGGCAGTGAGTGAGGCCATGGCGGCAGCGGCGGCGACGAGCAGGCTGTCGGTAAGGAGGTATCGTAGCATCGCGAGCAAGACCAAGGCTGCGGTGAATGCAAACCAAGCGTCGCGAAAAAGAGTCCACATGCTCCGAGCCTGAAAACCGCTGATGTTGAAGACTGTCGCCAGGTAAACGTGCTGGTAGATGAGATTGCACACTGCGAATACCGAGATGGCCAGTACCGGATTGCCGGTCGCCAATAACGTAGAAAAAAATGCCATCGCTGTGATGACATCGGCAGTCAGTTGCACAGTCAGTGATTTGCCCTGGCGAGCATGCACTTCGAAAAGACGCTCCGGCCAAGCCGTCTGTATTGCCCACCACGCAGCCGGCGCAAGCAGCATGGCGACCTGTCCTGCGGTGGTCCATCGCTCACCAAAGACCGCTGCGAACAACACATCGCCCCATATCGCGAGGCAAGCGAATGTTGGCGCGGTGGCAATGGCGCCGCTGCGCAGGAGTCGCGTTGTCAGTCGCTGTAAATAGGGCGTACCGCGATGCAGTGCAGCTTCTCGAAAGAAAACAAGGCTCAGGCTGCTTGAGGCAAGCAAGGCAGGGGTCATCGTTACCATGCGGGCCAGCGCGAAATATCCTGTGAGTGTGGTAGACGCCTGGAAGGAAAGCAGGAACAACGGAGCATCGCGTATCAAGCTGCCAGAAAGGCTGTACGGTGTGTTGTAGGTTATATACTGGGCGTTCTTGACTATCAGGTAACGTCCGAGACGAGTGGCTTCAGCGATATCCAGCCTTCGCCAGTCCGAACGGACAGACCCTGCAATGATCATCGCTCCAATTGCCTGCCCGCCGAGTTTGGCCGCTACGAGACCATTCTCGAAGGAGGTGAGTATCCCACTGACGATCGCCGATGCAGCATAGGCCCCCTGATTGGCCGAATTCGCCCAGGCTATCGGTGCGAATCTGTTACGCCGGCTAGCAAAGGCACTCGACACCTGGAAGATGGAAATTGCCAGTACGATGGTCGGCAGCATCCAGATCCACTCGGTTGTTTCGGCAGACCCCGTGATGGCGGCCAATCGAGGAGAAAGGAATGCAAGAACGATGAACTGCAAGCCACAGATTGATGTCGTCAGCAAGACGATAAGGCCCGCGAGGGCGTTGGCCTCCTCGTCGTCGGCTGCCAACACCATTGCCAGATCCAGACGACAGGTGGCGATAACTGCAAGTGCTGCTGCCAGGCTCATGAACAGAAACTGCAGGCCGAATGCTTCCGGTCCGTACAAGCGGGACAATAGTGGCGACGCCAGTATCGGGATGGATTGAGCAACGACTGTGCCGGCGACCATTCTTAGTGCGTTCGCACGGAAGTCCATTTCAACCGGCCAGTATTTCGATTATGGCGTCGCTCGCGTGTCCATTTCCAAACGGTTGATCCCGGTTCGCGACTGGCTTCCATTGCATCGCGTCGGCAAACGCCGACAGGATTTTTTCCCGTGAGGAACCAACGAGTACGTTGGCACCAAGCGAGATGGTTTCAACCCACTCTGTTTCGTCTCGCAGGGTTATGCACGGCACGTTGAAAAAGAACGCTTCCTTTTGAATACCACCGGAGTCGGTGAGAATGACGCGCGCTGACTGCTCCAGGGTGATCATATCGAGGAATGGTTGCGGGTCGACGAAATGAAGCCCTTGATATTGTCGACGGTGGTCGAGTTGCGCTGCAATTTTCCTGGCGCGTGGGTGGAGCGGCAGAATCACAGGAATCTCTACGGCTATCTGCGCCAGTGCCTCAAGGATGCAAAAGAAGCGGTCAGGATTATCCGTGTTCTCCGCACGATGGCATGTCGCCAAGGCAAATCTGCCGTGTTCGAGTTGCAGCCGCTCCAGGATGGTGCTGGCTCGTCGAGCCGGCTCGACAAAACGGGTGAGTAGATCGAACGTAACATCACCTACTTTGTGCACACCTCGAAAGATGCCTTCGCGCTTGAGATTGTCGACCGCCGTGGTGGTTGGGCAGAAGAGGAGGGACGAAACCCGGTCGGTAACAAGGCGATTCACCTCTTCGGGCATATCAAGCCTGAAAGAGCGAACACCTGCTTCCACGTGGGCAACTGGAACCCCCAATTTTACGGCGGCAAGAGACGCCGCTAGGGTTGAGTTGGTGTCGCCGTAGACCAGGAGTCGATCAGGACGTTCAGCGATCAGAACCTCCTCGATTCCGGCCATCATGCGTCCGGTCATCACGCTGTGGGATCCACCTGAAATGCCCAGGTTGTACTTGGGTTCCGGAAGTTCCAGTTCATCGAAGAAGACCGCTGACATGTTGTAGTCGAAGTGCTGACCGGTATGCAGCAGAACTTCTTCCACCCGATCGTTGTATCGTTCTCGAATCCGGTGCGAAACAGCGGTGGCCTTAATGAACTGCGGTCTCGCGCCAACGACGGTAACGATCTTCACGCGACGGCGCGTATCACCGCGCTGGCGATGCGCTCCTGGGTGGCCAAATCAAGGTAAGGATGCATCGGCAGACTGAAGACTCTTCCGGCAACATGATCAGAGTGAACAACTCTTGCGGAAATACGACATGAATTTTCGTAGGCCGGCTGACGATGCAGCGGTACTGGATAATGAACAGCCGTTGGAACACCGCTATCCGCCAATGACTTCAATACAACCTCTCGATGGTCTACCTGAACCGTGTACTGTCCCCAGACACAGGTTCGGTCCGGACGCACTGCGAGCAGCTGCACACCATTGCACCCTGCAAACAGATTTCGATAGCGCTCCCCGGCGGCCAGTCGCTGTTCGATTTCCCAATCGAATTGTTCAAGTTTTGCCAGGACTACGGCACATTGGAGGGTATCCATACGACCACCAACACCGATACGCGTGTGGTAGTAGCGCTTTTCCTGACCATGCACCCGAATTTCGCGCATCGCCTTGGCGAGACCATCATCGCTCGTGAAAATGGCACCACCATCACCATAGCAGCCAAGCGGTTTGCTCGGAAAAAAGCTGGTGCATCCTATCGTCGAGAGATTGCAGCTCTGACGGCCCTTGTAAGTGGCGCCGAAACTCTGGGCTGCGTCTTCGATCACGATGACATTTGGATGTCTGGCTGCAACGGCATTGATTTCATCCATGTTCGCAGTCTGGCCGTACAGCGATACGGGGATGATGGCGCGAGTGCGTAGGCTGATCGCTGCTTCGATTTTCTGAGCGTCGATGTTGCAGGTGTCTGGCTCTACATCAACAAAGACTGGTAAGGCACCCAGTAGCGCAATCACCTCTGCAGTGGCTACAAACGTGAACGGCGTGGTGATGACTTCATCGCCGGCTTTAACACCAATCGCCATCAGTGCGATCAGGAGCGCTTCAGTTCCAGAGGCCACGGTGATGCAGTGTGTAGATCCCGTTCGACTTTCCAGGGCCTGCTCCAGCTCCCGAACTTCCGGCCCCATGATGTACTGTCCGTGATTGAGTACCTTGGCCATCCGCGTATCAATGCTGGTTTTCAGCGATGCATACTGGGCTTTCAGGTCTATGAACTCGATCTTGTTGCTCATTTTGGTGTGCAGGACTCGTCGTCGATTTGATAGTGGGCGCCGCACTCGCAGGTGACGTCACCCTTTCCTTTCAACTGGACGCCACACAGGCACATCCAGCCTTTTTGACGGGCAGGAACACCGGCCATCAGCGCGTATGGAGGCACTGGTTTGTTCACCACGGCGCCAGCTGCGATGAAGGCGTGGGCGCCGATCTCGTTGCCACACACGATGGTGCAGTTGGCGCCAAGCGTCGCTCCTTTGCGGACGAAAGTCTCCCGATATTCATCCTTGCGTGAAATCGCCGCGCGCGGATTGTAAACGTTGGTGAATACCATGCTGGGGCCACAGAACACATCATCTTCAAGACGCACTGCATCATAGACAGCTACATTGTTCTGGATGCGAACGTTGTTGCCGATCGTCACATCGTTGCCGACGTAAACGTTTTGTCCCAGCGAGCATCCTTCGCCGATTCGTGCTTTGCTGCTGACATGCACGAAGTGCCACACTCGCGTGTTGGCGCCGATGGACGCACCATCGTCGACGATTGCACTCTCGTGAACTGTTGCCTTCGGGTTGATTGCCATATCTGCTCAGTAATCCAGTGGTAGCGCCACCCGTCTTCCGTCCCTGGCCGAGAGGTAGGTAGCGATCAGTACCTCCAGCGATTTCAATCCTTCGCGGCCATCGGTTTCCGGCTCTGCTTCGCCACGCAGCACCTTGATGACATTGTCATAGTACAGCGGATGTCCGAAGCCATAGACCGAAGTGGTGGCGTAGTTGGCCTGTTTGATCTGCTCGTCTTCCGGCATGGGTTCAGCAAATTCCCAGTGCTGGATTTCGTTGACGGCCATACCACCGACACGAACCGTGCCCTTTTCGCCAAGGATTGTAATGCTGCCCTCCAGGTTTCTTGGGAAGGTGAGCATGGTCACGTTCATCGAGCCGAGCGCTCCGGAGCGCCACTTCACGCTGATCACGCCGGTATCTTCTACTTCGATGTTGCGAGCGAGAGTGGCTGTATAGGCCTGCAGGCTTTCAATTGGCCCGATCAGCCAGTCAAGCAGGTCCACGTAGTGGCTGGCCTGATTCATCAGTGCACCACCATCGAACTCCCAGGTGCCACGCCACGCAGCGCTGTCGTAGTAGTCCTGGGGGCGGGTCCAGAAAACGTTGATATTGACCATGAAAATACGACCGAAGCGGCCGCTGTCGATGGCTTTTTTTACGAGCTGCAGGGTTGCATTGCGGCGGTTCTGCTTCACAACAAAGAGTCGCACACTGGCGTCGTCACATGCCTTCACCATGCGTAGTCCGTCGTGCCAGCGGGTGGCCATGGGCTTTTCGGTCATCGCGTGGCGGCCCGCTGCCGCCACATCGATAACTTGCGAGGGATGTAGTCCGCTGGGCGTGGTCAGCACTACCACATCAGCATCCGTGTCCTTCAACAGTGCGTCTAAAGTGGGGTAGGGATGAACTCCGGTCTCCGCGACTGCGCGTTTCAGCGCATGTTCGTCGACGTCGCAGACACCTACCAGTTCGGAGTGATCCGAATGTTGTTTGATTGCGTTGAAGTGGTTGGTCGCGATGCGTCCGCAGCCCACGACGGCGAAGCGTATTTTTCGATTGGTGATCGGTGCCGGGAAACTGCGCATTAATCAGGCCTTGATGATGTTGCTTGATGGTTCGAGATATCGCCCTCGCGAGTCCACGATGAGGCGGGCGTGCTGGCGAATCAGCGCATAGTCGAAGCGGTCGTGATCGGTAGCCAGGAGTACACAATCGTAGCTGGCCAATGACTCTGCCGTCAGCGTCGCGCTGGACAGTGAAAAGTGATGTTCCCGCATAACCGGGAATACAGGAATGTGCGGATCGCTGTAAGCAATTTCAGCGCCGAGATCACGCAGTTTCTCCATCAGGATGACCGATGGTGACTCTCGCATGTCGTCCACGTTTTTCTTGTAGGCGATACCGAGCACGAGGATACGACTGCCGTTGATGGATCGTTTTGCGGCATTGAGGGCGTTCGCGACCTTGCCCACAACATAGTCGGGCATTGAAGAGTTGACCTCTCCAGCCAGTTCGATGAACCGGGTGTGGATTCCGTATTCCCGGGCTTTCCAGGTCAGATAAAACGGATCGATGGGAATGCAGTGTCCGCCCAGGCCGGGGCCGGGATAATACGGCACAAAGCCGAAAGGTTTGGTGGCTGCGGCGCGGATGACCTCATGAATGTCGATATCCATCCGATCGGCCACCATCTTCATCTCGTTAACGAGGCCGATATTGACTGCCCGGTGGATGTTTTCCAGCAGCTTGGTGAGCTCAGCCACTCGTGTCGAACTGACCGGAATGACGCGATCAATCACCTGGTCATACAGTGCGATTCCCACTTCGAGACATTCGGGTGTTGTGCCGCCACAAACCTTTGGAATTGTCCGAGTGGAGAAATTCGGATTGCCCGGGTCTTCGCGTTCGGGTGAATAGACAAGGAAGACGTCAGTGCCAACCTGGAAATTGCGCGATTTCAATCGAGGCAACAATTCTTCATCCGTCGTACCTGGATAGGTGGTGCTTTCCAGCGAAACCACCTGGCCATCGCGCATGTGCGGCAGCAGAGCATCGGCGGTATTGAGGACGAAGCTGAGGTCCGGTTCCCGATGTTGATTCAGTGGTGTTGGCACACAGATGATCAATGCATCCGCTTCGCTGGCGCGATTGAAGTCTGTTGTTGCCGTGAAACCATTCGTGCGTGCGCGGTTGATTGCTGTTGATGGTATGTGTTCGATGTAACTGCGGCCCTCGCTGAGTTCATCGACTTTGTGCTGATCGATATCGAGCCCAAGAACGCGATAGCCGACTTCAGAAAAACGCAGCACCAACGGCAGTCCCACGTAGCCAAGTCCGACGACGCCGATGATTGCTTCTCGCGACTTCAGTTTGCGAATCAGTGCTTCTTTCATCGGCTGCACACCGGATGAGCTTCCCGATACGACGAGTGGTGATCCAGGAGGGTATTACTGGCAGTTGTACGAGTATGGAGCAGGGGAGCCAAGTCCCAAAATCGAGCAGTAATGGTCAAACGAAATCCCTTCGATGGTATGTGGATTTAACAACTCAGCATTTCCGCTGCCCTTTGCCTTGCACTTGTCGCGGATCAGACTCTGCCGCGAATAGATGCGAGGAGGGCTGGAGCGCCGCGAATCTCATCAAACACTGCAAGGCCGTCACGGCCCTGTAGCGAAAGCGGCGCAAGTTTATTCGCAGAAGGTGGTGCCGTTCAATTTTATTGGTACTGAACATGATTCGTGGCTTTTTTGTGCGGATGCACCACGACCGCGCCTTGGATCGAACAACCGCGATTTCCTGGACCAATTTCGATAGAGACTCGCCGATTCCAGCCATAGCCGTAGGCGTGAAAGCTGGCCTGAAGATTGCTCATAATTTTCCGACCGGGCCGCTGTGACGCGATTAAAGCCCAATTCAGGCGAACCACTAACAACAACTGGAGTCGGCATGACTGGATCAACAGCTCTCGCGCTTGACCCCCCGCAGTTCCCTGCGCAGTACCGTCCGCAGTACAGGGGCCCGCATCTCTGGCAGATTGCGCCTTGGGCGAAACTAGTCCGGCGAGCGATGCGTTATCGTGCCTACACCCGATGGGTGGAGCGCTACTGTCGGCCCTTGACGATTGCGGGGCGGGAGCGGCTGGATGCTTTGCAAGGCCCGTGCATCATCATTGCCAACCACCAGAGTCATCTCGACTCACTGATCCTGTTTACGGCTCTGCCTGAAAAGATCAAATCAAACCTCTATTTCGGAGCAGCCCAGGATCGCTGGTGCGTCAAAGGCAAGGCCAAACTCGAGCTGCAGCCCTGGTACCAGTCTCTGGTATACGGGAACTTCCCTACCGTTCGCGGCGAGGTTTCGAATGCACTTGATCTTGCCCGGTGGCTGCTTCAACAAGGCTGCAACGTCGCGATCTTCCCGGAGGGCACGCGTGCCACCTCGGATCGCCTTGGTGACTTCCAGCATGGTGTCGCCCGGCTGGCACTGGAGTGTGACGTTCCCGTCGTGCCTGTTTATGTCGATGGTCTGCGGGCGCTTCGATCAAAGGAGCGCAAGCACGCGTCTCCAGGCCCTGCGCACGTAGAGATTCTCGGACCGATCAGGTTCGGTGACGGTATGCAGGAACCTGAAGTCACGCAGACACTCTGGGCAATGATGAATGCCCGACATCGGCACCATCAGGAGTTGGCGCACCCCCTTTGAATACACCAACATTGCTCGGTTCGGCTCGGTTCGGCGTTGGCAGAAGGGGCGCGATGACGGATCATCTGCACCCCTGCGGGCAAAGTGCTCGCGCCATTCAATAGAGAGCAATATGACCATTCAACGCCTGCATGTGGGGCCACGTCTGTCCCAGGTCGTCATTCACGGCGACACCGTTTATACCGCTGGCATCGTCGCCGATGATCCGTCTGCCGACGCTGCAGGCCAGACCCGCCAGATTCTCTCGAAGATCGATCAATACCTGGCCGAGGCGGGTAGTGACAAGACAAAAATCCTGACTGCGACGATCTGGCTTGCGGACATGAAGGATTTCCCCGCCATGAACACGATGTGGGATCCGTGGGTTCCGCAAGGCGCTACCCCAGCCCGGGCTTGCGTCGAGTCGAAGCTCGCGACGCCTGCGTACAAGGTCGAGATTCGCGTCGTCGCGGCACGTTGATGACACGGGGTCGACACGAAACACAGACACTGCCTGGTCGGACTTTCATCGGTCGTGGCCCCGTCCTCGTTGTGATATAAAAACAGCAGACGAAGATCTCTGACCAGCGGGAGTTCGAAAATGAACTGGATTCGCTACGGCATTATTTCCATAGTCATCGTGGTGGCGGTTGTTGTTCTGACTCCGTTCACGATAGTTCCATCGGGACATCGCGGCGTGGTTACGACGTTTGGCAAGGTTCAGGATGGCGTGCTCGATGAAGGCCTCCACTTTCGCATACCGATAGTCAACATCGTCCATAGCGTCGATGTCCGGCTACAGAAAAGCGAAAGTGAAGGTGAAGCAGCTTCGAAAGACCTGCAGACCATCCATACTCGGGTGGCACTCAACTATCACATGGCACCGGATCAGGTTGCGAATACCTTTCGCGATATCGGCAGTCCAGAGGAAGTTGCTGACCGCGTGATCGTCCCGGCTATGCACGAAGCGGTGAAGGCGGCCACTGCGCAGTACACGGCGGAAGAGCTGATTACCAAGCGATCAGACGTTCGCGACCGGATTCGGGGCTACCTTGAGATCCGTTTGAACAAACACGGGGTAGAGGTAGATGAATTCTCGGTGACCAACTTCCAGTTCTCGCCGTCATTCAATGAAGCGATTGAGGCCAAGACCACCGCTGAACAGCTCAAGCTGAAGGCAGAGCGGGACCTACAGCGAATTCGTGTCGAAGCGGAACAGAAGATTTCCCAGGCTCAGGCAGAAGCTGAGTCACTCCGGCTGCAGAAGCAGGAAATTACGCCGGAGTTGATCAAGCTGCGTGAGATTGAAGCCCAGCGTCTGGCGATCGAAAAGTGGAACGGCGTATTGCCCAGCGTGACCGGTGGTTCAATACCTTTCATTTCTCTGGGCAAATTGGAATAGTTGCAGATAGAACGTCGTGTGTGATCAGACGCCCGTCAGCGGCCAGAACATGGGGATTGTTGTAACCGTCACCGCACAGCACAACAGGTTCATTGGAATACCGATCCTGAAGAAGTCACTGAACCTGTAACCGCCTGGTCCGTAGACCATCAGGTTGCACTGATAGCCGATTGGTGTCGCGAAGCTGGCAGAGGCTGCCAACATAACCGCGATGACGTAAGGCGCGTGATTCAAACCGGCGGTGTCGATGATCGCGATGACCACCGGTAACATCAGCATGGCTGCTGCAGTATTGGTGATCAATTCGGTGAGGAGCATGACGCTCACATAGGCAACCAGCAACAAGAGCCACGGATCGTCTCCTGCAAATTCCACCAGATTCTTGCCCAGGTAATCTGCGGCCCCGGTTTTTTCGAGTGCGTTACCGAGAGCGAAGCTGGCGGCGACGGTAATGAGTACCGGTAGATCGAGGCTCTTTCGCGCATCGGTGACGCTGATACAACGCAGAATCAGCATCAGACCGGCGCCGAGTAGTGATGCGTTCAACATCGATGTCACATCGAAGGCAGCAAACAACACGATTCCAGCCAGCACTGCCCATGCGGTCAGTGCCCGACTGTGATCCGGAATTTCGTGGTCCAGTTTGTTGATGACCAGAAAGTCGCGAGAGTCCTTGAGTCTTGGATACTCGGCTGGCGGGCCTTCCAGCAGCAGCACGTCGCCCTTTTCTAGAATGATGGAGCTCAAGCGACCGCGAATGTGTTCGCCATTGCGTGCCACGGCCAATACTACGCACCCATATCGATCACGGAACCGACCGTCGCGAATGGTCTTGCCAATCACTTCGCAACTTTGGGCGACCACGGCTTCCATCAGCATTCGTTCCGGTACGTCCCGATCGAGAGAAGGTTCATGACCAACAGCCGGTACGAGTCCATTGATTCGCAGGATATCGACGATTGCATCCGTCTCGCCAACGAATACCAGGCGGTCACCTCCTCGCAGGATTTCTTCTGGTGCGACGGCTGTGATTACGGCGCCGCTACGCTCGATCTCAGCCAGAAAGATACTTTGCAGATTGCGTAGACCAGCTTGTTGGATCGTCTTGCCCACGAGGGGGCCGTCGCTGGCTACGGCGACTTCGAACGTAAAGCTCCGCTTGTCAGCGAACGTTTGTGAGGGACTTTGTCGGGGTTTGAGCAGCAGCGGTCCGAAAATCAGAATGAATATTAGCCCTGCCGCGGCGTTGATCAGACCAAGTGGCGTGATTTCAAAAAGGGAAAAGCCGGGATTTCCTGTAATCACTTCGTACTGACTGTTGACGACGAGGTTCGTGCTTGTGCCGATCAGTGTGATGGTCCCGCCGAGAATCGATGCGTAACTCAAGGGAATCATCAGCGACGAAGGGGAAATACGAATTCTTCTGGCCCACTGCAACACGGCCGGTATCATCGTCGCTACTACCGGCGTGTTGTTGAGAAACGCCGATATGGCCGTAACAGGTAGCATCATTCTGAGCAGCGCAGCTCGTTCACTTTTCGGGCGACCGAGGAGCCGATCAACAAGCAGGTCCACACCACCGGACGAACGAATGGCGCCTGCAACAACAAACAGCGCCGCAATCGTGATGAGACCGGGATTGCTGAAGCCCGCCAGGGCTTCCGGGGCGGAGAGAATCCCGGAAAGGCTCAGGATCAAGAGCGCAGCCAGCATGACCATGTCGACGCTGAACCGGGGCACGAGTACGAGTACTGCGAGCACGCTGCCGGTGATACCTATGGCGAACCAAGCTTGCCAATCCATCAAAGCGACTTGAGTAGAGAATGAATTGTTCATCTTGCCCGATGATCCCGAGAGGTTCCACGACCTGTCGCTCATAAGAATATTGCGACAAATCATTAAGTTGCCTTGTCAAGTCCGAAACTTGCCTGGATAGCTGAAATCTGGCTTTTGCAACGTCGAAAGTCGATTGATCCGTTGGACTTCAAGCGTCAATCGGCTTCAAACACCAAACAGGTTGGAAAATGAAGCAATGGCAAAGTCGTTAAATGTAAGCAGAACGATCAGAGTTTGGCTTCCCAAGTGTGCCTTGCACACCAACACTGTTTTTAGGAGCTGGCGATTGAAACGCAGCTAGTCGCGGTACCGTGCGGTGTCTTGTTGGCACCCGCCCAGGCGGCGCTTAGTCTCGATCCGCTAGAGTTCGACGTCTCCTTTTAGAAGTCGTTGGACAATCGTGCGATTGAGGATCTCGTTCGTTCCATCGGCGACGTTGACGATACGCAAGGCATGCCAAGCCTCGGTGAGACCCAATTCGTTGGTGAAGCCCATTGCGCCGTGGGTTTGCATGGCTCGGTCAACGGCTCGGTAGCCGACCTGCACCGAGTAAGCCTTAGTCATGCTCAGTTCCTTTACCGCAGCTTGGCCCTGGTCGAGCAGTGTGCTGACGTTCAGACCCATCAGATGCGCAGCGTGCAACTCAGTCGCGGATTCGGCGAGCGGGAATGTAACCCCTTGATAGTCAGCGATCTTCTGGCCGAATGCTTCGCGCAGTTTCGAATAGTCGAGAGCCTGCTCCAGCGCCCAACGACCGTAGCCAACCGCGCGAGCCGAGTTGTAGACCCTGCCAAGCGAAACACCATAGAGCGCAGCGCTGAACCCTGCCCCGGCCTTGCCGACCAGCTGCCATGGTTCAACGTAAAGATCATCGAGCGCAAGCTCTGCTTCATCCCCACCGATGTGACCGAACAACCGAATGACTCTCTGGACTTTGAAGCCCGGTGCATTGGTCGGAACCATGAATGCGCTGATACCACCTTGTTTGTTCGCGGCTTTTTCTGCGTCGGTGATGGCAAAGAGCACGCAGTAGTCGGCGACCGGGGCGTTGGTGGTCCAGATCTTGCGGCCAGAAATCCGCCAGCCATTGCCATCCTTCAACGCGCGGGTGCGAATCATGCTGGCGTCCGAGCCCGCATTCGGCTCCGACAGCCCGAAGCTCATGGATTTTGTTCCATCCATCAAACCCGGCATGAAACGCGCACGGGCTTCAGGCGTCACTTGATCCAGCAGACGGCTAGGTCCGAACGCCCAGTGGGCGAGGGCGTAGAGCATCAACCAGTTTTTTGGGCCACAGTGATGGAAGAGGGATTGCCAGGCAACGTAATACGCCAGGTGCCCAAGACCCGCCCCGCCCAGATGCGCAGGTACACACATGTGGTAGTAGCCCGCCTGCGCAGAAGCGGTGCGCACCTGCTCGATCAAAGTCAGCAAGTCATCGGAAAAACGGCCGTCTTCCCGATAGAGCTGGCGAGGATCGTCAAAAAACGCCTGGTGCTGACGATGTCTCGGGATGACTTCCTGGTCCACGAATGCGATGAGCCCATCGCGGGCGCTTATAACGTCGTCCGGGAGATCGACGGCAATTGCGGTCATGGCGGCTTCCACTCAAGGGCATGAGCCTGGAGTATCAACTGCTGGGAAGTTCGATTAAAGGGATGGTGGCCAGGGGCAGAATCGAACTGCCGACACGAGGATTTTCAGTCCTCTGCTCTACCGACTGAGCTACCTGGCCGCAGAAGGGCCGCGTATTAAACCGGTCGGCCTCAGGAGCGTCAACCTGAACAGCTTCCGCCGCTGCAGTCTTCTTCTCACGGAAGCATTGATTGGGTCGGTTCGACCCAAATGATCATCGCCAACCGGATGGGCAAACGAGTACGGTTTTTTCACTATTTCGAGGTGTGCGGAGGAACTGAGCAACAAGGAATCGGGGGAAAACGGACCGCTCTTCCCACAGTCGGCGCAGTAGATCAGCCTCAAGTCCGACAGGTTCCTGGTCGCCCATTTGAGGCGGCGCACTTTCAGCACACTCACCTCAAACCATGAACTGAATACACGCATCGAGAAGAGGTAGTTTGCGCACCTGCCCCCCGCGCATCGTTTGGAACAATCTGCGTTGAGTTTCCATCCGTTCGGCAAACCCGAGTAGTTCCAGGAACCTGAAGGTCCTGACTTCATAGGTCATTCGTACCAACTCCTCGGAGTCCTCGGAGGTTCTCAAGGGCGTTTGGACGGCTTCCTGGAGCGCCAGCGGGAAAGCCCGCAGGAATGCGTCGGTGTAAAACGACTCCGGCCGAGGTTGTGCTCCGTAACGGGAAAACTGCAACAACGAAAACATGAAGGCGGTCTGCACGATGGGCAGTTCAGGGAGGGCATCCCAATAGCCCCAGTTGAAACGCTTGGCGAACGTCTTGAAGAGTTCGGGGAAGGCAGCGGCGGCTCCACCGGACGCATGCAGCTTCCGGGCTTTGGCGGTCAGCAGGAATTTACCGTGTTGTTTGCGGATCAGACCCGCCAGCCCGGCCATCAGGCGGACGCCGTGCAGAGAGGGAAAATCGGCTTCGGAAAGAACATGGCGTTCAATGTCCGAATCTTCCGGGAAACGGGCGAAGGCCGCTTCTCTGACCAGCTTGCGGGGGAGATTGCCACTAACGGTAGCCTTCAGTCCTTTTTCTCCGATGGCATTGGCAATACGGCCGTACAGTTCGAGAATTGGTGCCTGCGCAGCTGTGGGCAACTGCGTTGCGACGGTGACCAGCTGCGGACACTCGAAGGGCGTATACAGGAGCCCGGACATCTGTTCGGGGGACAATCCGTCGAAATCTCCGAGTTTTCGGCGGTTATGCGCTGCCTGCAGCTGCTCGATGATCTTCTGTGCGTTTTCGGTCGTCGTGGGAGGCTCCTGGTCAAATGCAGCACGGATGTTGTGCATCAGTTCGCGTTGTCGAGCATGCCACAGCCTTGCAGCGTGTCCAGGATTTGTACCAGACGTCGCCTGGCACGATGCTGCAATCGCTGGGCGAGCCGCATTCCTCCCCTTCATCGCCTCGCCGTTCTCGCGTGAGTACCGCCACTATCCGCTGCAGATAAGGATGCGCCTGCTCAGATGCTTTGGGGTTCGCGAACGCAATCAGGTTGTCCACGACCCCGCGCCAGACAGTGAGGGCACATCCGGATGCGTCGCGGTCCTGGAAGGACAGCAGTCGTTGAAGCGATCGATCGTCTTTTCTCACGGGGGGTCGCGTTGTGTTGTTATGGTCTCGGACAGAATGCGCAATAACTGGAGCCCTCCGAAGAAGAAGTTCCAAGACCGGATTCAAACGGAAGGGAAAAGACTTCAAGAGTCTCAATGGATTGTCGTGCAGCGTCTGACGGGTGCGAATACGCCGTGATATCGGATGAGATTGGCGCGTGGTGGTGGTCGCGGAAGGGGTTCTTGAGATGGTAGAGGACCAGATAAGAGGCGTCGACGGAGAGCCGTGCAAATCAGAGGGTTGGTCACCGCCCGAAGGCTGATGCGTAGCGGCATAGTCGTTCGAGCTGGTCGCGCTGATGTGGCTGACAGACGACTGCGCCCTGTCCGACAGCGATACGGTAGTGGACGGAAATGGCGTTCAGATGATCCAGCGTGTCAGCAAGTTCCAGGTTGAGCCTGACTTGAGCTCTGTGTCCTCGAAGAACAGTCCGTCGCGCGAGATCCTGCGGTGATGCGCTATACGGCTGCTCCAGTCAGTTCTGTCCGAATTGATGAGGGCAGCGCCGGAGGCCAGTGTCACGAATTGTGTGGCGACACAATTGGCGGCGAATCTTTTCATAACAACGATTACACAGGCGGAAATTTTTCACGGCGTGCTCCTTTTGTCGCCGAGTCGGTCTGGTCGACCGATTTCTCAATTCGACGCACAAATTGCTGCCATTGTGAAATCAACGGGGGCGGGGCTGTGCACCGGAAACCATTTCGAAGTGCAGTCAATGTGGTTATGGCTATCGCTGTTATTTTTGTGTGTCGTGGCCGCGCGATCGGCGAACAGTGAACCGTTCTTAACACCGACTCCGTGCAACGGTCTTAATCCCGGCCGCCTGCTGGCCGCCTGCTGGCATTGGCAAACGGCTTACGTGCAGCCCACAATGCGGCAACGGAACGACGCAAACCAGCGGGCAATTCTATGCAATGATTTGTACGCGACGCCGGATTCAACTACATCAAGTGGATGCATCCTGGATGCCCGCATTCGTCGCCAGATAAGCAACGCTTCCGCAATATTGGCAAACTTCGTGAATCACGGGGCCGGATGAGCAGCACCTGCAGCTGGCACCTATCGACTATTGGATTGATTGAGCAGTTTTGAGATGACTTATTGCCTCGCCATACATGTCAACGCGGGACTGGTCCTGATCTCCGACTCGCGTACCAACGCAGGGGTCGACAGCGTCAGCACGCACAGCAAGATGCGGATCTTTGGTGTGCCTGGAGATCGCCAGTTCATACTTTGTTGCTCGGGAAATCTTGCAACCACACAAGGCGTTTTTGCGCAGATTGAACGAGACTTTCGGGACAATGCAAAAACCAGCCTGAAAACCGTAAAAAACGTCAGTGAAGCGGCCACCTACGTAGGCGGGCTGAGTCGAAAAGAGCAGGAAAAAACCCCGGGCGGGCATGTTTTTGAGGCCAGCTTTCTCGTTGCTGGAGAGGTTTGGGGCGCTCGATGCCGCACCTACATGGTCTATCCGGAAGGGAACTTCATCGAAAGTTCGAACCAGGTCCCTTATCTGCAGATCGGCGAATCGAAGTATGGCAAGCCGATCCTTGATCGTGTGGTCACCATGGATTCTTCCCTGGATCAGGCGGCGTTGTGTGCGCTGGTGTCGATGGACGGAACGATGCGAAGCAACCTGACTGTCGCGCCACCCATAGAGATCGTTGCTTACAATGCCGGCTCATTGCAGCCGGGGCGATATCGGCTTTTCGAAGAGGACGATGACTATTTGCGCGATGTGAAGAGAAACTGGAACAAGGAAATCAAGATCGCATTCGCACGCTTGCCGGTCATTGATTGGGAGGTTGAACAGTCCTCGTGACCATTCACGTTTCTCTCGGACACAAAACCACCTACCGTTTTGATCGCAGGGTGGAATTGTTCCCCCACGTGATACGCCTCCGACCAGCTCCACATTGCCGCACGCCGATCTCTGCCTATTCACTCAAGGTGACACCGGAACCGCACTTTGTGAATTGGCAGCAGGATCCGTTTGGAAACTACCTCGCCCGGTTCGTGTTTCCGGATCCGGCCACCGAGTTGAGCATCGAGGTTTCGTTGATTGCTGATTTGACGGTGATCAATCCATTCGATTTTTTTCTGGATGAAGGTGTCGAGAAGTTTCCTTTCGCTTACGAGCCCCAGCTTCACCGGGATCTGACACCGTACCTCGAGGTCGCAGAACGTGGCCCAAAACTTACCGCGTGGCTGGCTGCGGTGGACACGAAGGATGCCCGCACCGTTGACTTTCTGGTCGCGCTCAATCAACGATTGCAAAAAGACGTCGACTATCTTGTTCGCATGGAGCCGGGTGTCCAGAGCTGCGAGGACACGTTGGGCCGGCGATCAGGATCGTGCCGGGACAGCGGGTGGCTGTTGGTTCAGATACTGCGCCACCTCGGTCTGGCAGCGCGATTTGTCTCCGGTTATCTGGTCCAGCTGAAAGCCGATTTCGAGGCGCTGGATGGCCCGTCGGGAACGACCCACGACTTCACTGATCTGCACGCCTGGGCAGAGGTCTATCTGCCCGGAGCAGGCTGGATTGGTCTGGATCCGACGTCCGGTCTCATGGCGGGTGAAGGCCACATCCCGCTGGCGTGTACCCCGGACCCGGCCAGTGCCGCTCCGGTAACCGGGTCGACCGGTCCAACCAGTGTCGATTTCTCGTTCAGCAATGAAGTGATTCGCATCCATGAAGATCCTCGCGTCACCCTGCCTTTTTCGATCCCGGCATGGAAACGTGTACTCAAACTCGGCGACAAGGTTGATCGAGATCTTGAGCGCGGTGACGTCCGGTTGACCATGGGCGGCGAACCTACCTTCGTTTCCATTGACGATATGGAGGGGCCGGAGTGGAATTTCACAGCCCTGTCGGAATCGAAGCATGCGTTAAGCGCAGCATTGCTTGATCGTCTGCGGGCATGTTATGCGCCAACTGGCCTGGTTCATCGTGGGCAAGGGAAGTGGTATCCCGGAGAGCCATTACCGCGCTGGGTGATGTCGGTGTACTGGCGAACCGATGGCAAGCCATTGGTGAAACATCCAGGCGTTTTGTCCGGCGATGAAGTTCCGGGGCCGTTTGATGCCAGTCATTGCAGAGCTCTGATGGCCGGGGTTGCACACAAACTCAAGCTGAGTGAAAAACACATTTTTCCAGGCTATGAAGATGTGTTCCAGAATCTCATCAAGGAACAACAGCTGCCCGAAAATGTCTCGCCTACTGATTCACGTCTTGATGATCCGCTGGAGCGCGAGCGACTGGCCCGAATATTCACGACGGGACTCACAACGCCTGTAGGTTATGCGCTGCCACTCAAGTGGCAGGCGAAGGGCCGTCATGGCGGGTGGCTGACGAGCGAATGGCGATTTCGCTCGGGCGCGATGTTGCTGTTGCCGGGAGACTCGCCAATGGGGCTGCGATTGCCACTCGCCTCATTGCCGTGGGTTGAGCCCGATGAGCGTGAGGTGGAGGCGGCCGTTGATCCTTTTTCGCCTAGGGAAGAACTACCCGCTGCAGGCGAACAGGATGCGGAAGCCGTCTCAAGTGATCAACGAGAAATAATCCACACGGCGCTGGTCATTGAGGCTCGAGGCGGCAAGCTGTACGTATTCATGCCGCCTATCAAGCGTCTGGAAAGTTACCTTGCGGTTGTTGATGCCATCGGCGATGTAGCACGCCGCATGAAGTTAGGCGTGACGCTCGAAGGATATGAGCCGCCCAAGGATCATCGATTGAGAGTACTGCAGATCACACCGGATCCTGGTGTGATCGAAGTGAACGTGCCGCCAGTGACGAGTTTCCGTGAGCTTGTTACGAACACTGAAGAGCTGTACGCGCAGGCCAGACTCACGCGGCTGGGAACAGAAAAATTCATGCTGGATGGCCGGCATACGGGTACCGGCGGGGGAAACCATGTCACGCTGGGTGGCGCCAAACCAGAAGACAGTCCGTTCTTGCGCCGACCGGAATTGCTGGGCAGTCTGCTGCGATTCTGGCAGCGACACCCAAGCCTGTCCTACCTCTTTTCCGGGTTGTTCATCGGGCCGACCAGTCAGGCGCCAAGAGTCGATGAAGCGCGCGACGATCACCTCTACGAGCTGGAGATTGCGCTCGATCAACTACCGGAAGGTGACACTGACCGACCCTGGATCGTTGACCGGGTTCTGCGCAACTTCCTCGTTGATTTGACCGGCAATACGCATCGATCCGAGTTCTGCATCGACAAGTTGTATTCACCGGACAGCGCTGGTGGTCGACGCGGTCTCGTTGAGTTTCGGGCGTTCGAGATGCCGCCACATGCGCACATGAGCACAGCGCAGATGCTGCTCATTCGTGCACTGGTTGCGCGTTTCTGGAACAAACCCTACAAGGCACCCATGATCCGGTGGGGAACTGATCTCCACGACCGATTCATGCTTCGGCACTTTGTCTGGCAAGACTTCGAGGATGTTCTGCGCAGTATGCAGCGAGCCGGCTACGCCTTCGAAGCGGAATGGTTTCTGCCTTTCCTCGAGTTCCGCTTTCCGTTTATTGGCCGGATCGAAGCGCGAGGCATGTCGCTCGAACTGCATTCGGCGCTGGAGCCATGGCACGTCCTCGGTGAGGAGAGTACCGGACAGGGAACAGCCCGGTATGTGGATTCATCGGTCGAACGAGTGCAGGTGCTGGTGCGTGGACTGCCCGGTGACCGATATGCAGTGAGCTGCAATGGTCGACAGGTACCATTGCATGCAACGGGAGAGCAGGGCACATATGTGGCAGGAGTCCGATACAAGGCGTGGAATCCCCCTTCGAGCATGCACTCGACGATCGATGTGCATGGTCCATTGGTATTCGACCTGATTGACGTCGCCAACGAGCGATCAATTGGCGGCGGTGTGTATCACGTCACGCATCCAGGCGGACGCAACTACTCAACCTTTCCGTTGAATGCAAATGAAGCAGAGGCGCGACGTGGCGCTCGATTCCACGCGCATGGAGGCACTCAGGGGCGAATTACCCTGACGCCTGAGCGAGTACATCCTGATCTGCCGTTCACGATCGACTTGCGACGACGCGGCGGTTGATGACAATCAGGCCGGCGCCCACCAGGATCAACGCAATTGCAAAACGCGGGGTCAATGGATCATCGAAGATCATCCAGCCCGACAACACCCCGAACAACGGTGCAAGCAAGCTGAACGAAGCCATGTTACCTACCGGATAGATGGCCAGGATGCGTGCCCAGAGCAGATAACCAATGCTGGCTACGGCAATCACCTGGAACGCGAATATCCAGGCGATGGTGATCGTCATGTCGCGTATCGTGTCACCAAAAGCTGGGGCCACAGCCAATAAAAGGACCGCTGAGACTCCAAGCTGGAACAGCATGACCTGTTCTGCGGGACGCTGGATCAGGACGGTGGTGCGGATACCCAGTGCAATAGCCGACCAGCAGATCGCCCCTGCAATAGCGAGAACATCACCGATCCAGGAAGTGGCCGATGGTTGCGAACCTGAGTCAGTGAGCCCTATCGACAAGCCTGCGAACGCGATGACGAGACCAAGCAGTTTCCCGGGATGAAAGCGCTCTTCCGGTATCAGGAAGTGCGCACCAATGGTGGTAAATAGCGGCATGCTGTAGAAGAACAGTGATACTCGTGAGACCGTGGTGTAGTCCAGCGCAATGAACAGGAGCGCAAACTCCAGCGCAAATAAAACGCCCATCAAAATGCCCCACTTGACACTGCCGCCGCGAAAATCCAGCTGTTTGCGGAGAATGAGGGTCCACAGGAGCACGACTACGAAAGCGCATGCACTGCGCAAGCCTGATTGAAACATGGGCGACATGCCGGCGTTGACCAGCTTCACCAGTGCCTGATTAAGACCAAGGATGGCGCTGAAACCGATCAGGAGCGATGCACCCAGCCCGTCGATGTGGTCTTTGCGTTCTGGAAGCATCAGGCGCCAGTCTGGTGACAAGGCGCCAGTCTACGAGGTGTTGTGGCGAACGGTAAACCGCGAGTTGTCAGGCTGTCTTCAGGCTATCAACAGGTAACGGTCAGCTGGACGTTGTCGATGAGGCGAACGGCATGAGTACCGCAATCCATGAGCACTGCGCCAAAACGTCGCCCGGCATGAGTCTCGACGTAGTCCACCGTAAACCCGGCCCGCACCAGTTCGTCATGAATGGTTCGATCCGGGGCTTCAGCGTGTAACAGTCGGTTGAATGATGGTGCAAGGCGACGCGCCTGCGGTGTGAGCCTTGCGTTTCGCGAACTCAATGCAAGTCCATCTGCATCGCGTACCGTCGCCACCTTGACAATCTCCACCGGCAGAAAAAATGCCTTTGCCATGTCTGCGATGAGGGATAGCTGCTGGTAGTCCTTTTCCCCAAAGTACGCCCGTTGGGGCTGGACGATATTCAGCAGTTTGAGAACTACCGTGAGGACACCGGTGAAGTGGCCAGGTCGGTGTGCGCCACAAAGTGTCTGGCTGAAACCAAGCTCATCAACCCGAAAGCGATAGTTGTCCGCATACAATTCGTCGTACTGAGGCATCAACACGAAGTCCACACCTCGCGCGCTGGCAAGCTCGAGGTCCGACTCCAGTGTAGAGGGGTAATTGGTCAGATCCTCTGGATTGTTGAATTGCGTCGGATTCACATAGATGCTCAGGACGGTGCAATCGTTTTCGCGCACAGACTGATCAAGTAGAGCAGCATGCCCGGCATGAAGTGCGCCCATGGTCGGAACGAAGCCGATCGAGTTCGGCATTTGCCTGCGAATCGACTGCCACTCGCGAATTGAATGGATGACGTTCATGCGTAGCACTCCTCCGGATTCGGGAACACACGACTGCGCACGTCACTGTGGAACTGGTTGACTGCTGACTTTACCGAGGTATGTGTGTCGGCATAGTGGCGAAGAAACTTTGGCTTGAAGGCTTCGTTCATGCCGAGCATGTCCTGAAGTACAAGTACTTGGCCATCTACACCGTCGCCGGCGCCAATGCCGATTACGGGAATCTGCAGCACGTCGCTGACACCTCGACCCAGAACGCGTGGAACACACTCAAGGACGATGGCGAAACAACCCGCCTGTTCAAGTCGTTGCGCGGAATTCATCATTTCCGCCGCCGCGCCTTCCGATCGTCCCTGGACCCGGTGCCCACCGAACGATTCAACTGACTGTGGCGTCAGACCCAGATGCCCCATGACAGGTACGCCGGACTCAACGATATGTCGCATGAGATCGAGTTGGCCCGCCTCGCCCTCGATTTTCACCGCGTTCGCGCCTGCTTGCATGAGCGAGCCCACTGCATTCATGGCGTGCTTCAGGCCCTTTCTGATACTCAGAAAAGGCATGTCTGCAACGATGAACTTGTCCGGTGCTCCGCGTCGGACACCCGCAGTATGCATGGCCATCATGTTGACGTCGGCGTGTAACGTGCTTGGATAACCGTGTTGCACCATGGCCACACTATCGCCAATCAGCAACACATCCACATCCGACTGGTTCAACAAACGCGCGAACGCGAAGTCGTAACAAGTCAGCATGGAAATTGGGGAGCGAATGCGCTTTCGCGCCTTGAAATCGAGAATATTCATGATGGGTACCTGTCCTGTTGGGATCAAGTCCACGTGATGACTCACGGGAGTGGGGACGTTTCTATCTGCCTTTTCTCTTCCTGTCTCTTCCTGTCTTTTCCTGTTTTTTTTCCCTGTCTTGCCTTGCCTTGCCTTGCCTTTTTTTCGTGGTCCTGGTTCCAGCAAAGAAATCCGGGCCAGTCGAAAAAGTACTACGTTGTTCCCACGCTGTCTAGTGGCGAATTGCCGGGTTTGGCAAGGCACTCCTGGGATCGGGTAGTGACTGGCGAGTGATTCGGATTCCCGCCCCGGCGGTCCAGCTTATGTCCCGATCAAGCTGCAAGGTCCCTGCGGCGTAGTCGATTTGTTGTAGACGCGCTGTTTGGCCTGAATTTTCGAATTCAAGTTCATCGCCGATTTCACCGTGTATGGCAAAACCATCAAAGAATGGCAGAACGTCGTTGATTTCTACTACCCTTCCGGTGCCGCTGGTCTGGGTGCGGGCATGCCAGATGATGGGCAGATTGTTTTCTCCCGAAGGTGAGTCGACGTTTTCCGTGCTGCTGAAAATCGCCGCGCGTGGTTTGTTGTCGATGCTGCCGTAACAATCCGTGTTACGTGCCAGAAGGTTACCGAATACGCGATTGTCGTTGGCCCTTAGTGGAGTGCCGATCGAGCCACTCACGGCGTGGCATCGATTGGCTACAAACCAGTTGGCGTAGACACGATTGCCATAGTTGTAGAGAGCTTCCTGTTCATAGACCGCGAAGTGAATGGCGCCACCTTGGTTGTCGGTAAACAGATTGCTGCGCACGATTCCCAGTTGTTGGCTGTACTGGATTCCGTTGTACTTGTCGGGCTGGCTTGATCCGGTAACGTGGGCAAAGTTGTTTCCTTCGAACAGATTGCGCTTGGTTGCGTCGAATCGCATCGGCGCATCGCTGATGCCCTCGCAGTCGTAGATTTCCGAGGCCTTTTGCCGCTCATTGTGCAGGTAGTTGCCCCGTATCACGTTGAAGTTGCTGCATCGGATGCTGACCAGGCTGTGACGTGCAAACTCAAGGTGATTGAAAGCAACGAGATTGTGATCGGACTCCTGCAAGACAATGCTGTCGTTGCCGCGATAGAAGCTGTTCTTCTGGATCTGATTGAAGTGACTGCGGACGAGTTTTAGGCCACCGGTAGTACCACGTGCCAGCGCTTCAATGAATTTGTTGGCGGAGATGACATTGTAGTGAGCATCCTCTAGTCGTCCCCACCCCAATGAGTCGCGCAGTACGAGACCGGATATGATGATGTGCTGTACACCCTTGAGCTGGATTGCAGGCTCATCCTGAACAGAGATTGAGGCGACTTCGCCCGTCTGGCTGCGGTATGTAATCGGCGCTTGAGCGGTGCCGGAAGCAGCGGGTCGGATGGGTGATGAGTAAAGTCCGCCGCGAAGCACGACCACATCTCCTGCCTGGGCCATGTTGTTGGCAGCGTCAAGACCGCTGAATGCGAGCTCTCTACCGGCAGTACAGGTGCGGGTGGATGGATCGTAGTTTGTACACGGGCTGCGCGGAATCAGACTATCGACGTAGTACAAACGTGGGTTGACGGTCGCGCCCGCAAACGGTGCTGTGGAGGGGAGCGGTGGTACACGGTAGCCGTCGATTGTCGTACAGGCAGCCAGCAGACAGACGAACGTCAGCCCGTACCAGGCCGCTCGGTTACTCGATTTTCGGCTCAAAGTGCTCTGCAACATCTGTTCCCTCGTTGTTGAAGAAACGCTCCATCTGCTCGTTTAAATAGCGTCTAGCTTCCGGCTCGATAAGCCGCAGGTGCTTCTCGTTGATGAGAGTGGTTTGCAGCGCCTGCCACTCCGTCCATGCCTGTTTTGAAATGGTCGCAAAGATGGTTTCGCCACGTTTGCCTGGCAATGGCGGGACATCCAGGCCCTCCAGAGAGGTTCCGTACTTGCGGCACGTTATCATTCTTGTCACGTTGACCATATCTCCTTGAGTTCGCGTAACAACCGACTGGCCACGGCCGACAGTCCGATCGGTTGATTGTCACCTGGGCAATACCATAGACGATCGGCGTGTTCAGCGATCTGCCGGGTCGAGTTGCCAGCTACTTCAAAAACCTGCGGACGTACCAGCAACCGGAAATGCGTGAAAGTATGGACAAACGGCTGGATTATGATTGAAGCATGTTCGATCAACTCCGTCCCGAATTCTTCCTCAAATGCTCGATGCGTGGTGTGTTTCGGCCTTTCAGGAGGTGACCACAGTCCGCCCCAGATGCCAGAGGGCGGTCGCCGTTCGAGTAAACACGCGCCATCTCCTGCGACCAGAAGGACAAAAATGCGCTCTTGCTCAGGCAGGGGGCGTCTTGGTTTAGGCTGAGGAAAACGATCAACCGCGCCAAGAATGCGTGCGTCGCACCGTTCGAAGAGGGGACATTCGGTACAAACCGGTTTACGCCGTGTGCACACCGTTGCGCCTAGATCCATGATGGCCTGGGTATAGTCGGCAATCTGTTCGTCTGGCGTGTGTTCTTCCGCAAGGGTCCATAGACGCCTGGACACTGCACCGTCGCCGGGATATCCCGCGACAGAATGAAACCGGCAGAGCACGCGCTTCACGTTACCGTCGAGTATGGCCGCCTTCTCCCCGAAGGCCATGGCCGCGATGGCGCCAGCAGTCGAGCGACCGACGCCCGGCAAAAGTTCAAGCGCTTTAATATCTTTGGGAAATTGTCCGTCATGGTCCTTCATAAGGACTTGCGCGGCTTTGTGCAGATTGCGAGCGCGGCTGTAGTAACCGAGGCCTGACCATAGATGGAGCACCTCATCGATCGGTGCCTGCGAAAGGCTCGCCAGGTCAGGGAATCGGATCAGAAATCGCTCGAAGTAGGGCAGTGCTGTCTGTACCTGAGTCTGTTGCAGCATGACTTCTGACAGCCAGACTCGATACGGTGATCGAAGGTGCTGCCAAGGTAGATGTTTGCGGCCATGGAGCGCATACCAACCGAGCAGTTGGTCCGCAAACCAATCACTCACCGTACGTCTCGAATTGAAAAGTCGATCGGGTCAGCAGGGGTGTAGGTCTATCGCGGTGGCGTCGACGCACCACGCCAAAGTCGGCCGGGTAGCATGATGCGTGGCCAGCGAAAGCGGCTGGACGTTCTGGTCCTGCACACAGATACGTGTTTGAGCAGACCACTTTCTGCCTGCTCAGATGAAACGAACGGACCGACAATCTGATTGCCTCGTACATGGAAGTACCATCGATTGTCGCCGTCCTGATAGATCCTGTCGTTCATGAAATACCTGTGAACTTCGTCATGCCACGTAAGGAATATGTCCATTGCAGCACAAAGTCTGCGCGAGGCTGTATGAAGGTTGTAAGCGAACCCACGGCGTGTCGCGCTAGTATAAGCAGTAACACCATCACGATAGTCGGATATCCAGCGGATATGGCCGTAGACAGCTTTGACCCTGCCAGCATGCGACTCATTCTTACGCCTGTACTTCTCGCGGAACTCGTCGCGCTGGCTGACCGATTGGATCAACCTGGTCTTGGGCTGGATGCAAACGCAGTCAGGCGTACTGCAGTGGTCGCTCGACATGGGAGTGTGGATTGGGCTGCGGCTGCGGCCACGCTAGTTGATGCTGATCTTCATGCGTTGATCAGGGTATTTGCGAAGGGTGAAAAAGAAGTTCCCGGTTGGGAGGCCGGCGCGAAATCGCCAGTTATTCTGCTGGTTCGCGAGCTCAAAAAACGCGGCACTTATCCATCTGAGCTGACCATCTGGATCAAGGCCAATTCGGAAAACCGTTTTTTGCCGCATGGCAGCCTGATGGATCGTCTCAAGTAGGCAGCTTAAGGAGGGCTGCGGGGCCGCCGATATCGCGGATGCTGGCGACAATTCCGAACAGGTATACTGCCGCGCCTTCTTTTTCAGTACTCCTTCAATGGCCAATCGAACAGCGGCGGTCACTCGTAACACGCAGGAAACGCGTATCTCGCTTCGCCTGGATCTGGACGGCTCCGGTGCGCATCAGCTCGCGACCGGTCTGCCTTTTTTCGATCACATGCTGGCGCAGGTCGCCCGCCACGGATCAATCGACCTGGATGTCAATGCCGAGGGAGATCTGGAGGTCGATGCGCACCATACCGTGGAAGACGTTGGTATCGTTCTCGGTCAGGCTTTTGCACAGGCTGCCGGTAACAAGTCTGGTCTGTTTCGGTATGGACACGCGTATGTACCGCTGGATGAAGCGCTGTCCAGGGCAGTGATTGATCTGTCGGGACGACCGGGACTGTTTTATCACGTCAATTACACCAGAGCGCGGGTCGGCGATTTTGATGTCGACCTGCTGCGAGAGTTTTTCCAGGGTTTTGTCAATCACGCCCAGGCAACGGTGCATCTCGACAATCTGCGCGGCGACAACGCACACCATCAGGCGGAGACCCTGTTCAAGGCTTTTGGTCGAGCCTTGAGAATGGCGGTTACGCAGGATCCGAGAATGGGTGGAGTGATCCCGTCGACCAAAGGTTCGTTGTAGGTGTAACCATGGAGCTGATTCCTGCCATCGATCTCAAGGAAGGTCAGTGTGTACGCCTTCGTCAGGGCCGCATGGACGAAGCAACGATTTTCTCGGACGACCCGGTCGCGACAGCCCGAAGCTGGGCTGCACAGGGGGCACGTCGATTGCATATTGTGGACCTCGACGGCGCCTTTGCCGGTCAGCCGCGCAATCGGGAATTGGTCGGGCGCATGGTAGCGGCAATTCCTGGTGTGCCGGTTCAGCTTGGAGGCGGCGTTCGTTCGCTTGCGATTGCGAAGGCCTATTTTGCCGTCGGTGTGGCTCGGTTGATCGTTGGCACGAGGGCTATTGAAGAGCCCGCCTTTCTTGAAGAACTGGCCAGGCAATTTCCAGAGAAGATTCTACTCGGACTGGACGCGCGTGCAGGTCGACTGGCAACGGCAGGTTGGGATCGGACTACGGAAGTTCAGGCAACTGACTTTGCGCGGTCAGTTGAGCATCTGCCGCTGGCGGGCATTGTCTATACCGATATCGATCGCGACGGCATGCTTGAGGGCGTCAACATCGAGTCAACCCTGGCGCTGGCTCGTTGTACGCGCATACCGGTGATTGCCTCGGGTGGTGTGCACCAACTCGAAGATCTGGAGCGATTGTGTCGCGCAGTGGCGGAGTCAGAAGGGAGCGACTTGGCTGGGGTGATTACTGGGCGAGCGCTCTATGCGGGGACATTGCAACTTGCTGCGGGACAGCAGTTGCTGGATAACTGGAATGCGCGAGAGAACCAGCCGAAACGAGGGTGATGTCGCTCGGCAGCGCATAAAGCACATGCTCCAGATATCGAATTGTCGCTTCGTGAGGATGACCGATCACGATGGCCTTCCCATTTTTGCGAGCCTTTGCAATCGCATCCTTGAACGCGCTGTGGATAGCCTCCAGAGAAAGGACGTTGTCGAGGAAGACATCACGATGCGTCGCGGGTACCAGGTTGGCTTCCGCCACATCCAGCGCGACCGTGGCGGCAGTAGTACGGCTGTCCAGGAAGTAGAGATTTCTCTTTTTGACGATGGCCATCAGTCGCTGCATGGCCGCTGGCGAACTGGTCAGCAAGCTGCCGGTGTGATTGCTGACTCCCGCCAGGTTCGGCAGCCGATCAAGAGCAGCTTCAAAGGTACGATCAAACTCCTGGGCACTCATTGATGCCATGAGCGTTCCTGGCTCTCTCAATGCCCAGCGAGACGGCGTGGCTTCCATCGGTTGATGCAGAATGACTTCTTTGCCAAAGCCGGGTGCTCGCTGCGCAAGTTGGACACCGCCGGGTGTGTTTGGCAATACGGCGAGTGTCAGGGGGCCAGGCAGATGCAGGATGCGCTCCGCACGATCTGCGTGATAACCGAGATCGTCGATGACGATCGCCAGTTCAGCGGTGATGCCGGAAATCGGCAAGAGTGAAAAACAGGCGAACGCAAAACCGCGCCTGATGGCCGTTGTGAACAGGATGCTTCCCCCAGTCCTGCTGTCCCATCCGGCATCGTGGCCGGACGGTAATTTTTGTTATGTGCGAGCCAATCGAGCGGCTGGCGAGAGGGAGCATAAGTGAGGGCAGGGTTGAACGCCAGACTACCGTCAGGTTACGTTCAGAGGCGAGTTTTGGTTCTCTCCAGTGCGAAGCCATGTGCGGGGTCGCGGATTTCCTGAATTTCGATGACGTTGCCGTCCGGATCTCGTCCGTAGGTTGCTCTTATGGGGCTGCCCGGGAAGTTTGGTGGCGGACAATTAAAGGTCATTCCGCCTCGAGACAGCCGTTCGTATTCCGCGTCGATGTCCTGCACGTCCAGCGCAAAATGGGTATAGCCGTGATCATTGACCCCGTACTTAGGGTTCTTCGGATCGCCGGCAGGGGAAACGTATTCAAAGAACTCGAGATAGGCGTTTCCGAGTTTCAGCATCGCCTGCTTGGCTTCCGAGTTCTTCAGGCCGACGATTCCATCGATGACGTCCGACCCTCGTTGCCAGCCCCCTTCATAAACGACTTCCGCGCCAACAATATCTCGATAAAACGCAACGATCCGCTCGAGGTTTGGGGTAGATATGGCTACGTGGTGGACGCCCCTGATCATCATTGCCTCCGACGTTGAAAGATCCTGATACCAAGAGCGTATCAGCTGACCGCCACCTCAAGGTAGCCGTCCACAATGCGAATCGGAAATGTGCTGAGCGGAATCCGGGTCAGCTGGCCAAACGGTTTGCCGGTTGCCAGCTCATACCGCATGCCGTGCAAAGGGCATGAGACCATCCGATTGCGAATACGCCCACTGTCCAGCGGTGAGTCGGCATGCGTACAAAGGTTGCGAACAGCAAAGTACTCCCCGCCCGACCGGCATATCAGGATATTGGTACCGTTGATATCCATGCATCGGCTGCTGTTTTCCGCAAGTTCGGTGGTGAGAATGGTCCGTGTGTACTGGTCTGTCATAGAGAGAAAGTTGGATAGTTGATGATTGGTCATGCCTTACCGGGTTGCCATGATGGGGTATTGGCTGAATCACTGCGAGGTAGATGCACTCGAGGTAGATACATCGTGCAGGGTCCTGGCGGCGAACGCAGGAAGTGATCCGTAATCACCGGTCCAATCGACATCGGGTTCGATGCCATTGCCATCGATCACCTTGCCACGCGGGGTGTAGTAGCGGGCTGTGGTCAACTTGATGCCTCTCTTCCCTTCGACACCAAACAACGTCTGAACAGAGCCCTTGCCGTAGGTTGTCGACCCGATAACGACCGCGCGTTTGGAGTCCTGCAAGGCTCCAGTGACGACTTCTGCAGCCGATGCCGTGGCGCCGTCAGTGAGAATGGCAAGCGGCAGGTTGTGTGCAATATCACCGACAGTTGCTTCGTATCTGGATGTACTTTCTGGTGAGCGACCCTGGGTACGTACGATCAGTCCGTTGGGGAGGAACAGGTCCGCGACATCGACTGCTGAGGTCAGTAATCCTCCAGGGTTGTTCCGCAGATCCAGAATCAACCCCCTGAGGGGTGTTGCAACGTTATCCAGAATCGCGAGAATTTCTTTGACTTCGTCGGCTGTCTTGTCAGTGAACAGAGAGATTCGAATGACGCCCATATCCTGGTTGATCTTCTCACCTTCTACCGAGATCGTGTCAATGCGCTGTCTGCGAAGTCGAAGGGAGCGTCGGTGTTCTCCGTGTCTTACTTCGAGGACAACATCGGTTTCCGGTGCGCCTCGCAGCATCTGGATGACGTCGCCGATGCGCTTGCCGCGTAACGACTCGCCCCCGACGGCGGCGAGTCGATCGCCTGGCTCGATGCCAGCGCTGTCAGCGGGCGTTCCGGGAAGGGTGCGAATGACCGTGAAGTACTGGTCGACCAGAGAAACCTCCAGCCCCACACCACCGTAGTGACCTCGGGCCTCGGACGCGATTTCCCGCATCGCATCCACACCCAGAAATCGCGAGTGAGAATCAAGGCTTTCAAACAATCCGGTCAAGGCACCGTCAATCAGATGCCGCTGCGTTACTTCATCCACGTAATGCGTTGTGACGTATTCGATCGTCTGATCCAACAGTAATTTTTGATCGTTGCGGGACGACAGCGGGTGAACTTGTTGAAGCATTACACCAAGGAGCATGCCTGTTGCCATGCACAGTGTTGCGACCAACAGTACTGCTGGGCGATGCACTACTTGCGCAGCCAGGGGCGGGGGTCGATTGCAATTCCCTTGTGGCGGATCTCGAAATAGACGCCGTCAAATGGCTGTCCGCCGCTTTGTCCCGCATAGGCGATTACTTCACCGCTTTCCACGGCGTCACCTTCGTTCTTGTTGAGCCCGTCTACGTAGCCATACAAAGTCAGAAATCCATTGCCGTGGTCGACGATTGCGAGCATTCCGAAACCGCGCAACCAGTTCGCGAACACAACTGTGCCCCGATGGACAGCGTGAACCGGTGCACCTTTTTCTGAGCGATAGACCATACCTTCCCATCGCAATCGACCATCAGCGCGCGGTGCGCCATACCTGAACACCGGATTCCCGGAAACGGGCAAAGGCAGGTTTCCACGTCGACCACGAAAATCAGTGTTGGACCGCTCTTGTGATCGGCGTGCCAATTCTGCGAGTAGTCGCTCCAGTCGTTGGCGGTCTGTGCTGAGCTGTTTCTGCCGAGCGCTTTTATCTGCAACATCTCGTGCGAGTTGTCGAATCAGTCCTGTACGTTCCTGACGCCGTGAATCGAGATCGGTCTGCTTGCCCAGCAATTCCTCACGGTTTTTCTCAAGCGTGCTCCGCTCTTCGCCAAGCCTTTCTTCGTTTTCAGTGATCGCGTGCAGCGTGGTTTGAAACGCACGAACGGATTCCATGCGAGCGTCGCTGAAGTAACGGTGGTAGCGCAGCATCCGATCCATATCGGCAGGCGCCTCGTCGTTAAGCATCGCCCTGACGACGTCCTGGCGTTGCAGTCGATAAGCCGCATTGATATGGCGTGAAATTCGACTGGCTTGCGCTTCTTTTTGCCGGTCAAGATCGGAGCGCTCCGATTGAAGCCTTGCCACTTCCTGCTCTCCGTCGCGGAGACTTTTGTCTGTCGAAGCCAGTGCGCGGGATACGTCTGCCACCCGCTGGTCATGACCGGCAAGCTCTTTCTGCAAGCCGGCTTGTTTCTGCTCGGCATCATTCAGCCAGCGATCGAGCTGGTTGAGTTCACCGACGATGACTTTGAGGGCCTGGTTGGCTTGCTCCTGGTCATTCGCTGGTGCTGCCATCGCGGGTGCTGTGCCCAGCGAGCCAAGCCCCAGAAACAATCCGGTGAGCAAACCGCGAACGCCCGCTCCGAATGATAGACAAGACCACATGGTAATCAGGCGCTGCGCTGCGCGCGGATCTCGACCAGCGAACGCCCGGTCATTTCCTCGGGCGCATCAATACCCATCAGATTGAGTAATGTCGGAGCTACGTCCTGCAGGGAACCTCCCGCCACCATGGACAGTGACGTCGGGCCGAAGTAGATCAATGGGACCGGTTCACAGGTGTGTGCGGTATGCGGTTGCCCTGTCTCGTGATCCATCATTTGTTCGCAGTTGCCATGATCGGCCGTGATGAGCATTTGCCCGCCCACTTGTTCGGTTGCCTCCATCAATCGTCCGAGGCAGGCGTCCAGTGTTTCAACGGCAAGCACGGCGGCGGACATTATTCCGGTATGGCCAACCATATCGCCATTGGCATAGTTGCAGATGATGACGTCGTAATGCTGATCCTTGATCGCCTTGACCAGGGCGTCAGTGACGGCGCTTGCACTCATTTCTGGTTGCAGGTCATAGGTGGCAACCCTCGGCGATGGCACAAGGATTCGATCTTCGCCTGTGAACGGCTCTTCTCGACCGCCGGAAAAAAAGAAAGTCACGTGCGCGTATTTTTCCGTTTCGGCGACTCGCAGTTGTCGTTTATGCAGATGTGAGAGGTACTCACCCAGCGTGTTGCGAAGCTGTGGGGTGTCGAATGCACAGGATGCATCGATATCGTCTGCGTAGCGCGTCAACATCACGAAGTCGCAGAGTCTGACAGTGCTGCGACGCTCGAAGCCCGTGAATACAGGATCAATGATCGCTCGTGTGAGCTGTCGTGCTCGGTCTGCACGAAAGTTCATGAACAGCACGGCATCGCCATCCGCAAAGCGAATCGGCAAGGAGCCGGCGGCATGTATTGCTGTTGGTTGTACAAACTCATCTGTCTCGCCGCGTGCGTATGCCAGTTCAAGTCCGGCGCTCGCGGTAGCAGCGTGGAACGGAGCTTCTCCACGCACCAGAAGATTGTACGCACGCTCCTGTCGATCCCAGCGTTGGTCGCGGTCCATGGCGAAGTAGCGGCCGCAAATGCTGGCGACTGAGCCCCCTCCGATCTGGGTAAATAGCTCCTCTGCGGCCAGCAAGGATTCCATCGCGCTTTTTGGTGGTGTGTCCCTTCCGTCCAGAAACGCGTGCAGATAGACCTTTTGAATGCCAGCTTCCCGAGCGATACGGAGCGCAGCAAAAATCTGCGCCTCATGGCTGTGTACACCGCCCGATGACAACAACCCCATCACGTGCAGCGCACCACCTGTCTTGTGCAACTTGCTGAATGCGTTGGTGAAGGCGTAATTGCGGGCCAGTTCGTTCTGTTCGACCGCGCGTTTGATACGAGTGAAGTCCTGATAGACAACGCGTCCTGCACCGAGGTGCATATGACCGACTTCAGAGTTGCCCATCTGGCCATCTGGCAGTCCCACATCCAGTCCGCTGCCGGAGATCAGCGTGTGTGGGTACTCTCGATGAAGCCGATCCAGATTTGGAGTGACCGCCTGACTGATCGCGTTGTCAGGACCTGGTTGCTGGTGCCCGAAACCATCGAGGATGACGAGTAGACTGACCTTATGCATAGTTTGCATTCTTGAGCCCAAGCATGTTGAAGACTGATTAGTGGTCTGCGATTGGCGGCGGGAATTCTACACTATGGGTCCGAATCCCAGACTGACGCGAGTCTCACAGCCGGTCTGGAGCAGTTCAGTCGGCGCCAAATACCTCCGTGAGTTTCCATTGATCGAGAAAGGCATGGGCGTCCTTGCGCGCGGTTCCTGTGAGTCGCGCGATTCGGTTTGAGACCATTTTCCGTGACTTTTCGGGATAGGCCCGCGTCAGGTAGCTGACGGTCTCGCCATAGATTTCAAGCTGACAAGCCTTGGCTCCAGCGGCAAGGGCAGATCTCATGCCCTGCATGTACGGCACATAGGTTGAATGCATTTCTTCCAGAGTGTGAACGGCGAAGTCTGTCGGGTCGTCGATTGACGCAAGCTCTCCGTACCCATCCCATGTATCGGCTCGTCGTTCACACCAGTCGAGTACCGTGGGGAAGCCCGCCACGATTCGTTTTGGGTCCGGATCCATGTTCGTATGCGCGCGCAGCCCACCGAGCACGATGCAATCCAGAGCCGTTGGGCGATCACCCAGGAGGAAAGCGGTCTGCGTCAGTTGCGCCTCAGCGGCAACCAGCATTCGTTCATACTCGGCTTCGGCAGCGCGTTGCTGAAGGAGTGATTCCGTGCCCGTTGCCCGACAGGCACGCGGTCCCCAGTCAAGCATTCGACGGGCGATCGATTCGTCACCGTTGGCCATTCGTGAGGCGGCGAAATCAGCGCTTGCCGGGTAATGCCAGCGGTAGTGCACCAAAGTCCGGGCGATCCACTCATCGAAATGCTCTTCCAACACATGAACCAGTGCGCCCATCGCACCCTCGGGAAAAAGTCGACGAGTTCCGATCCGTGAATCGAGCAGCTCGATGATGGGTGTGGTATCCGCAAGTACCCAGTTCTCTGGCGTCTGCAGGACGGGTACCTGATGGGTTCCGGAACGAAGTTCCAGGAGTTCGCGGTTCGCGTGGTTCTTGTCAACGCAATCAAACGGTAGACCCGTGAATTTCATCGCCGCTTCCAGTTTGCGCGTAAAAAGACTCAGTTCGCCGCCGAAAAGTGTGTAGGTCATCGTCGTGTCAGTCCGTAGATAACTAGTGCCGGTTTAGCCAGGTTCTTGAGAATTTGGTCGAGCCGAAATTCCCGGAGTGTGAGTTGCCCGCCAGTGGCTATAATCGCCGCCTTTTTCTGAATCCGACATTCCATGGAACAGTTCTTCGCGTTCTTAGGCAATCATCCCATGCTCGCTGGCAGCTTTGTGATTCTGCTGGTGCTGTTCATTCGCAATGAAATGAATCGAGGCGGCGCAGGAATCAGCACGCAGAAACTGGTTGATCTCGTGAATCGCGAAGAAGCAGTCGTGGTCGATTTACGTGACAAGAAGGAATTTGACCAGGGTCATCTGGTTGGTTCCCTGAATGTCCCCTATGCGTCTATTGAAACTCGGGTGGACGAGTTGACGCGCTACAAGGAACGACCACTCGTGCTGATATGCCGAATGGGGCAGCACGCCGGCGCTGCGGGCACGATTCTTCGCAAGAAAGGTTTTGCCAATGTCAGCCGACTGAACGGTGGCTTCATGGAGTGGCGGAATCAGAATCTACCGGTTGTACGCGCATGAGTGAGCAGAGTGCGGATTCGGTTACGTCGACTGGTTCGGGTAACGGTCAGATTCGACTCGATCGGATCTATCTCAAGGATGCTTCGTTCGAATCTCCCGGCACTCCCGAAGTGTTTGGTGAGGAATGGAAGCCAGAGCTCAATGTCGATATTGGCGCGCGCACCAATGGTGGCCCCAATGGCCTGTTTGAAGTGGTATTGAGTACGACAGTGCGGGCCAAGCGGGCGAACGGAAAAACAGCGTATATCGTTGAAGCCCAGCAAGCCGGACTGTTTCACGTTCAGGGAATTGTTGGAGAATTGCTCCAGCGAGCGCTGGGTACCATCTGTCCCACCACCTTGTTTCCGTATCTTCGCGAATCCGTTGATGCACTGGTTGTGCGAGGTGGTTTTCCGCCGCTGCACTTGGCCCCAGTCAACTTTGAAGCGCTCTATCGGCAGGCCGTGGCACAACAAAAAGCGCAGGCTCAGTCCGAGAATCAGTCCGAAGCCCAGAGAAACAGCCCGTCCCCCGACGCGATCAAGCACTGAACTTTCGATCAGTTGCTGGCAAAGTCATGCTGACGCCAGGCTTCGTACACGGCCACCGCTACGGCGTTAGAGAGATTCAGGCTTCTTGACGCAGGCTGCATCGGAATTCGTAGCCGCTGCGATGGTGGCAGCATGTTCAAGACCTCGTCGGGGAGCCCACGACTTTCCGGGCCGAATATCAGGGTGTCAGCGGCCAGGTAGCTGACAGCATGGTGATCGCTTTTCCCTTTTGTAGTGAATGCGAAGACACGCTCGAGGGGTTTGCCACGCAGGTAGTCCGTTAGATTGTCATGGATGCTGACTCGGGCCCACTCGTGATAGTCGAGCCCGGCCCGCTTCAAGCGGCGATCCGACCATTCAAATCCAAGTGGTCTGATCAGGTGTAGATGGGTACCGGTATTCGCGCAAAGGCGGATGATATTGCCGGTATTCGGAGGAATTTCAGGCTCGAAGAGCACAACGTTGAACAAGGCTGGCTAGTCCGGCATGCCAAGTTCCTGCATCTTCCGGGTCAGCGTGTTACGTCCCCAGCCTAGCAGTATTGCGGCGTCCTTTTTGCGTCCGCCAGTCTTCGCCAATGCGGCAAGAATGACTGTTCGCTCGAAAATTGGAGTGGCGATATCGAGCAGCCTTGTGTCTGGAGCGCTGAGCAGCGTGTTGGTTGCCCAGGCGGACAGGGCCTCCTCCCAACTTCGATCGGCGGTGATCTGCACTTCTCGGGCTGAAGGCACCAGGTCCTGCGGAAAATCTGCGGTTTGGACTTCCTGCCCCGGCGCCATGACGGTTAACCATCGACAAGTATTTTCCAATTGCCGCACATTGCCTGGCCAAGGCAGGTTCATGAGGAGTTCCTGTGCGGCAGAAGACAGTCGTTTGCACTCGACGTTCAGCTCCTGCGCGGCGGTCTGCAGGAAGTGTCTGGCCAGTAATGGAACGTCTGCCCGGCGTTCGGCAAGCGTGGGCAGATGGATGCGAATGACATTCAATCGGTGAAAAAGGTCTTCGCGAAATCGGCCATCCTTGACCAATTCCTGGAGGTTCTGGTGCGTCGCGGCGACGATGCGAACGTCGGTCCGTACCGGAGAGTGCCCTCCAACACGGAAGAACTCACCGGCCGATAAGACTCTTAGCAATCGAGTTTGCGCAGACGCTGGCATGTCACCGATTTCATCAAGAAACAACGTACCGCCGTGGGCTTGTTCGAATCGGCCAATGCGGCGGGCAACCGCTCCGCTGAATGCGCCTTTTTCGTGCCCGAACAGCTCACTTTCGATGAGCTCGCTCGGTATCGCTGCCATGTTCAGGGCAACAAATGTTGAGTTCGCTCGGGGGCTGTGTTCGTGCAAAGCGCGCGCGACAAGCTCTTTGCCAGTGCCTGAAGCTCCATTGATCAGCACCGTGACATTGGATGCAGCGAGCCGGCCAATCGCCCGGAAGACATCCTGCATCGCTGGTGCCTGGCCGATAATCTCGGTTCTTGAATCGCTGTGTCCGTCGTCCGTTATCGAACCCTGCTCGCGAATTGCTTCTGCGTGAGCGATGGCTCGTGTCAGCACTGCGACGGCTTCATCGACGTCAAAAGGTTTGGCCAGATACTCGAAGGCGCCGTGTTGATAACTCTGCACTGCGCTTTCCAGATCGGAGTGAGCGGTCATCACAACAACGGGTAGTTTGGGGTCTCGCTCCTGGATGACTTTGACAAAGCTCAGGCCGTCCATCCCGGGCATACGAATATCAGTGAGGATGACGGTTGGTGTTTCGTTTGCCAAAGCCTCCAACGCATCCTCTGCAGACGAGAACAAGGTGACCGGGATACCCGCTTGATCGAGCGCTTTTTCCAATACCCAGCGAATGGATCGATCATCGTCGACGACCCAGACTCTGCCGCTCAAGATACGTCCACGGCCGGCCGGGAAGCCTGTGGTTGCGACGTTGGTAGCTGAATCGTGAACACGGTCTGGCCAGGCCTGCTTGTGCATTCGATGATTCCGCTGTGATCCGTGATGATGGTCTGTGTCAATGCAAGACCCAGGCCAGTCCCTTCAGGCCGACCGCTTATCATTGGGAAGAATATTCGTTCGGCGAGTGCCGGATTCACACCGGGCCCGTTATCTTCGATGTCGATTCGGATAGCACTGCGATGCCGATATCGGCCGACGGTCAACTGGCGAGCGATTCGGGTTCGAATCCTCACCGTTGGACCGGCAGTACCCGGCAAAGCCTGGCAGGCATTTCTGACAACGTTAAGAAAGGCCTGAAGCAGTTGGTCGCGATCAGCGATTAGGGACGGCAGGCTGGGATCGTAGTCCCGGATCATGGTGATTGTCGTGAACTCGGCACCGGCGAGCACCAGAACGCGCTCAAGTACTTCGTGGACGTTGCATTCCGCGAAGCGGGGCGTAGAGCGCAGACGCATCATGCGATCGACGAGGTCTCTCAGTCGGTCGACCTCGCCCAGAATGATGCCCGTATATTCGCGCAGTTGTTCGGAAGGCAGCTCGCGCGCCAGCAACTGAGCCGCACCGCGAATGCCGCCCAGTGGATTCTTGACTTCGTGGGCGAGCCCACGGATGAGTTGCAGCGACGTTTCTTGTTGACTGGCCAACTGGTCATCGCGGCTGAACCGCAACTGGATATCCAGGGGTTGTAATTCCAGCAGCAACGCTCTTTCCTCCGGTAACGGCGTCGCACTCACGTCAAGGATCAGGTGACTTCGATCCGCCAGCGTGATCTCTAATTTCCGGACGGTGACCGATTGCAGATCGATGAGTGCCCGGTTGAGGGTCCGGACGATGTTGTCGTCAGCCTGCAGAAGTTCGCTCACAGAGAGGCCTATGGTCTGTTCTCTCGATCGGCTCAGGAGATTCTCTGCGGCGGGGTTCAGATACACCAGAATCAGGTTTTCATCGAGCACGACAATCCCGGTCCGTTGATTGTCGACGATGTAGGCGGCGGTTGTACGCGGGGAGGCCAAAGGGATGAATTCAGTCATACGCAACTTCATGTTCAAGCAAGAACCGAACCAAGTGCACTACTCACTGACAAAGTGCACCAAAGTAGTGCATGACGCTGGAGAGAGCAAGTCGAAGACTGGGAGATCGTTCACCTGAAAATACTCAGGTGTTGGTGCCGTCACTAAAGCCTACCGGTTCCTAACCAGTTTTTATTGTCGGTTTTGGCTTTGGTTTTGGTTTCGGTGGAGGCAGGTGATAACGCTGCATATGAAACGTGGTCACAGACGATTGCTGCAGACTTTGGCCCGCTGAATTGACCACTTCCAGAAGCAGGCTGTGCGTGCCCCGATCAACGTTTTCGAGTGGAAAGCTCGCGCCGGAATTCTGGCCCATGGTTTTACCGTCCATGATCAATCGGAGCTGCAGATTTACGGCCAGAGGCGGAAGGACGCTGACTATGACGGTGACACGACCGCTGTTTTCGCGAACAGAGGCATCATTGGCGGGACTTACAATACTCAGAGTTGAATAGGGCACAAAAACGTCGGGTGTCGCTTCTCCTTTTTCGTCGACGATCCAGGGTGTCCGCTTAGTGGTCTTGTCCGTCCCCGGTCCTGCCCAGGTGTTGGTTTCTTTCAGGACTATCGGGTCTTCTGGCTTGCCACCCTTTACCGGCGGCACATCGGTGAAAATCACGTTCCCGTTGGCATCCTTGGTTTTATAGATCCTGCTTTCAGCCATAGCCCAGCCAGATAGCAGGAGAGCGAACACGAGAAGGTGAGCGTAATACTTCACAGCCAGGCACCAGTCGGACGGAGTCGTAGATAGTGGACTTTTTGCAGGTAAAAAAAAGCCCCCGGTGCCGCGAGACAACAGGGGCTCAAGTCGGTTGGATCAGACGCTGTAGTACATATCGAACTCGACCGGATGCGGCGTCATGCGCAGACGATCAACGTCCTGACGCTTGAGGGCGATATAGGAGTCGATCAGCGCATCCGTGAACACACCACCTACCGTCAGGAAGGCTCGATCCTTGTCCAGGGAGTCAAGCGCTTCATCCAGCGCGCCGCATACCGTCGGCACGTTCTTGAGTTCCTCGGCTGGCAAGTCGTAGAGGTCCTTGTCGAAGCTGTCCCCAGGGTGGATCTTGTTCTTGATGCCATCAATGCCGGCCATCAGCATGGATGCGAAAGCGAAATATGGGTTTGCAGTGCTATCTGGGAATCTCACTTCGATGCGGTACCCACGCGGATTGCCACCCTGGATGTAGGGCACACGAATCGATGCCGAACGGTTGCGAGCCGAATAGGCAAGCAGCACTGGCGCTTCATAACCCGGGACCAGTCGCTTGTACGAATTGGTGGAAGGGTTGGTGAAGGCATTGAGGGCCTTTGCATGCTTGATGATTCCACCGATGTAGAACAGCGCGGTCTCTGACAAACCAGCATACACGTCGCCGTAGAAGACGTTGGTCTTGCCCTTGGCAATGGACTGGTGCACGTGCATACCACTGCCGTTGTCACCGAACAGCGGTTTCGGCATGAAGGTTACGGTCTTGCCGTAAGCGTCAGCAACGTTGTGCACGCAGTACTTGTAGAGCTGAGTTTCATCAGCCTTTTTGACCAGCGTGTTGAATCGCGTGCCGATTTCGTTCTGGCCAGCAGTGGCTACTTCGTGGTGATGTACTTCTACTTCGATACCCATCGATTCGAGTGCGTTGCACATTGCAGAACGAAGATCGGCAGCGGAATCCACGGGCGGAACCGGGAAGTAACCACCTTTCACGCGGGGACGATGGCCGAGGTTACCGCCTTCAAATTCCAGTCCGGAAGACCAGGCTGCTTCTTCAGCGTTGATGGTGAAACCACTTGATCCCATGCCGACATGGAATCGCACGTCGTCGAATACGAAGAACTCTAGCTCCGGTCCGAAAAATGCCGTATCACCAATGCCGGTTGATGCGAGGTAGGCTTCGGCTTTCTTGCCGACCGAACGTGGATCACGCTCGTAAGGCTGCATAGTGCTCGGCTCGATGATGTCGCAACGCAAGATCAGGGTTGCATCATCACGAAATGGGTCCATTACAGATGTGCTGTCATCGGGCATCAGAATCATGTCGGACTCGTTGATGGCCTTCCAGCCGGCGATCGACGAGCCGTCAAACATGACGCCATCAACAAAGGTTTCTTTCGTGACTTTCTTTGCTGGTACCGTGGTGTGCTGTTCCTTGCCGCGCGGGTCTGTGAAACGAAGATCTACCCATTTCACGTCGTGGTCGGAAATCATCTTCAGAGTGTTGTCTGACATTACTTGTTACCTTGTGACTTGCTGATGTGTAGCCAGTTCGACCAGTTCGAATAGTGTGCTGGCCTTTTACCCCTTCACGGCCCTTTTGGCCCATTCCCCCCGGCTCTGTGCGTGTCAGTCGAGCACGACGCCTGTGCTCGAAATGTACTCACTCTGCCTTTAAAACATCTTCAGAACATATCTAAAACCTATCTAGAACCTATCCAAAAAATCAAGCAACGAACATGCCATAGCCCGGAGGTGTCTATTGGGCACCGTATTATCCATATTCCCGGGCTTTATGCGCCAATCCCGTGCTGCGGAAAATTCGATGGCACTATTTCGGTGCGGAAAGCGCTTTCTGCACTCGGATGGTGATTCGGCACAGTTTGCCTTCGCGGACGCTGGCGACCAGTTCGTGCCCGTGAATTCGACACCACGACGGAATGTCGTACATGACGCCTGGGTCGGTAGCTACGACCATCAACAGATCGCCTGATTGAAGTGACCGGATTCGGTCTTGGGTCCTGATGACTGGCAGCGGACACAGGAGTCCTTTGGTATCGAGCGTGAACTCGGCAGGCTGTCCATCACCATCATCATGAGTGGTGGTCTTCATACATGCCAGGAGGATGAAAGTTCCTCTACTGGAAGCGGGATGACGGTGACGACTTCGCCGGAGCCATCCGGCCGCTTGATTTCGAGGCTCACTGAATCAGCTTCGCGACCCTGGCTGTACCGGGCGACCAAGCGGGCGGCGAGACCGAGATCGTCGACAGTCGGTTTTCCATCGATCAGGCACATTGGCCCCATGTGGCTGATGGGTTCAATGCTGGTCATGCAGTACTGATAACCACGCAAGTACTCATTTTCACCTTCTTCGCGGCCAATGATCAGCTTGTAGTTCGGGGCGGGACGCAGATGACGTCCCACCTTGAGCAGCATGATGTCGTCAAGTTCGTACGACCGGTCACCGCGTGCCTGCCACAGATCAACGAGCTTTTTCGAGTAATTCTCATCCGTAAGAAAGCAGCAACCACCAGCGGGCTGGGCCCAATCGTTGAAACCAAGCTGCCGTGCGAGAGCAATCTGGGGTTTGCGGTCCCGCCCGGAGAAGCCGAAAAGACGCTCGCGGTTCACCCATCCCTCCCGCTCAGGCATTGTTTCGGGCAGGTTTCTGGCACTGAGTGGGCGTAACAAACGGTCTGTAGCGCCGGAATCCCGGGCGATCACTGGCATCGTCTGTTTGCGCTGACTCATCGGCCGCTGCCCAACCACCTCGCCGGTAACGATGAAATCAAAGTTGTGATCGCTCATGAAGCCGCTTTCGATGAACAGTTCCCTAGCCTTGCGGACCATGAATATCTTGCAATCCAGACAGGGATTCATGTTGGCGCCATAACCGTGCCTGGGGTTGAGCAGCACATCCTTGTACTCCTCGATCACGTCAATGATGTGGAGTTTGATCCCAAGTTGTTCTGCAACCCACAGTGCGTTGTTGCGTTTGGGGCGGTTTCCTCGCGGCTCGCGGATGGCGTGGGTGTGCCCTTCCACGCAAAAACCGGTGAAGAAATTCACACCCTCAACGTGGATTCCCTGGTCCTTTACAACCCTCGCGGCCAGCATCGAATCCAGACCACCGGAAATCAGCGCGACAGCGCGACGCTGTTCGGCCATAATCGCGCTCCATTTTTTGGCAGACCCGTTGGTAACCCCACTTGCGGTCTACCCATAACCCCGCCGTTCAACAAGTTGTTTAGCGCCCGAAAGGCGCGGAAGTCTAGTGACCAATCATATCCTTCGCAATGTAGCCATCATCGCGCACGTCGATCATGGAAAAACCACCTTGGTGGATCGTCTGCTTCAACAGACCGGAACCGTTAGCGCCGGTGCCGGTGAGCGCGTGATGGACAGCAACGATCTTGAGCGGGAGCGTGGCATCACGATTCTCGCGAAAAACACAGCTATCGAATACAAAGACCATATCATCAACATCGTCGATACACCCGGACACGCTGACTTCGGTGGTGAAGTCGAGCGTGTGCTGTCGATGGTGGATTCGGTTCTGTTGCTGGTCGATGCCGTCGACGGGCCAATGCCGCAGACGCGATTTGTAACGCAAAAGGCCTTCGCGGCTGGGTTGAATCCAATCCTTGTTGTGAACAAGGTAGACCGTCCCGGTGCAGACCCGCATCGTGTGGTAGATCAGGTATTCGACCTGTTCGACAACCTTGGTGCGAACGACGTTCAACTCGATTTTCCGATCATCTATGCCTCGGCACTGCTCGGCGTTGCGGGCATGGATGCGGATAATCTGGCACCTGACATGTCGCCGTTGCTGGACCTGATCCTTGCAGAGGTCCCACCCCCGGCCGGGGATTTCGACGAACCGCTGCAATTGCAGATCTCATCCCTCGACTACTCGAGTTATGTAGGGGTGATCGGAATCGGTCGGATCAAGCGTGGCAGGGTCAAGCGCAACATGCCGATTATAGCGATTGACCGGCACGGCAAGACGAGGCGTGCACGCATTCTGGATGTACTTTGCAGTCGCGGCCTTGCACGAGAACCGCGAGATGAAGCCCTGGCTGGAGACATCGTCTACGTGACCGGTGTCGACGAGATCGCGATATCGGACACCCTCTGCGCGCCTGATACGCCAGAGGCGCTGCCACCGCTCAGTGTGGATGAACCGACGTTGACGATGCTCTTCTGTGTGAATACCTCGCCATTTGCAGGATTGGAGGGCAAGTTCCTCACCAGCCGACAGATTCGTGAACGGCTGTTTCGTGAAGCGTCCTATAACGTGGCTCTGGGCGTAGTAGACACCGAAGATCCGGATCGCTTCCGGGTTTCCGGTCGCGGCGAACTGCACCTTTCGGTGCTGATTGAAACCATGCGCAGGGAAGGCTACGAATTCGCGGTGTCGCGCCCCGAAGTCATCGACAAAGAGATCGATGGGGAGATCCAGGAGCCGTACGAATTGCTGACCCTGGATGTTGAAGATGCGCATCAAGGCAAGGTCATGGAAGCCTTGGGCGACAGACGTGGCGAACTTACTTCCATGCAGTCCGACAACAAAGGTCGAATGCGTCTGGTCTATCGACTGGCGACCCGCGCCTTGATGGGTTTCCGACCGCTGTTTCTGAGCATGACATCCGGCACCGGCGTGATGTCATTTGGCGCTGCTGGATATGGGCCAAAGCTGAAGTATGAAATCGGTCAGCGCAAGAACGGTGTAATGATCTCCAACGCCAATGGCAAAGCGGTTGGCTTCGCGCTCTTCAACCTGCAGGAGCGCGGCCGCTTGATGGTTGCACCGAATGATCCTGTCTATGAAGGCATGGTCGTCGGGTTATACAGCCGCGATACCGATCTGACGGTGAACCCGATCAAGGAGAAAAAACTCACCAACATGCGCGCGTCGGGCAAGGATGACAACATTCTGCTGGACACACCGGTTCGACATACGCTTGAGCAGGCGCTGGAGTTCATTGACGGAGACGAACTGGTAGAAGTCACGCCGGCTGCCATTCGCATTCGAAAGGTGCATCTCACCGAGAATGATCGCAAGCGCGCGGGGACCGGCCGGATGCGATGAAAGCAGTACTGCAGCGCGTATCGCGTGCAAGTGTTGTCGTTGAAGGGGAGTGTATAACCAGGATCGGACCGGGACTGCTGGTTCTCCTGGGGGTAGCCGTTGGCGACTCGCAGGAGCAGGCCTCTTGGCTGGCCAACAAGACCGTGGATATCCGGATATTTCAGGATGCTCACAAACCAATGAACGCAAACGTGCTGGATGCTGGCGGTGCAGTTCTTGTAGTTTCGCAGTTTACGCTGGTCGCAGATACCAGCCGAGGCAATCGTCCGGGATTTGGAACGGCGGCACCGCCCACCCAGGCCGAGGCGCTGTATGAACACTACATCACTGAACTGCGTGCTCGTGGCGCCAAGGTGGAGACGGGACGCTTCGGAGCCGACATGCAGGTTGAATTGCTTAATGATGGACCGGTGACGATCCTGCTCGAGCGATAGCACGTCTCGCGATTTTCAGCCCCTTTTTCAGCCCTTTGGCCAACAGGCTGAAGCCTGTTTCAGATCTCCATGTCGACACCGCACGGACAATGGTCCGAGGCTAAGACGTGTGGCCAGATAAAAGCGCCGGAGATTTTCTTGTTGGCGTTTGCTGATGCCAGTACGTAATCGATCCGCCAGCCGACGTTGTCAGCGCGGGCGTTCCCGAACTGCCGCCACCAGGTGTAATGCCCGGTTTCCTCAGGGTGTCGCGCCCGAAAAGTATCGATCCATCCTGCGTTGATCCAGCGATCCATTTCAGCGCGTTCTTCCGGCAAGAATCCGCTAGAGGTCTTGTTGGTCTTGGGTCTGGCTAGATCGATCTCATGGTGAGCAGTATTGTAGTCACCCATCACCAGTACTGGCCCTCGTTTGCGCAGACTCTCGATCCGTTCGAATACAGCGGCATAAAAACCGAGTTTGTACGGAACCCGCGAATTGTCGCGCTCTTTGCCGCTCCCTTTCGGAAAGTAGATCGAAGCGATGTGCAGTTTGCCCAACCGAGCGAGGATGAAGCGCCCCTCGTCGTCGAACTCAGGAATACCCAGTTCCGTTTCAATCTTGTCGGGTTTTTGCCGGGAGTAGATAGCCACGCCGCTATACCCTGGTCGTTGGGCAGCATTGAAGGCGGTAAACCAGCCGGCGGGCGCTCGAACGGGCTCGTCAAGCTGCTCTTGAAATGCACGAACTTCCTGCAGGCCTACGACATCGGCGCCGGAGGATTCAAGAAAATCGAGGAATCCCTTTTTAGCACAGGCGCGCAGTCCGTTGACGTTCCAGCTTACGACTCTCATTGGCAGTTCTTCTTCTCTATTCGGCGTTCGAGTCGACGGTTTGCACAGGCGCTATCCTGTTAGAGACTGGGTGTCTGTTCGGGCGTCGGTTCGTTTGCGTGCACCGGGAGGAAGCGCGCAAAGAAGACCCCTATTTCGTACAGCATCCACATCGGCACAGCCAACAGGATCTGCGACAACACGTCCGGCGGCGTGAGTACCATACCGACCACGAAACACCCGACGATTACGTACGGTCGCTTGTCAACCAGAGACTGGGCAGTGGCAAAGCCGGTCCACACCAGCAACAGCACTGCAATGGGGATCTCGAAGGCAGCACCAAACGCTAGAAACAAGGCCATCACGAAATCCAGATATTGGCCGATGTCGGTCATCATCAGAACGCCTTCCGGAGTAATGCTGGCGAGGAACTTGAACATCACCGGAAAGACAACGAAATAGGCAAAGGACACGCCCATGTAAAACAACGTGATGCTCGAAATCAGCAATGGGGCAGCAAATCGCTTTTCATGCAGATAGAGACCTGGTGCAATAAATGACCATGCCTGATGCAGAAAATATGGAACACTCAGGAATAAAGCCACGTACAGAGACAGCTTGAACGGCGTC